>NZ_JBEAIU010000022.1:0-513 GCF_040065135.1 Klebsiella sp. CN_Kp066 | reverse complement strand
GCTCGCTGACGTTCCCGGCCTTGTCCGTCACGGTGGTGCTCAGGCTGTGGCTGCCCTCGTCCAGGGTATCCGGCGTAAAGCTCCAGCGTCCGTCCTCGCCGGCAACCACGGTACCCAGCACCGTGTCGCCGTCGTAGATCGTGACCGTGGCCCCCGCCTCCGCCGTGCCGCTCAGGGTCGGCGTGGCATCGTTGGTCAGATCGCCGCTGGCCAGCGGGCCGGTGTGTCCGGCCACGTCGTCGGTCACCTCCGGCGCACTGGCAGACGGCGCGGTGGTATCAATTGTCAGCTCAAACGCCGGGGAGCGCTCGCTGACGTTCCCCGCCTTATCCGTCACCGTGGTGCTCAGGCTGTGGCTGCCTTCATCCAGTGCATCAGGGGTGTAGCTCCAGCGTCCGTCCTCGCCGGCAACCACGGTACCCAGCACCGTGTCACCGTCATAGATCGTGACCGTGGCCCCCGCCTCGGCGGTACCGCTCAGGGTTGGTGTGGCGTCGTTGGTCAGATCGCCGC
>NZ_JBEAIU010000021.1:0-548 GCF_040065135.1 Klebsiella sp. CN_Kp066 | reverse complement strand
GTGGAGAAACGTTTTGTGGCGGCAGGCGTGCCGGTGACCTTTATCAAGGTGCATCACCAGCCGGACGGCCACTTCCCGAACGGTATCCCGAACCCGCTGCTGCCGGAGTGCCGGCAGGACACCGCGGATGCGGTGCGCGAGCACGGCGCGGACATGGGTATCGCCTTTGACGGTGACTTCGACCGCTGCTTTATGTTTGATAACGATGCAGAATTTATCGAAGGCTATTATATTGTTGGCCTGCTGGCGGAAGCGTTCCTGCAGAAGCAGCCGGGCGCCCGGATTATTCACGACCCGCGTCTGACGTGGAATACGGTGGATATGGTGACCCGCAGCGGCGGGACGCCGGTGATGTCGAAGACCGGGCACGCGTTCATTAAAGAGCGGATGCGTCAGGAAGATGCGATTTACGGCGGGGAGATGAGCGCACACCACTATTTCCGCGATTTCGCCTACTGCGACAGCGGGATGATCCCGTGGCTGCTGGTGGCGGAGCTGCTGTGTCTGAAGAACAGCCCGCTGAAGGCGCTGGTGGCGGACCGGCAGGC
>NZ_JBEAIU010000020.1:0-557 GCF_040065135.1 Klebsiella sp. CN_Kp066 | reverse complement strand
CTCTGGGACCACGGGATTAACGCCGGGCTGCTGAACTACAACTTCACCGGCAACAACGTCCATAACGACATCGGCGGCAGCAGCAACTACGCGTACCTGAACCTGCAGAGCGGGCTGAATCTCGGCGCCTGGCGTCTGCGCGATAACACCACCTGGAGCTACAGCAGCAGCGGCAGTTCGTCGACCAGTGAAAACAAGTGGCAGCACGTCAATACCTGGCTGGAGCGCGACATCACCGCGCTGCGCTCGCGTCTGACCCTGGGCGACAGCTACACCAACGGCGACGTCTTCGACGGCATTAACTTCCGCGGCGCGCAGCTCGCCTCCGATGACAACATGCTGCCGGACAGCCAGAAGGGATTTGCCCCGGTTATCCACGGGATTGCCCGCGGCACCGCTCAGGTGTCGGTGAAGCAGAACGGCTATGAGATCTACCAGAGCACGGTGCCCCCCGGCCCGTTCACCATCAACGATCTCTACTCCGCCGGCAACGGCGGCGACCTGCAGGTGACCATCAAAGAGGCCGACGGCAGCAGCCAGGTCTTCACCGTCCCTTA
>NZ_JBEAIU010000019.1:0-611 GCF_040065135.1 Klebsiella sp. CN_Kp066 | reverse complement strand
GGTGCTGCTCGCGCATTCGACCAGATCGATAACGCGCCGGAAGAAAAAGCTCGTGGTATCACCATCAACACTTCCCACGTTGAATATGACACCCCGACTCGCCACTACGCGCACGTAGACTGCCCGGGCCACGCCGACTATGTTAAAAACATGATCACCGGTGCTGCGCAGATGGACGGCGCGATCCTGGTTGTTGCTGCGACTGACGGCCCGATGCCGCAGACTCGTGAGCACATCCTGCTGGGTCGTCAGGTAGGCGTTCCGTACATCATCGTGTTCCTGAACAAGTGCGACATGGTTGATGACGAAGAGCTGCTGGAACTGGTTGAAATGGAAGTTCGTGAACTTCTGTCTCAGTACGATTTCCCGGGCGACGACACTCCGATCGTTCGTGGTTCTGCTCTGAAAGCGCTGGAAGGCGACGCTGAGTGGGAATCTAAAATCATCGAACTGGCTGGCTTCCTGGATTCTTACATTCCGGAACCAGAGCGTGCGATTGACAAGCCGTTCCTGCTGCCGATCGAAGACGTATTCTCCATCTCCGGTCGTGGTACCGTTGTTACCGGTCGTGTAGAGCGCGGTATCATCAAAGTTGGCGAAGAAGTTGAAAT
>NZ_JBEAIU010000018.1:0-674 GCF_040065135.1 Klebsiella sp. CN_Kp066 | reverse complement strand
GCCGACACCCCGGCGGAGCCAATCAGCGGGTTGATTTTGTGCCGGCTGCACAGGTTCAGCAGCTTCGCCATCAGCACGCCCGCCGCCGTACCCACGCAGAACGCTATCACTCCCAGCACCAGTATCCCCAGCGTCTGCGGCTGCAGGAATTTGTCCGCCACCAGCTTGGCACCCACCGACAGCCCGAGGAATATCGTCACGATATTTATCAGCCCGTTCTGCACCGTGTCGCTCAGGCGCTCCACCACCCCGCTCTCGCGCATCAGGTTGCCGAAGCAGAACATCCCCAGCAGCGGCGCCGCGTCCGGCAGCAGCAGCGCCACCAGCAGCAACAGCACCGCCGGGAAGAGGATTTTTTCCCGCTTACTCACCGTGCGCAGCTGCACCATGCGGATTTTCCGCTCCTTCTCGCTGGTCAGCGCCTTCATAATCGGCGGCTGGATTAACGGCACCAGCGCCATATACGAGTACGCCGCCACCGCGATGGCGCCGAGTAATTCCGGCGCCAGTTTCCCGGAGAGGTAAATCGCCGTCGGGCCGTCCGCGCCGCCGATGATGCCGATGGCCGCCGCCTGCGGCAGGGTGAAGCTGATGATGCCGAAGTAGTTCAGCGTCAGCGCCCCCAGCACCGTGGCGAAGATGCCGAACTGCGCCGCCGCCCCCAGCAGCAGGGT
>NZ_JBEAIU010000016.1:0-784 GCF_040065135.1 Klebsiella sp. CN_Kp066 | reverse complement strand
CCCCCGGCCAGCGGAAGCGCTGCCAGTCGGCCAGCTGGTTAAAATAGTGCAGCGTCTGCCCGTCAAGCGTCAGCGCTGTTTCCACCACTTCCCGCATCGCCACCCCCTGCATCTCAAAGCTGATGCCCTGGCTGCCGTCGGTGAACAGAATATCGGACAGCTGGCTGAGCTGGTTCACCGCGTTCAGAAAGGCCGGGCTGAAGGTCAGCCCCTGGCTGCGGGTGCTGTCCGCCACCCAGTCGCTGCCCTCCCGGCGCAGCACCCCGCCCAGCTCCGTACTGAGAAAACGGTCAATACGTCCGGTATCGCGGCGGATAAACGCCGCCAGCATCGGCAGCGAAGCGTCGCTCTTCCCGGCCGCAAAGGGATAGCGCCCCTGAAACGCCGCATTCCAGTTCGCGACCACGGAGCGCTGCCACGCCTCGTTCAGGCTGGCCGCCGACGGCTGCAGTACCGCCTCCCGGGCCTGAGTCAGCGGCTGAACAAACATCGTCTGCCCGAAACCGCGCCACGCCTCACCGAGGCTGGCCGCCACCAGGCTGCCGTACTCCTGCGTGTCGGTCAGCTCCACGCTCCGGCCCCGGAACACCGTCTGCGCCAGCTGCTGCATCATCGCCTGCGGGTCGGCGGCATTCGCCACCTGCTGAAGTTTCAGGCGCACGCGGGTGATGCGGGTGAGCCAGGTCTGTAAGCTGAGCGAGCTGTCGGCAGCCATCACCTTCTGCGCGCTGTTTTTGCCCGTCAGGGTCAGCAGCGGGCCGAAGGTGCTGTCCAGCGGGCCGCG
>NZ_JBEAIU010000015.1:0-916 GCF_040065135.1 Klebsiella sp. CN_Kp066 | reverse complement strand
GGTCGGGAACTCAAAGGAGACTGCCAGTGATAAACTGGAGGAAGGTGGGGATGACGTCAAGTCATCATGGCCCTTACGAGTAGGGCTACACACGTGCTACAATGGCATATACAAAGAGAAGCGACCTCGCGAGAGCAAGCGGACCTCATAAAGTATGTCGTAGTCCGGATTGGAGTCTGCAACTCGACTCCATGAAGTCGGAATCGCTAGTAATCGTGGATCAGAATGCCACGGTGAATACGTTCCCGGGCCTTGTACACACCGCCCGTCACACCATGGGAGTGGGTTGCAAAAGAAGTAGGTAGCTTAACCTTCGGGAGGGCGCTTACCACTTTGTGATTCATGACTGGGGTGAAGTCGTAACAAGGTAACCGTAGGGGAACCTGCGGTTGGATCACCTCCTTACCTGAAAGAACCTGCCTTTGTAGTGCTCACACAGATTGTCTGATAGATGTAAAGAAGCAAGACGGCTGCGAAGTCGCGACACCTCGTGTCCCCTTCGTCTAGCGGTTAGGACTCCGCCCTTTCACGGCGGCAACAGGGGTTCGAATCCCCTAGGGGACGCCACTTGCTGGCTGTGAGTGAAAGGCACAACCAACCGATATCTCAAAACTCATCTTCGGGTGACGTTTGAGATATTTGCTCTTTAAAAATCTGGATCAAGCTGAAAATTGAAACGACACGCAGTGAATGTGTGTTCGAGTCTCTCAAATTTTCGCGACACGACGATGTTTCACGAAACATCTTCGGGTTGTGAGGTTAAGCGACTAAGCGTACACGGTGGATGCCCTGGCAGTCAGAGGCGATGAAGGACGTGCTAATCTGCGAAAAGCGTCGGTAAGGTGATATGAACCGTTACAGCCGGCGATGTCCGAATGGGGAAACCCAGTGCAATTCGTTGCACTATCGTTAACTG
>NZ_JBEAIU010000014.1:0-957 GCF_040065135.1 Klebsiella sp. CN_Kp066 | reverse complement strand
GGGTGACTGCGTACCTTTTGTATAATGGGTCAGCGACTTATATTCTGTAGCAAGGTTAACCGTATAGGGGAGCCGCAGGGAAACCGAGTCTTAACTGGGCGTTAAGTTGCAGGGTATAGACCCGAAACCCGGTGATCTAGCCATGGGCAGGTTGAAGGTTGGGTAACACTAACTGGAGGACCGAACCGACTAATGTTGAAAAATTAGCGGATGACTTGTGGCTGGGGGTGAAAGGCCAATCAAACCGGGAGATAGCTGGTTCTCCCCGAAAGCTATTTAGGTAGCGCCTCGTGAACTCATCTTCGGGGGTAGAGCACTGTTTCGGCTAGGGGGTCATCCCGACTTACCAACCCGATGCAAACTACGAATACCGAAGAATGTTATCACGGGAGACACACGGCGGGTGCTAACGTCCGTCGTGAAGAGGGAAACAACCCAGACCGCCAGCTAAGGTCCCAAAGTCATGGTTAAGTGGGAAACGATGTGGGAAGGCCCAGACAGCCAGGATGTTGGCTTAGAAGCAGCCATCATTTAAAGAAAGCGTAATAGCTCACTGGTCGAGTCGGCCTGCGCGGAAGATGTAACGGGGCTAAACCATGCACCGAAGCTGCGGCAGCGACACTATGTGTTGTTGGGTAGGGGAGCGTTCTGTAAGCCGTTGAAGGTGGCCTGTGAGGGTTGCTGGAGGTATCAGAAGTGCGAATGCTGACATAAGTAACGATAATGCGGGTGAAAAACCCGCACGCCGGAAGACCAAGGGTTCCTGTCCAACGTTAATCGGGGCAGGGTGAGTCGACCCCTAAGGCGAGGCCGAAAGGCGTAGTCGATGGGAAACAGGTTAATATTCCTGTACTTGGTGTTACTGCGAAGGGGGGACGGAGAAGGCTATGTTGGCCGGGCGACGGTTGTCCCGGTTTAAGCATGTAGGCGGATGTTCCAGGTAAATCCGGAACGTTA
>NZ_JBEAIU010000013.1:0-1394 GCF_040065135.1 Klebsiella sp. CN_Kp066 | reverse complement strand
CCCGTAGCCCGATGTGATGGACACCTCCCCCTTACGGCATCAAAGTGCCAGACTGAGGTGTACCTACAGTTAACTGGAGGAGGTGTCCATCATGAATATTAAACGTATTGGTCTCGACCTGGCAAAAAATGTCTTCCAGATACATGCCGTGGATCACCGTGAGCATGTTGTCCTTCGTAAAACCCTGCGCCGTGACCGCATGGCGGCCTTTTTCACCCAACTCTCACCGTGCCTTATCGGTATTGAAGCCTGTGGCTCTGCCCACTACTGGGCCCGGGAGCTGACCCGTATGGGGCATACCGTACGCATTATCCAGCCCCGGCTGGTTAAGCCTTATCTTAAAGGCCAGAAGAATGATGCCAACGATGCCGAAGCTATCTGCGAGGCTGTCAGCCGCCCCGGGATGCGCTTCGTGGCGATCAGAACGGAAAGGCAGCAGACGCTGCAGGCGGAGCACCGCGTCCGGGCCAGACTCATCCGTGCCCGGACAGCCCTGAGCAATGAGATACGGGGTCTGCTGGGGGAGTTCGGTGTGGTGTTGCCAGCGGGAATAGCGCAACTGCGTAAGGCGCTACCGGAGATAGTGTCGCAGCAGGTGCAGTGGGATGAGTGTTTTATTCGTCTGCTGTGCGAACTGTCAGAAGAGCTGCAGGGACTGGATGAGCGTGTCGCCCGCCACGACAGGCGGCTTCAGCAGTCAGCACGGGATGATATCCGGATAAAAAGACTGCTGGCGATAGAGGGGATGGGTCCGGTGGTGGCCAGTGCCCTGGTGGCTGCAGTGGGTGATGGCAGACAGTTCAGGAGCGGCCGGGAAATGGCGGCTTATCTGGGGCTGGTTCCGCGGCAGCACTCAAGCGGAGGAAAGGCGCGACTGGGCCATATCAGCAAGCGGGGGGACCGCTACGTGCGGACGCTGCTAATCCATGGAGCGCGGGCAGTGCTGAATGCGTGTCAGAATAAAACTGACAGGCGCAGCCAGTGGTTGCAGGGGGTGTCGGAGAGACGAAACCGGAACATCGCGACGGTGGCGCTGGCGAACAAGAATGCCCGTATAGCATGGGCGCTGCTGAGTCGTGAAGAGGATTACCATGGGATACAGGTCACCGGTTAACCGGTGACCTGTATCCCATGCGTTAAAAGAGCAATAACCTGCCGTAAGGTTGCAGCCAGAGAAGCGAGATGAGTAACAGGTAAGACCAGCATCAGTCACTCCGGCCTGGCCGAAGGCTCCCTGATAAGCAAAGCCGCTAGCCCGAATGGAAACAGATGCGCAGATAACATCATGGCCCGGATACGACGGTATCGTAAGAGAGGCCGGATATACGAACGCAACTTACCCCGTTACACAAAATGCAGAGATGGCTTGCATAACGGGAGGTGTCCATATACGG
>NZ_JBEAIU010000012.1:0-2014 GCF_040065135.1 Klebsiella sp. CN_Kp066 | reverse complement strand
GATTCGGACAGTGACTCGGATTCAGACAGCGACTCTGACTCGGACAGCGATTCGGATTCCGACAGCGATTCCGACTCTGACAGCGATTCCGATTCTGACAGCGACTCCGATTCCGACAGCGATGCCGACTCTGACAGAGACTCCGATTCCGACAGCGATTCTGACTCCGACAGCGACTCGGATTCGGACAGCGATTCGGACTCTGACAGCGATTCCGATTCTGACAGTGACTCGGATTCTGACAGCGATTCGGACTCTGACAGCGATTCCGATTCGGACAGTGATTCGGACTCTGACAGCGACTCGGATAGCGACAGCGATTCTGACTCTGACAGTGATTCCGATTCCGACAGCGACTCGGATTCGGACAGCGATTCGGATAGCGACAGCGATTCGGACTCTGACAGCGACTCGGATTCGGACAGCGATTCGGACTCCGACAGCGATTCCGATTCTGACTCTGACTCTGACTCCGACAGCGATTCCGATTCCGACAGTGACTCGGATAGCGACAGCGACTCGGACTCTGACAGCGATTCTGACTCTGACAGCGATTCTGACTCTGACAGCGATTCCGATTCTGACAGTGACTCGGATTCTGACAGCGATGCCGATTCGGATAGCGACTCGGATATCCCGCAAGCCAACGCGGATACCAATACCGCTCTGATCTTCGAGAATCATGACAACCTCGAGGGCCTGAACGGTACGATTACCCAACTGACAGGCGTGAACTTGCTTGGTGTGGTCGATGTTTCGTTGCTTAGCGGGAACAACTTTGATTTTACGGTTGCGAGTGGAACGACTCAGGATGTGGCGCTGGATATCTCCGGCGGTACTACGCTGAGCTCGGCGGCGCTGATCAATACGCTACTGCTTCTGCTGGGTGGGACGGATACCTTCAAAGCCGATCTCGCGGTGATTAATACGGTGACCGGAGAAGTGGTTGCGCTAGCATCGAATGCGGTGACTATTACGGCGGGAGGCGTCAGCCTGGATTACAGCGGCAGCGCCAGCTTCAGCGACCTGCCGGAGGGGAACTACACGGTAGTGATATCGTCGCCGACGAATACTGGCCTGCTGCCGACGTTGGTAAACTTCCTGGCGAATATCAGCGTAGCGACAGCGGTCGATGTGGCGGTAACCGACTCTGTAGGATACGAATCCGCGATCATCAGCGGTAACGTACTGCAGACGGATGCTGGCGGAGACGTAGGTGATATCGGTACGGGTATTACTGTGACCAGCATCGTTGCATCCTCGGTTTCGGGGGCATCGGCGCAGCAGGTTAGCTCAGGAGGAACGATCGTTGAGGGCGCCTACGGTAAGCTGGTGATCTATGCCGATGGTACTTATACCTATCAGGCGACCGGAGATGCTGATTCAGTCGGGCAAACGGAGGTATTTACCTACACCATCACGGATGCGGATGGCGATACGGCTACCACAACGCTGACCATTAATATCGGCCTGGCTGATGATACGGATAGCGATGCCGATTCTGACTCCGACAGCGATTCGGATTCTGACAGCGATTCGGATTCCGACAGCGATTCCGACTCTGACAGCGACTCGGATTCGGACAGCGACTCGGACTCTGACAGCGATTCTGACTCCGACAGCGACTCGGACTCTGACAGCGACTCCGATTCCGACAGCGACTCGGATTCAGACAGCGATTCTGACTCCGACAGCGATTCGGATTCAGACAGCGATTCTGACTCCGACAGCGACTCGGACTCTGACAGCGATTCGGATTCAGACAGCGATTCGGATTCCGACAGCGACTCGGATGCTGACAGCGATTCTGATTCGGACAGCGACTCGGATTCGGACAGCGATTCGGATTCGGACAGCGATTCGGATTCTGACAGCGACTCGGATGCTGACAGCGATTCTGATTCGGACAGCGACTCGGATTCGGACAGCGATTCGGATTCGGACAGCGATTCGGATTCTGACAGCGACTCGGATGCTGACAGCGATTCTGATTCGGACAGCGACTCGGATTCGG
>NZ_JBEAIU010000011.1:0-2818 GCF_040065135.1 Klebsiella sp. CN_Kp066 | reverse complement strand
AACCGCTGACCTCTTGCATGCCATGCAAGCGCTCTCCCAGCTGAGCTATAGCCCCGTAACGTAAAGCGTGTCGTGTTGACGGGCGGCATAATATGAATTCCTTCGTCAGGTGTCAACGGCAAAATGAATCCCCGCAATTTGATCGCTGAAAAAGCAGGCAAACGGCTGACATTGCGAGCCTTATCGCAGCCAGAAGCTAAACATGTCACTCTTTCCTGTAAAAGGATGCTATAACATGTGCAACTAATTCCCACATATTTACTCAGGAAATAGTATGCTCAAGGAACGAATGACACCTGAAGAAATAGCGCATCTGACTGGCTTCAGTCGGCAAACCATAAACAAATGGGTACGTAAAGAGGGGTGGCAAACCTCCCCGCGCCCCGGCGTTCAGGGCGGTAAAGCGCGCCTCGTACATGTCAATGAGCAGGTTCGCGAATTCATACGCAGCGCGCAGCGCGTGGCCGAAAACCCGGTCCCCTACTCCGCAACGGATAACGAACTGGAATCTCTGCTTCTTACGCTGTGCAAAGAGATGACGCCGGGTGAGCAAAAGTTGCTGATGTCGCTGCTGTTGCGTGAAGGGATCACCGGATTACTCAACCGACTGGGTATCCGAGATCGGTGAAAGCATGATGAAACTTAAAGATAAAATGACGCCAGCGGAGCTCGCCGAGAGTCTTAACCTCGCCCGACAAACCATAAACCGCTGGGCCAGAGAACAAAAATGGCGGACGGAACCGATACCCGGAGTCAAAGGGGGGCGCGCTCGTCTTATCGTCATCGACAGGCCGGTTATCGATTTCCTCGCCAATATTCCGGCGCTACGGCATCTGGCGATAGATAATCAGCTGGCTGAACAGCCCGTCAAATACTTTGTGAATGATGCTGACGCCATATGGCGGCAGATTGTCGAAACCATGCACCTGATGACCCCGACCGAACAGTTACACCTGCGCGATCTTCTTGCGCGCGAGGGGATTAGCGGATTTCTCTCCCGGCTTGGTATTACTGATGCAAAGTAGCAGGCAAAAAAAACGGCGGGGTTAGCTATCCCCGCCGTTTTGCAATGTCTGTTTCAAGTATCAGGATTGTTGGCTTTCGCGTTCAGCAATAAAGGCCAGCGCCTTATTGATACGTTCTACGCTACGGGATTTGCCAATTGCATGCACGGTCACATCAAGCGCCGGAGACTGGCCTGCGCCGGTTACGGCAACTCGCAGCGGCATCCCGACTTTGCCCATCCCGACTTCCAGTTCATCAGCCGTCGCCTGAATCGCGTGATGAACATTTTCCGCAGTCCAGTCACTGATAGCGGCTAATTTATCGCGTACCACTTCCAGCGGCTGACGAGCAACAGGGCGCAGGTGCTTTTTCGCCGCATCGGCATCAAACTCGGCAAAATCTTCATAGAAATAACGGCAGCTCGCCGCCATCTCTTTCAGCGTTTTGCAGCGTTCGCCCAGCAGCTTAACCAGCTCAGCCAGCTGCGGGCCGTTACGGGTGTCGATATTTTCCTGCTCAATGTGCCACTGTAAATGCGTTGCCACATATTCCGGGGCCAGCGAGTTGATATAGTGATGGTTCAGCCACTGCAGTTTTTCGGTGTTGAACGCGCTCGCAGATTTGCTCACCGCTCCCAGGCTAAACAGCTTAATCATCTCTTCGCGAGAGAAAATTTCCTGGTCGCCGCTTGACCATCCCAGACGCACCAGATAGTTCAGCAGCGCTTCCGGCAGGTAGCCGTCGTCGCGATACTGCATAACGCTGACCGCGCCGTGACGCTTGGATAATTTTTTACCGTCATCGCCGTTAATCATCGAAACGTGGGCGTAAACCGGCACAGGCGCATTCAGCGCTTTCAGGATGTTAATCTGGCGCGGTGTATTGTTGATATGGTCTTCACCACGAATAACGTGGGTGATTTCCATATCCCAGTCGTCAACCACGACGCAGAAGTTATAGGTTGGAGAACCATCGGTACGGCGAATAATCAGATCGTCCAGCTCATGGTTGCTGAATTCGATCGGACCGCGAATCTGGTCGTCAAAAACAACGGACCCCTCTTCCGGGTTGGCAAAACGAACAACGCAAGGTTCATCATCAGCATGATGTTCGTGACCATGGCGGCAGCGACCGTCATAACGCGGCTTTTCGCCTTTTGCCATTTGTTCTTCACGCAGCGCTTCCAGACGCTCTTTAGAGCAATAGCATTTATAGGCCGTGCCCGCTTCCAGCATTTCATCAATGACGGCGTTATAGCGATCAAAACGCTTGGTCTGGAAGTACGGACCCTCATCCCATTCCAGGCTCAGCCAGTTCATACCATCCATGATGGCTTCAATGGCCTCCGGCGTGGAGCGCTCAAGATCGGTATCTTCAATACGCAGCACAAACTCACCGCCGTGGTTACGTGCAAAAAGCCAGGAATAGAGAGCAGTACGCGCGCCGCCAACGTGCAGATAGCCTGTCGGGCTGGGCGCGAAGCGAGTTTTGATTTTCATGAAGTGGCCTTACGTTTGATAAAGGTGCCGACACGCGGCAGTGTTCGTTGGATTTTATGGAGGAATATTCTAACACCGTGGGCTGATTCCTCAATGTTGTTACCGTTTCAACGTCAAGCTTTACCCTTTTTGTTTATAAATCATGCGTCATAGATGACATTGCGATCGTTTTGTTTAATTTTACGACGAACAAACAAATTATTTAGAAAAGGCGTTGACTCATTTTCAACTCTCCCTATAATGCGACTCCACACAGCGGGGGTGATTAGCTCAGCTGGGAGAGCACCTCCCTTACAAGGAGGGGGTCGGCGGTT
>NZ_JBEAIU010000010.1:0-2936 GCF_040065135.1 Klebsiella sp. CN_Kp066 | reverse complement strand
AATCGCTGTCGGTATCCGAGTCACTGTCCGAATCCGAGTCTCTGTCGGAGTCCGAGTCGCTGTCGCTATCCGAGTCGCTGTCGGAGTCGGAATCGCTGTCGGAATCGCTGTCAGAGTCCGAATCGCTGTCGGAGTCAGAGTCACTGTCAGAATCGGAATCGCTGTCGGAATCCGAGTCACTGTCAGAGTCCGAATCGCTGTCGGAATCCGAGTCACTGTCAGAGTCGGAATCGCTGTCGGAATCCGAGTCACTGTCAGAGTCAGAATCGCTGTCAGAGTCCGAATCGCTGTCAGAGTCCGAATCGCTGTCGGAGTCCGAGTCGCTGTCGGAGTCCGAGTCACTGTCAGAGTCGGAGTCGGAGTCGGAGTCGCTGTCCGAATCCGAGTCGCTGTCCGAATCAGAATCGCTGTCAGAGTCCGAATCGCTGTCGGAATCCGAGTCACTGTCAGAGTCCGAATCACTGTCACTATCCGAGTCGCTGTCGGTGTCGTCGCTGAGATCGACAGTTAACTCAAAAGTCGGGGAGCGTTCGCTGACGTTCCCGGCCAGATCGGTCACCGTGGTGCTCAGGCTGTGGCTGCCTTCGTCCAGCGCATCAGGTGTGAAGCTCCAGCGTCCGTCCTCCCCGGCAACTACCGTACCCAGTACCGTGTCGCCGTCATAGATCGTGACCGTGGCGCCCGCCTCGGCGGTACCGCTCAGGGTCGGCGTGTCATCATCCGTTACGTTGCCGCTGTTCAGTGTACCCGTGTCTTCTCCTGCATTATCAGTCACCTGCAGATCGCTGACCGGATTCACGATTGTGTCCACCGTCAGCTCAAACGCCGGGGAACGCTCGCTGACGTTCCCGGCCTTGTCGGTCACGGTGGTGCTCAGGCGGTGGTCGCCCTCGTCCAGGGTATCCGGCGTGAAGCTCCAGCGTCCGTCCCCCCCGGCAACCACCGTACCCAGTACGGTCTCACCGTCATAGATGGTCACCGTGGCACCCGCCTCCGCCGTGCCGCTCAGGGCCGGCGTGGCGTCGTTGGTCAGATCACCGCTGGTCAGCGGGCCGGTATGCCCGGCCACGTCATCGGTCACCTCCGGCGCACTGGCAGACGGCGCGGTGGTATCAATCGTCAGTTCAAACGCCGGGGAACGCTCGCTGACGTTCCCGGCCTTGTCCGTCACGGTGGTGCTCAGGCTGTGGCTGCCTTCGTCCAGCGCCTCAGGGGTGTAACTCCAGCGTCCGTCCTCGCCGGCAACCACCGTACCCAGTACGGTGTCACCGTCGTAGATCGTGACCGTGGCGCCCGCCTCGGCGGTACCGCTCAGGGCCGGCGTGGCATCGTTGGTCAGATCGCCGCTGGTCAGCGGGCCGGTATGCCCGGCCACGTCGTCGGTCACCTGCAGCTCGCTGACCGGAGTCACGACTGTATCCACCGTCAGCTCAAACGCCGGGGAACGCTCGCTGACGTTCCCGGCCTTGTCGGTCACGGTGGTGCTCAGGTGGTGGTCGCCCTCGTTCAGGGTATCCGGCGTGAAGCTCCAGCGTCCGTCCTCGCCGGCAACCACCGTACCCAGTACGGTATCACCGTCGTAGATCGTGACCGTGGCGCCCGCCTCGGCGGTACCGCTCAGGGCCGGCGTGGCGTCGTTGGTCAGATCGCCGCTGGTCAGCGGGCCGGTGTGTCCGGCCACATCGTCAGTCACCTGCAGATCGCTGACCGGAGTCACGACTGTGTCCACCGTCAGCTCAAACGCCGGGGAACGCTCGCTGACATTTCCGGCCTTGTCGGTCACGGTGGTGCTCAGGCGGTGGTCGCCCTCGTTCAGGGTATCCGGCGTGAAGCTCCAGCGTCCGTCCTCCCCGGCAACCACCGTACCCAGTACGGTGTCGCCGTCGTAGATCGTGACTGTGGCCCCCGCCTCGGCGGTACCGCTCAGGGCCGGCGTGGCGTCGTTGGTCAGATCGCCGCTGGCCAGCGGGCCGGTATGCCCGGCCACATCGTCGGTCACCTGCAGACCGCTGACCGGAGTCACCGTCGTGTCCACTGTAATTTCAAACGCCGGAGAGCGCTCGCTGACATTCCCCGCCTTATCCGTCACGGTGGTGCTCAGGCTGTGGTCGCCCTCGTTCAGGGTGTCCGGCGTGAAAGTCCAGCGTCCGTCCTCCCCGGTAACCACCGTACCCAGTACGGTGTCACCGTCGTAGATCGTGACCGTGGCGCCCGCCTCAGCGGTACCGCTCAGGGCCGGCGTGGCGTCGTTGGTCAGATCGCCGCTGGCCAGCGGGCCGGTATGCCCGGCCACATCGTCGGTCACCTGCAGATCGCTGACCGGAGTCACAACTGTATCCACCGTCAGTTCAAACGCCGGGGAACGCTCGCTGACGTTTCCGGCCTTGTCGGTCACGGTGGTGCTCAGGCTGTGGTCGCCCTCGTTCAGGGTGTCCGGCGTGTAACTCCAGCGTCCGTCCTCCCCGGCAACCACCGTACCCAGTACGGTGTCGCCGTCGTAGATCGTGACTGTGGCCCCCGCCTCGGCGGTACCGCTCAGGGCCGGCGTGGCGTCGTTGGTCAGATCGCCGCTGGCCAGCGGGCCGGTATGCCCGGCCACGTCGTCGGTCACCTGCAGACCGCTGACCGGAGTCACCGTCGTGTCCACTGTAATTTCAAACGCCGGAGAGCGCTCGCTGACATTCCCCGCCTTATCCGTCACGGTGGTGCTCAGGCTGTGGTCGCCCTCGTTCAGGGTGTCCGGCGTGAAAGTCCAGCGTCCGTCCTCCCCGGTAACCACCGTACCCAGTACGGTGTCACCGTCGTAGATCGTGACCGTGGCGCCCGCCTCGGCGGTACCGCTCAGGGTTGGTGTGGCGTCGTTGGTCAGATCGCCGCTGGTCAGCGGGCCGGTATGCCCGGCCACATCGTCGGTCACCTGCAGACCGCTGACCGGA
>NZ_JBEAIU010000009.1:0-4001 GCF_040065135.1 Klebsiella sp. CN_Kp066 | reverse complement strand
TGCCAGGCATCAAACAAGTGAAGAGCCCATCCTGACGGATGGGCTTTTTGCGTTTCCGGGGTTTAACAATTCCTCCTGATAACGCCATGGTCTCTCGTCAACCCACGACGATCGGGCAAGCCTTCCCTCGCTATATACGGTAAACTAATGCAGATTTTGCATCTGGAAGCCACTATGAGCCACTCACTTAAGCCCTGGAATACCTTCGGTCTTGACCGTTCCGCCAGCGCGATTGTACGCGCCGAAACTGAAAAACAGCTACTGGATGCCTGGCAGAATGCCGTTGCAAAGCGCCAGCCAACTCTTATCCTTGGTGAAGGAAGTAACGTCCTGTTTCTGAAGGATTATTCCGGCACGGTGATTATCAACCGTATTATGGGTATAGAAGTGAGTGAAACACCTGACGCCTGGCATTTGCACGTGGGCGCGGGAGAAAACTGGCATCAGCTGGTACAGTTTGCGCTAAATAATGGAATGCCTGGTCTGGAAAATCTGGCCTTAATTCCTGGCTGCGCCGGCTCCTCGCCGATTCAAAATATTGGAGCTTATGGCCTTGAGTTAAAAAAGGTTTGCCAGTACGTCGATTGTATTGAGCTGGCGACCGGGCAGAAGCAACGACTCACCGCTGCTGAGTGTCGCTTTGGCTATCGGGATAGCATTTTTAAGCATGAGTATCAGGACCGCTATGCCATCGTAGCCGTTGGTTTGATCTTACCAAAGGCATGGCAGCCCGTTTTGACCTATGGCGATTTAACCCGGCTGGATCCGCAAACCGTCACTCCCCAACAGGTATTTGATGCTGTATGCCATATGCGCATGACCAAACTTCCCGATCCAAAAGTGAATGGAAATGCGGGAAGCTTCTTTAAGAACCCGGTTGTTAGCACGGAGAAGGCTAAAGCGCTACTGACCGCCTATCCAAACATCCCTCACTATCCACAGCCCGATGGCAGCATGAAGCTTGCCGCCGGCTGGCTTATCGATCAATGCCAGCTTAAAGGAAAAGTGATTGGCGGTGCAGCGGTACACAGCCAGCAGGCACTGGTATTAATCAATGATAATCAAGCAACCAGTGAGGATGTGGTTAAGCTGGCACACTATGTACGTCAGCAGGTTGGTGAAAAGTTTGATATCTGGCTGCAACCAGAAGTGCGCTTTATTGGCGAAACGGGCGAAGTGAATGCCGAGGAGACTATCGCATGAAAGACTATACCGTCCCTCTGACGCTGATATCCATATTAGCTGACGCTGAATTCCATTCAGGTGAACAACTTGGTGAGCGTTTAGGGATGAGCCGCGCCGCAATCAACAAACACATTCAAACGTTACGCGACTGGGGAATTGACGTCTTCACCGTTCCGGGTAAAGGCTACAGTTTACCTGAGCCCATTCAGCTTCTGGATGAAGAGCAGATCGCCAGGCAGATTGAACACGGGCGGGTCACCGTGCTACCGGTTATTGATTCCACCAACCAGTATCTTATGGACCGACTCGGTGAGCTGCAATCCGGTGATGCCTGCGTGGCTGAATATCAGCAGGCCGGTCGCGGCCGCCGCGGGCGTAAGTGGTTCTCTCCGTTTGGATCTAATCTTTATCTATCAATGTACTGGCGACTGGAGCAGGGCCCTGCCGCCGCCATTGGTTTGAGCCTGGTCATCGGGATCGTGATTGCCGAAGTGCTGCAAAGCCTGGGGGCGGATAAAGTACGGGTAAAATGGCCGAACGACCTCTATTTGCAGGACCGGAAACTGTCCGGGATCCTGGTCGAGCTGACGGGGAAAACCGGCGACGCAGCGCATATCGTTAGCGGCGCAGGGATTAATTTAATGATGCGCCGCGTTGAGTCTGACGTTGTCAATCAGGGCTGGATCAGCCTGCAGGAAGCGGGGATGACTATCGATCGTAATACGTTAGCAGCTTGTCTAATTAAAGAGCTGCGGGCGGGGTTTAAACTTTTTGAGAACGAAGGCTTAGCACCCTATCTGACCCGCTGGGAAAAGCTGGATAACTTTATTAATCGTCCGGTTAAACTTATTATTGGCGATAAAGAAGTCGTGGGTATCTCTCGAGGCATTGATGCTCAAGGAGCATTATTACTGGAGCAAGATGGGGTAATAAAACCCTGGATTGGCGGTGAGATATCATTGCGAAGCGCGGAATAAAAGAAGGGGAGCTGACGCTCCCTTCTTTATTTCCTTAAACGCACCTGATTAACTGAGTGGTTTGCGCTTTTGGTCATTATAAGGCTTGCTCGCTCGCGTGTCGGTAGGATGTTTTCTTTTAAATTCAGAAGATTAATCTCATTCCAGAGCGATGTGGCAACATTAATTGCTTCATCTTTAGACAGCTGAGCATAGCTATGAAAATAGGAGTCCGGGTCGGTAAATGCGCCTTCGCGAAATTTCAAAAAACGGTTGATATACCAGGTCTTAAGCAGTTCTTCTGGCGCATCGACATAAATTGAAAAATCCACAAAGTCCGAAACAAATACATGGTGCGGATCGTGAGGATAATCCATTCCGCTCTGCAGAACATTTAATCCTTCAAGAATTAATATATCAGGCTGAGTAACGGTTTTATCCCCATCAGGAATGACGTCATAAATCAGATGAGAATAGACCGGCGCGGTGGCGTCAGGAACTCCGGATTTCAGGTCGGAGACGAATTTAACCAAGCGGTGCATATCATAAGACTGCGGGAAGCCTTTTTTCTTCATCAGGCCGCGCTCTTTCAGTACGGCGTTAGGATGCAGAAAACCATCCGTAGTAATCAATTCTACGTGACGATGTTCAGGCCAGCGGCTAAGTAAAGCCTGGAGTACGCGCGCGGTGGTGCTTTTCCCGACGGCCACGCTACCCGCAATGCTAATGATGTACGGAATGCGTTGCCCGTTGGTGCCCAGGAATTGTTCCAGTACAGCCTGTCGGCGCAAATTGGAGCTGATATAGAAATTGAGTAAACGCGACAGCGGCAAATAAATTTCCGCTACTTCTTCCAGGGAAAGATCTTCGTTGATGCCTTTTAACCGCGTGATTTCTTCTTCTGTTAGCGTCATCGGAACGGAATCACGAAGTGCAGCCCATTGGTCGCGGTTAAATTGTAGATACGGTGTCATTAACGTTTGCTCTTTTAGGCTCATAAGCATGCTCTTGCAACCGCCGAAGGACATGAAGGCGGAGTGCTTCACACTAGTTAATCAGGACAATGGGCAGGAGGGTAACACCAGATTGCGAGGAATAATAAGAAAAAAACTCATTGAATGATGCTTTCTAAAGGTAGCATCACAGAGATGAATGGTTTAGCAAGGGCATATAAAGTTCTCAGTAGAAGCATCCGGCTCATTCAGTGAATATTGTGACCGGGTTGCGATGTATCGATGCCGCTTTAGCGGTTTGGAAGAGGATTTTGCTCTCTTCGACGATCGTTTCTATGGAGAAGGTTGGCGTATTTTTGTGCTGCTCTGTTTGAAATTACACCATTTTTTCTCGTCAGAGCACAAAATGTGAGCAATAGAACATTTTCTGCAATTTTTTAGTTGCATGAACTCGCAGGTCTCCCTAGAATGCGCGCTACTTGATGCCGACTTAGCTCAGTAGGTAGAGCAACTGACTTGTAATCAGTAGGTCACCAGTTCGATTCCGGTAGTCGGCACCATCAAGTGCCTGGTGGGGTTCCCGAGCGGCCAAAGGGAGCAGACTGTAAATCTGCCGTCATCGACTTCGAAGGTTCGAATCCTTCCCCCACCACCATCTTTCGGCAACGCTTTGCGGAGCCAGAGTTGATTGGTTAAACTGGTCAGCTCAAACAGAAAAAGAGACGCTTCTCTTTTTTTTGTTATAGAAAGAACTGGGTAGCCGAGTTTCAGGATGCGGGCATCGTATAATGGCTATTACCTCAGCCTTCCAAGCTGATGATGCGGGTTCGATTCCCGCTGCCCGCTCCAAACGTGCTGATATGGCTCAGTTGGTAGAGCGCACCCTTGGTAAGGGTGAGGTCCCCAG
>NZ_JBEAIU010000008.1:0-4789 GCF_040065135.1 Klebsiella sp. CN_Kp066 | reverse complement strand
AATATCCGGAGTGGCGTTTTAACCTGCGCAGCTCGAACACCGAGCCGGTAGTGCGCCTCAACGTCGAGTCAAAAGCTGATGATGAATTAATGAAGGCTAAAACAGAAGAAATATTAGCTTTACTTAAATAGAAATTATTCTGTTTAGAGCCATAGGGTTGATGTGTGGAATTATGCATAACCTTATGGCTCTTTCTTGACTTCCCATCTTTCTGAGAGTAAAACCGCCACAAGTATTGATTACCAGGGTGGCTAATATGCCGCCGTCCAGTTAACTGATTAAAGTGTGATCGAATGAAAATTACTATTTCCGGTACCGGTTATGTCGGTTTATCGAATGGCATCCTGATTGCGCAAAACCACGAAGTGGTGGCGCTGGATATCATTCAATCCAAAGTTGATATGATTAACCAAAAGATTTCTCCGATTGTCGATAAGGAGATCCAGGAATACCTGGCGGAAAAACCGTTGAATTTTCGCGCAACAACTGACAAGCATGATGCTTATCGCAATGCAGATTATGTCATTATCGCCACGCCGACTGACTACGATCCGAAAACAAACTACTTCAATACGTCGACCGTTGAAGCCGTTATTCGCGATGTTACCGAGATTAACCCTGATGCGGTCATGATCATTAAATCAACCATCCCCGTTGGTTTCACTCGTGATATTAAAGAGCGCCTGGGCATTGATAATGTTATTTTCTCTCCAGAGTTCCTTCGTGAAGGCCGTGCGCTCTATGACAACCTGCACCCGTCGCGTATCGTTATTGGCGAGCGTTCAGAACGCGCGGAACGTTTTGCTAACCTCCTGAAAGAAGGAGCGATCAAGCAGGATATCCCGACGCTGTTTACTGATTCTACCGAAGCTGAAGCAATCAAGTTATTTGCCAATACCTATCTGGCGCTGCGCGTGGCTTACTTCAATGAACTGGATAGCTACGCTGAGAGCCAGGGCCTGAATAGTAAGCAGATTATCGAAGGCGTGTGCCTCGACCCGCGTATTGGTAACCACTATAACAATCCGTCCTTTGGCTACGGTGGTTACTGCCTGCCGAAAGATACCAAGCAGCTGCTTGCGAACTACGAATCTGTACCGAATAACATTATTGGCGCCATCGTTGACGCTAACCGCACGCGTAAAGATTTCGTTGCTGACTCCATCCTGGCGCGTAAGCCTAAGGTCGTTGGGATCTATCGCCTGATCATGAAGAGTGGTTCTGATAACTTCCGCGCTTCCTCAATTCAGGGCATCATGAAGCGTATTAAGGCTAAAGGTATTCCGGTTATTATCTATGAACCGGTTATGCAGGAAGATGAATTCTTCAATTCCCGCGTAGTTCGCGATTTTGAAGCGTTCAAACAAGAAGCTGATGTGATTGTCTCTAACCGTATGGCTGAAGAGCTGTCGGATGTTGCTGATAAGGTATATACCCGCGATTTATTTGGCAGTGACTAATCTGTCTTCTGGCCGGGAGCAGCAGCTGCCGGCCACCGCTTTCCTCCCCCTCTAAATGATTACGCATTTCTCTTGCCAGTCTCACCGTTCCTTCACCCAAACCATATCCCCTTAAAAAACGTGACCCCGCTTAAATTCTTCAATTGTTCATCTTGTCGCAATCATTGAGGTCGGATATGTTAAATTCACCTTGTGAAGAGCTACCGTCACTGAGATGTAGACGCTGGAGATAAGCGCCGGAAGGTAAAACAGAGCCTGCTTGCAGGCTTTTGTTGTTTATAAGTTCCTGCCGATGTACAGCATCCTGCCCTGGAATGCGATGAGATTCAGATTCCAGTTTAAACCGACGCTTCGGGATCGTTCAGGGGGGGGAGGTATAGTAGGCATGAGTTAGCCGTGGGCATAAAAAATCATCCTGATGTCTGGGATGTTGTTTCCGATTCTAGTAACTTTTATAAATATAAAATAGCTTCCAGCGCCAGCTGTAAAGACGGAACGCATCTCCACGGCTGGCAGTATTTTATATTATTATTTCCTATGCCAGTATTATAATTATATTAAGTTTTCTTTTCACCACTTTCGCTTGTTAAAAGTCAGCTTGGTTTTTTTCTGGTCCTTAATATAAGAAATCAGAAAATAAACGGAAACAATCAACAGGATGGCAGCAACTGCTAAGAAAATTATGTTTGCCATAATTCGTACCAGAATGAAAGGAATGTGATAAATCCATTTGCTTGCGAACTAATACTTCTGACAAAGTCCGCCCTGACATGCTTAACATATCCTGGAATTAAGAAAATTCCTATATGGAGGTTGTGGCTTTTTTACAGGAAAGTGAATAAATCTTTTTTATGGCTTCTGCTATGAATAAACGATCTGTAACAGACTTAAATGCCAGCCTTACCATCTGGGGATGATAATCTGTCTAAGCTAATGCTCTTCAGATAGCGTAAGGGAAGGGCTGTATTCGGCTTCTGGTGATATTTTGTTTCAGGTTTCGTTAATGTACGGTATGGGCTGTTCCGCGCCACTTTACCCATCCTGATCTGTTACCGACAGAATCGTAAGATTGCTCAACATGGCCTACCAAACAGAAAAGCCGCAGCGGGGTGCCGCTGCGGCTTAATAGCATGCGCATTGCCCGGGGGCATTACACCTTATAATATGCCTTATACCAGTCAACGAAGTTCTTAACCCCCTGACTGACCGTTGTTTGCGGTCTGAATCCCACCATATCATACAGCGGCTTTGTATCCGCGCTGGTCTCAAGCACATCGCCTGGCTGAATAGGCATCATATTCTTTTCCGCGACCATACCCAGCGCTTCTTCCAGCGCAGTGATGTAATCCATCAGCTCAACCGGTGAGCTGTTCCCGATGTTATACACACGATAGGGCGCAGAGCTGTCAGCCGGAGAACCTGTCTCAACGGTCCATTCAGGATTGGGCTGCGGGATAATGTCCTGCATCCGTACAATCGCCTCGACGATATCATCGATGTAGGTGAAGTCGCGCTTCATCTTGCCGTAGTTGTAGACATCAATACTCTTTCCTTCCAGCATGGCTTTTGTGAACTTGAACAGCGCCATGTCCGGACGCCCCCAGGGGCCATAGACGGTAAAGAATCGCAATCCGGTGGTCGGAATACCGTAAAGGTGAGAGTAGGTGTGCGCCATCAGCTCATTTGCTTTCTTCGTAGCGGCGTAGAGAGAAACCGGATGGTCAACCGAATCGTCGGTTGAGAATGGCATCTTGCGGTTTAAACCATAAACCGAGCTCGATGAAGCATACAGCAAATGCTCAACGTGATTATGTCGGCAGCCTTCAAGAATGTTCAGATAACCAATCAGATTGGAATCAGCATAAGCGAAAGGATTTTCCAGCGAGTAGCGAACGCCGGCCTGGGCAGCAAGGTGGATTACCCGGTTAAATTTCTCATGAGCAAAAAGTTGGGCAATACCTTCACGATCCGCCAGATCGATTTTATGGAAACTGAACTGGGGGGATTGCAGCAAATCCAGCCGGGCCTGCTTCAGATTGACATCATAGTAATCGTTCATGTTGTCGAGTCCGACAACCTTATGACCCGCCTGCAGAAGGCGTTTGCACGCATGAAAACCGATGAATCCTGCGGCTCCAGTCACTAAAAACTTCATATTTATCCTCCGGGTTCACTTTGCCCCGCTATATATAATTGCCGATTTTACACTGGCTTGCTGTAGGGATCACCTGCTTTACCGTTAGCGGTTAAGTTGTCGCCAGCAAAAGCTTGAGAGAAGCATTTCATAAGAGCCTTCCCCGCCAGAGAATGTCGTAAATAATAATGATTATCATGTATTTAGATTAGCTGGCAAATAATAACTCTGTGGTCTTTATGGCTGGTAATGATTTCTCTGTTCACAATGTGATCTTTTTTTCGAGATGAAATAAGTTGAATTCATATTGTCGTGATTTATGAATTTGCTTACGTTTCATGCACGATCATTCGGAAAAACCAAGCTAAAATCCGAGTTGGTTTTTAAGTTGTTGATTTTATTTTTATTTCTTAAGCATCTGAGTGAGGGTCGAAAAAAGCCAGGCCTGAAGTTCATCTGTTGAATTTATTTTTCATTGAGCTTTTTCATTTTTATTCTTTTAGGCCAACGCGTATACTTCGCAGATAATTCGTTTGTATGGTGTATGTGTTGTCGAGATATGAACCACCCATCCCATCTTCTGGAACATATCGTGAGCGTAATGCTAAAAAAGAGAGTCAATCCGTTCTGCTCAGCCTCCACTGGTATCCAGAGTGTTCTGGCTTTCTCCCGCAGCGCTGCCGTTAACATCGCCATTCAGCGTATTTCTCTCACTTCTCTCTACGCCTGCAAAGCATCTCTTTCCGCCAATGCGTCTGCCGACAGCGGCAGTGTTCTATCCTTACTAAATGAGAAAGTCCTGATGGATAGCCCTTACGGAAACGGCGAAAGTACTCTGCGTTTTTTGCGCGTGTGATGGTGCGATTACGGATGAAAACAGAGATATGTTCGCCAACATATCTCTGTTTTTAGAATGATTAAGCTCTCAGGCAGATCGTTAAGCGCCGAAGTGCTTAGCCTGTCTGGGGAACGACTCACCTGGCGCTAACGCAGTTACTGCATTAACGCCGTAAGAGAGTGGGTACAACAATAAGGCCCGACGCAATTTGGTAGCGAAAGCCAAGGGCGGTAGCGTGCGCAAAATCCAGCCTGAAGCCAAACGTGTGCCGTTGATTGATAGTAAACAAAATGATTATTTATTTAAGGATTTTATCATGTTACTTCCTGTGATTATGGCGGGTGGCACCGGTAGCCG
>NZ_JBEAIU010000007.1:0-20765 GCF_040065135.1 Klebsiella sp. CN_Kp066 | reverse complement strand
GGGCGGCGCGATGCGCCTTGCCCGGGCTACGGGTTCACCGCCGTCTGCGGGTCTGATAGCCCGGACAGATGCGCAGTTCTGTAGCCAGGATAAGGCGTTAGCCGCAATCCGGGAAACCTCGTCGACCGCACTGTTTTTACGCGCTCTTTGTATTAATCATCCTGTTCAACCACGGCACCATGATCGCCATGACCACCGTGACGCCCAGGGTCACCAGGCCAATTTTACTGAATACGTTGGTATATATCGGCAGCGTTTGTAGCGGGTCGGTAATGTTGTCCGGTACGGCGGTGAAGGTTGCGACGTAGCCGCCCAGCAGAAATGCGGCGGCCTGCGTCAGGAACCACATCCCCAGAATAAAGCCCATCAGATGCTGCGGTACCAGCGCGGCAACCATCGCCAGCCCCAGGGCGCTAATCAGCAGTTCTCCCAGACTCTGAAACAGATAGACCAGCACGATAAACCACGGCGAGGTCAATCCCTGGGCATCGGCAAACCACATTCCCGCCGCTGCGGCAGTTAAAAAGCCCAGCGCGCACAGGAACATGCCGAGGGTGAACTTCATCGGCATGCTCAGGTCTTTGCCTTTATTGCCCAAACGTGTGTAGATCGCGGCGAGGATCGGGCTGGCCACCACCACCCAGAACGGATTTAGCGCCTGAAAGCTCACTGGGTTAATCGCGAAACCGAGTATTTCATGGTGGACGTTGTTGATGGCAAAGAAGTTGAGTGAGGTCGGCATCTGCGCGTACAGAATATAAAACAGCACCGCTTCCAGCATCAGGATAAAGGCGACGAACATTTTATTGCGCCCGGTTTTATCCAGCCTGAAGGCTTCGCGGAAGAAGAAAATCGTCACCACCACTGAGAGGATAATTAGCACCAGATTGGCGATTTTTACATTATGCATCAGCCAGGCGCAGATAAAAATCATCACCACCGTTCCTGCCAGCACGTACAGTAAATTGCGCAGACTCAACGGCTTGTGGTCCGGCTCAGAGCCGATATCTTTCACCATACCCCGACAGGCGAAGTAAACCAGCAGGGCGACAATCAGGCCGGCGCCGCACAGGTTGTAGGTCACCGCGTAGCCGAATTTATCGGCAATCACCGGCGCCAGCGACAGCGACAGCAGCGAACCGATGTTAATCGACATATAGAACAGCGTGAAGGCGCCGTCGAGGCGGGCATCTTTTGGCGGATAGCACTTGGAGAGCAGGCTCGCCGGGTTGGCTTTAAATAGCCCGTTTCCCACCGCAATGGTTCCCAGCGCGATAAAAATGAGATTGGGTTTGAGCAGCGACAGGCCGGTCATAAAGTAGCCCGCGGCGAGGACAATCGCGCCCAGCACCAGCGTACGTTTGGTGCCGAGCAGATGATCGCCGACATAGCCGCCGATGGAGATCAGGCCATATACCAGCGCCGCAAACGCGCCAAAGGTTATAAACGCCTGTTCCTGCGAGAAGCCGAGCTGTTTAACAAAGAAAACGGCCAGAATGCCCTGAACGCCGTAATAGCCAAATCGTTCCCATAGTTCCACAAAGAAGATCATGAAGAATGGGCGAGGTTGCTGCAGCAAGCCTGTGGGTGCGGTGGAGTTCATATTGCTTCGCCTTTTAGTCCTGTCCGAAAAAGTATGCACGCGTATGCCAAAACGCGCTTAAAAACCTTAATTTTGCGCAATGATATGATGGTTATACGCTTTGGCGAATGATTATATGGATAAATGGCGATTTTGTTGGTTGATCAATCTGGCAATTTGCGGATTTTATGGATTTATATTCTTTCTTTTCGGCGGGGAGTGAGAAATAAAAACGCCCGCATGGGCGGGCGTTGGTCATCAGCGAAATGAAATAACGTCCTGTTATTCCTCTTCTTCGTCGCGCAGCGGGACAATCAGCATATCGACGTGAACGGTGTTGATGAGCTGACGCGCGGAGGACATCAGCTTGCTCCAGAAGTCCTGATGGTGACCGCAAACCACGAGGTCCATATCATATTTTTTAATCGCATCGACCAGCACCTGGCCGAGATCGCCGCTACCGCTCAGGGTCTCAGTGATCGGATAGCCCGCATTCGTAGAGAGTTCGCTTAACGCGTGGTGAGTCTCTTCGGAGATGCGTTTCTGCATATCGCCCAGGTTAACATCAATAAGGCCGGTGTAGAGATCGGAGTAATTCACATCTACGTGGATCAGGGAAACTTTTGCATTGTAGGGACGGGCCATAGAAACGGCTTTTTCTACCAGTACTTTGCTTTCCGGGGACAGGTCTACTGCAATAAGAATATGTTTGTAAGCCATAGTGTTACTCCTTCCATAAGTTGTCGATGACCGTTGGACCTGACAGCCAGCGCTGCCGCTTCGCCCGCGTCCTGCGTGCCACATTCGCGGGGGGTAGTCCTTAAGGACCTAATTGTAGAAGATATTTCTACCTTATAGCGCCCCTCGCGATCCGTCAATCTACCTTGTTCAGCAAATAGTTAAACAAATATATCCGACTTATGCATTGATAATGATTAACGTTGTGGTAAAAAAATTAACTGATCTCCTACACTATTTAATGAGCCGGTCGGATAAATAAACGTGATCGGAATCGCACTCTTTCACAGTACAGTCGGTTTGATATTGGGGAGCGGTAGTCCCGGAGGGAGCCTCCGAGGACGGGTCGCCGGGGAGGAGGTATGATCAGCACTGTTGCGCTGTTTTGGGCCCTGTGTATCGTATGTGTAGTGAATATGGCACGCTACTTCTCGTCGCTGCGTGCATTGCTTGTTGTGCTACGTGGTTGTGACCCTTTGCTCTATCAATATGTCGACGGCGGCGGTTTTTTTACGTCGCATGGACAGCCCAGCAAACAGATGCGCCTGGTGTGGTATATCTACGCTCAGCGCTACCGCGATCATCACGACGATGAGTTCATCCGCCGCTGCGAGCGGGTTCGTCGGCAGTTTATCCTTACCAGCGCCCTCTGCGGCCTGGTGATGGTGAGCATGATTGCCCTGGCTATCTGGCACTAGTGACACTGCGGGTAAAAAAAACGGGCCAGTTTCCTGACCCGTTTATCTGTCTTATTACCGAGACGGCTTAGATAATCTGCAGCGAGAGCCAGTATAGCGCGCCGGAGAGCAGAATCGCCGCGGGCAGGGTGAGTACCCATGCCATCAGAATACTGGTGACGGTCTTCTTCTGCAGACCTCCGCCATCGACGAGCATTGTCCCCGCAACCGAGGAGGAGAGCACGTGGGTGGTGGAAACCGGCATACCGGTATAGCTCGCCAGACCAATCGATACGGCTGCGGTCATCTGAGCTGACATACCCTGTGCGTAGGTCATCCCTTTCTTACCGATTTTCTCGCCAATGGTGGTCGCCACGCGACGCCAGCCGATCATGGTGCCGATACCCAGCGCCAGCGCAACCGCCATAATAATCCAGATTGGCGCGTATTCGATGGTGCTCAGCATATCGGTTTTCAGCTTTTTAAGCAGACGCTTATCGTCGGCACTGACTTCCGGCAGCTTCGCCACTTTATCGGTGGTATCGGAGATGCAGAGCATAATGCGGCGCAGATGGCTGCGTTGCTCAACGGAGAGCGTGTCGTAGCTTTCGGTTCCGGTCAGCATCGTCTTCACGCGGTCAAGCGCGTTGATGGTGTTTGCCGGGTGGCAGTGGAATTCGCCATTTGCGGCTGCCCCCGCGTCCGGAGACGGGATGAGCTGCTCAGCGCCGGTCGCTTTCTTCAACAGCTCAGGACGCTGCTGGAAGAAGGTTTCCACGTTGTTGACCGCATCGCGGGTACGGGTGATTTCGTAGCCGGAAGCGTTCATATTGACCACGAAGCCAGCCGGAGCTACGCCGATCAGAACCAGCATGACCAGGCCAATGCCTTTCTGACCATCGTTCGCGCCGTGGGAGAACGCAACGCCAATGGCGGAGAGAATCAGCGCAATACGCGTCCAGAACGGCGGCTTTTTCTTGCCGTCTTTCTTTTCACGCTCGGCTGGGGTCAGGTGGATACGGGCGCGTTTTTTGGTTCCGCTCCAGTAACGACGCAGGATGAAAATCAGGCCGCCCGCCACGACCAGGCCAACGATTGGCGAGATGATAAGCGAGCCAAAAATACCCATGACTTTCGGGATGTTCAGCGCGTCCACCACCGACGTACCGGTCATCAGCGCATTGGTTAAACCAATACCGATGATCGCGCCGATCAGGGTGTGCGAGCTGGAGGCCGGAAGGCCGAAGTACCAGGTGCCGAGGTTCCAGATAATTGCCGCCAGCAGCATGGAAAAGACCATGGCGAGGCCATGTGCTGAACCCATGTTAAGCAACAGGTCGGTCGGCAACATATGCACGATGGCATAGGCTACGCTGAGACCGCCCAACAGAACGCCGAAGAAGTTAAAAAGAGCCGCCATCGCCACAGCAAGCTGCGACCGCATTGCGCGTGTGTAGATCACAGTTGCAACAGCGTTTGCGGTATCATGAAAACCATTGATCGCTTCGTAAAAAAGCACGAAAGCCAGAGCAAGCAATAACAGTAGCCCGGTATGTAAATCCAGACCGGCAAATAAATGTAGCATAGGACGTTACGCCATTTTGAGGACATGAACGCGGCGCATTATCAGTGACTTTAGCGGCGCGGGCAAAGTGAAATATAGACTTTTTTTGATTTTCTTCCTGTTTAAGTTTTACCTTGTTGGGAGTATTCCTATATCTTTCAATGAGGTACGTAAATCTGTTTTTTTCATGCTGGTGCGACCAGAGTGAAAAATTTACAATTCCCGACAATCGGGATATGAGGAATGTTGTGTGGAAAGGTTTGATGCCATCGTAATCGGCGCCGGAGCGGCGGGAATGTTTTGTGCGGCGCAGGCAGGGCAGGCAGGCTGCCGGGTGCTGCTGCTCGATAATGGCAAAAAGCCCGGGCGCAAGATCCTGATGTCAGGCGGCGGACGCTGCAACTTTACTAACATGTATATCGAACCCGCGGCATATCTCAGCCAAAACCCGCATTTTTGCAAATCCGCGCTGGCGCGCTACACCCAGTGGGACTTTATCGATCTGGTTAGCAAACACGGTATTGCCTGGCATGAGAAAACCCTGGGCCAGCTTTTCTGCGATGATTCCGCCGAGCAAATCGTCAACATGCTGCTGGCGGAGTGTGAAAAGGGCGGCGTACAAATTCGCCTGCGTAGCGAAATTATCAGCGTTGAGCGGGATGATGAGGGCTACATGCTGCAGCTTAACGGCGAGACGGTGGCGGCGAACAGACTGGTGGTGGCCTCCGGCGGGTTATCCATGCCCGGTCTGGGCGCTTCGCCGTTCGGCTATAAGCTTGCCGAGCAGTTTGGCCTGAAGGTACTGCCGACCCGCGCGGGCCTGGTGCCGTTTACCTTGCATAAGCCGCTGCTTGAGCAGCTGCAGGTGCTTTCCGGCGTCTCGGTGCCGTCAACCATCACGGCGGAAAACGGGACCGTCTTCCGGGAAAATCTGCTCTTTACCCACCGCGGGCTGTCCGGGCCGGCGGTACTGCAAATTTCCAGCTACTGGCAGCCGGGAGAATTCGTCAGCATCAATCTGCTGCCGGAGTGCCATCTTGATGATTTCCTCAACGAACAGCGCGCGGCGCATCCTAATCAGAGCCTGAAAAACACGCTTGCGATGCAGCTGCCGAAACGGTTGGTTGAGTGCCTGCAGCAGCTGGGCCAACTCCCGGATATCACGCTGAAACAGCTTAACGTCCGCGAGCAGCAGGCGCTGGTTGAGACGCTGACCGCATGGCGCGTCCAGCCGAATGGCACCGAAGGCTATCGTACGGCGGAAGTGACCCTCGGCGGCGTAGATACTAACGAACTCTCTTCGCGCACCATGGAGGCCCGTAAGGTGCCCGGGCTCTACTTTATCGGCGAAGTGATGGACGTTACCGGCTGGCTGGGAGGTTATAACTTCCAGTGGGCATGGGCGTCAGCCTGGGCATGCGCGCAGGCTTTAGCGGAACAGAAATAACCGCCTGCTCTGTATCAGCGGAGCAGGCTTCGACTTATCCGCTGATATTATGCTGCTTTAATTTGCGCCACAGGGTGGTGGGGCTAATACCCAGCATGACCGATGCTCTGGTTCTGTCTCCGTCGGTTTTTTCTATTACGCTGGTAATCAGTTGTTTCTCTTGTTTCTTTAATAGATCGGTTTCATCGGATGAGACGCTCACCGCCGGGGAGTGAGCGAGTTGCTGATGGTCATCGGGTGTAATTTGACTAACCTGGAGTAAAATCTCCTTGTTCACCCTGTCTATATCGAGCAGCACAATGAGTCGGTAGATCACCGCCTGGAGTTCGCGAATATTGCCGGGCCAGCGATAGCTATGTAAAAAATCCACCGCGTCGGGGGTAAAGGTGATTTGCTTACCCTGCTGATGAAGCAAGTGCTGAATTAACAGCATAATATCGCCCGGTCGTTGGCGTAAGGCCGGTAGCGTCAACTCAAGGATATTGATTCTGTAGTACAGATCCTGCCGGAATTCACCGTTGGCGACGAGCTGGCGCAGATCCTTATTGCTGGCGGTGATCAGGCGAAAATCGACGGTAATAAGCGTATCGCCGCCGAGACGAGAAAACTGCTTTTCCTGCAATACGCGCAGCAGCTTAACCTGTACCGATAGCGGCGCTTCGCTGATTTCATCGATAAACACCGTACCGTTCATCGCCATTTCAAACACCCCAGGTTTGCCGCCCTTCCGCGCGCTGGTAAAGGCGCCGTCGGCATAGCCAAAGAGTTCACTTTCCAGAATGCTCTCGGGGATGGCCGCGCAGTTAATCGCGATAAAAGGACTATGGCCTCTGACGCTATAGTGGTGAATACTTTGGGCGAAAAGTTCTTTGCCCGTGCCGGTATCACCTAAAATATGAATCGGCAGTTCGTGGCGGGCGCACAGTTTAGCTTTTTTTATAACATCGAGGATGGCCGGAGACTGACCAATAATATCGTCGAAAGACCAGGTTGTGGAAAAACCGCGCAGCTTACTTTTTTTGTTGACGCTGTTTTGCCAAAGCGTGCTCTCCTGGCTTAGCCCCGTAATAACGGCATAAGATATTTTTCGGTTAGAAAAGTGGCGCACGGAAATATGAATCGTTACGCCGTTGATGTCTATAGCCTGCTCTTTGATGTCTAGTTCATTAATAATACTGGCGTAGATCTCTTTAAACGCTTCTTTTTTGAATATTTTATCTCCGGCTTGACATTGGAATAATGCCACGCCGGTAGCGTTGATATTGATAATTTCACCAAGCTGATCGATACACATAATACCTTCACGCGCCTGATTCAATGCTGAGTGACTCATGATCAGTTTGCTGTTTTCACGATTAATGTATTTCAATAAACTGTGAGCTTCATTGATGGCCTGCTCAATGGAAATGTTATCAGTATCACCCATAATAGCATTGAGGTGATATTTTTGAGCCATTTCAGCAACGGTCAGTCCGCCGATTACGGTATGGTAATTATTCTCCGAAAGATTTTTTATAACATTTTCAATATCGTGATGATTATAAACCTGACAAATTTTAAAATCTTCATTGGTCATGTTCTGGTAATGGCGTAAGGCGCTGCAAAACTGCGGGAAACCAACGGCGGCGATTTTTTGCGACTTACTATTCGCTTCTTGTAAGATGCGATAAACGCCATGAAAATCATGGGCGATTTCAATGACGGGGATAGTAATATTGCTACGCAGGAGTGCGGCGGTACCGCCTCGGCTAATAATTATCTTAGTGCCGGATTGAATCATCTCATGGGCTTTATCGAGAACTTCTGAATAACGAAATTCATACACGGGGATGTCGAGTTTCCTTTCAATAAGGACATTCATGATTCGTTGGGTTATTGTCCTGGAAACTGAAAAGATAACAATTTCATTATTATTCATGCATTATTCTCGCAGACAGCAGGGTAGGCAAGCCTTAGTATATGATGAGCGCGAGGAGAATCAATGAGTGAAGTCATATTATACGCGATTCAGAATAAAAGCCTTACGCCGATGTAGACGTAAGGCTTAATAATTAGCGATTAGAAGCGCAGGCGGCGGTAGACAATTTGACCATTACACAGGGTAGCGCAGTTATCAATGTAACGGTCGCCTTCAATTTTAACGCCCTGAGTATCTTCAAAAACAATCTTCTCTTTTTGCAGTTTAACAATCGAAATATCAGCAAACGCGCCGGGCGCCAGGGTACCAATTTGTCCCTGCATCTTCATCAGGCGGGCCGGCGTAGCGGTTACCGCGCGAACAATATCGAAGAAGGACATTCCCATGTTGAGATATTTCGACATGACGTGGAGCAGACTGTAGACCTTATCCGTCCGTAAGCTATTTCTTAAAGTGAGATCGGTACTAATGATATCAGGATAGAATCCCTGCGCCATGGCGGTTCTGGCAACGTGAAAATCAAAGTGGGCCACGCCGTTTGAACAGTCGAAGATAACGCCCCGGGACTGGGCCTCTTTTATCGCCGCATAGACCTCGCCCTGTTCATTGAGAATCGAGTGGCCGGTGCCGTGGAAACAGTGCGCGTAAATATCATCGGCATTAAAATAGCGGATCAGTTCATCGGCGCAGAGAAGAGAGTCCGTGACGTGAACGCAAATCGTGGTATCCAGTTTACGCGCCAGGGAGACGGTAGAGATAAGAGGGTCGCTGGCGTACTGTTTCCCTTTAGCGATATCCTGGCTGTAGCGTAGTTTCAGGCCGAGAATATTGTCTCTGTTGCCATTCAGCGTTTGCGCTATCTTCTCCTCGTTGTAATTTGCCGGATTGGTATTTTCCAGATAACCGGTCGGCCCGCCTCCGAGGGTAGAAAGTCCGACGTTGACCACGTTCAGATAGCTTTTGATTTTCACCATGGCAGGATGAATCACGCTATTGCGAAAAAGCTGATAATTTACCCAGCCGCTGCTGCCGGCATCGACCATACTGGTGACCCCATTAGGCAAGCATACGATATCAGGGTTAACACTGATGGCGGTCCCGCCATGAAAAACATGGCCATGGAAGTCGATTAAGCCAGGCAGTACGATACAACCTGCGGCATCAATAACCGTTTCGGCCTGCAAATCATCAACGGCATTTAAGTCAACGATACGATCGCCGATGATGCCAATATTGCGATTAATATAATCGCGGCTATCAAGATCGGCGACCAGACCGTTTTTAATCAGAATATCCAGTTTCATTTTATGCTCCTGTTAAATGCCGATAAACTTCCAGTAGGGAATACCGATCAGGAAGAAGATTAATACGTTGACCACCACCATGATGGTGCCCAGCATCCAGAATGTTTTTTGCGGCACGTAGCCGCTGGAGAACGTAAATACGCCAGCGCCGTTGCCGTAGTGCGTCAGCAATGCGCCATAGCCTGCGGAGAAGGCCAGAGAAAGCGCCACGTACATAGGATGCGCCTGAGTCGTCATTCCCAGGGTAAAAAGTACCGGGTAGAATGAGACCACGAACGCGCTATTAGAGACAAAGAAATAGCGGACAGCAAGGCTGATAAAGACCAGGACGGCAATTGCGCTGATTTCATTCAGGTGCGACAGGTCAAGATAGTTTTTGATAACGTCGACCAGGAAGACATAGAACCCGCCTTTTGATAGCGCAACCGCGCATCCATAAAACGCGCCGTACCAGACGAAGGTCTGCCAGGCCGATTTTTCGCTCACCACGTCGTTCCAGCTCAGGACGCCGAAAAGCAGCAGGCAGGCGAGGAAAGCCAGGCCGACCGGAATAAAGGCGATGCCGGTAATGGAGCCCGTCATCCAGCCGAGTACGCCCAGAATAAAGAATACGATCAACAGCTTCTCTTCGCGCTTTACCGGACCCAGTTCACGCAGGCCTTTTTCAGCAATTTCGTTGACGTTATCAATAACTTTGAGTTCCGGGGCGTAGATTTTATACAGTATCCATGGCGCGAGCAGCAGCACCAGTCCGGCGGGCACAATGGCGGCTTTAAACCAGGTCATCCATTCGAGATTCACTTTCATGATCTCGTTAGCCAGCGAGACGGTAATTGAGTTGGTCGCCATCCCCGTCAGAAACAGGCTGGAGGTTCCCATTGAGACGACGTACATCAGGATGGTCAGATAGGCGCCGATTTTCCGGCTACCGTCGTCGGGCTTCGAGCCCAGCGCTTCGGCGATGTTCCTGAAGATGGGATAGGTGATGCCTCCGGAACGGGACATATTTGAACCTGTTGCCGGGGCCAGTACGGTATCCGTCACCATCATCAGATAGCCCAGGGTGAGGGTATTTTTACCGTAGCGTTTTAGCAGCAGATAGGCGATACGTTTACCCAGACCGGTAATGACAAACGCTTTGCAAATAATAAAGGCGCTGATGATAAACCAGACCATCGGGCTACCAAAACCCGCAAACAGAGGAGCAGGGTCGAGAACCAGAGAGGCAAACCCGAGAATAATCAGCATAATGACCGCATCGGTAAACGGACGTAAAACCAGTCCGCACAGCATCGCCAGATAGATGCCAACCATATGCCAGGTCGGCGCGGCGACGCCTTCCGGGTGCGGTATTATCCAAAATAAAACGGGAAAAAAGATAATGGGCAAGAGTTTTAAATAAAGCATTTTTATTACCTTTGCTTTAAAGCCACGGCCCGTCAGGGCACCGCGGCCTGATATTATTTAATCAAATTAACGATACATGTCGTCGATAAACTCAACGCCTGTCTCATCCAGTGATTTTTTGACCCAAAGGCGATTCGCGGTGCCGTTTTTCGCGGCCTCTACTTTGCTTGCATCGAATTTTGCATAATCTTTGGCTTTATTCAGTACGGCTTCTGCGTCGCCGAGGGGGATAACAATGACGCCATCCGCATCGCCGACGATCAGGTCGCCCGGACAAACCGCGACGCCGCCAACGGCGATCGGCGTGTTCACCTCGCCGGGACCTTGTTTAAACGGGCCTGCGGGGTTGGAGCCGGTGGCGAACAGCGGAAAATCGAGAACCGACAGCGCATCGATGTCACGGATTGGCCCGTCCAGCACGATACCGGCGACTTTCTTCATGCAGTGGGCATAGGCCACCATGATCTCGCCCATCAGCGCTCGCGAACGGTCGCCTTCGTTGGAGACCACAATCACATCGTTCTCACCCGCCATATCCAGCGCGGCGTGCAGCATCAGGTTATCGCCCGCACGAACTTTTACGGTGATGGCGAAGCCCGCCATAATCGGTTTTTTCGGCGAAGAAATACGTTTAATCCCGTTACCCAGTACGGCAATACGATTCATGGTGTCAGCAATATTCGCCGCCGGGAGCTGTTCAAATTCTTTCAGAAGATCGACGCTGCAGGCCGGACGTTTTAAAAAAATACGGTTACCAATAGTCATGTTTTTCTCCTTAAAAACCCGGCACCGGCCAGGATGGTTTCTTACCGGATAAGACTTCATCAATGCCAATCGCGGAATGGAGCGAGGCTCTGTCGGTCGCTTCGATAGTGGCGGCGCCAATGTGCGGGGCAATCACGATATTGCTTAGCGAGAAAATCGGATCGTTGGCATCAAACGGCTCTTTCTTTAAGACGTCCACGCCTGCTCCGGCGATAGCGTGGGTGCTCAAGGCGTGATACAGCGCTTTTTCATCAACCAGCTTTCCGCGTGCGGTATTAATGAAGTAGGCGGTGGGCTTCATCATGGAAAACTGTTTCTCACCGACAAAATCGGTGGTTTCCGCGGTCGTCGGGCAGTGCAGAGAAACGAAGTCGCTCTCTTTGAAAATACGGTCAAAATCGTCGGTGAGTTCTACGCCTTCGGGGATCTGCTGCTGGGTTTTATACGGATCGTAGGCGATAACTTTCATATTAAAGCCATGCAGCGCTTTGATTGCCACGCGTGAACCGATATTTCCCACGCCAATCAGGCCCAGCGTTTTACCATCCAGCTCCACTTTTGGTGTGCGCAGTTTTGCCCAGTAATAATCTTCAAGCATCTTTTCCTGTACCAGCTTGAAATTACGCGAGCAGTGCAGCATATAAAATATGGCCAGTTCGGCAACGGACATGCTGTTAGCAATTGGCGCATTTAATACGACTACGCCGTGACGTTTCGCTGACTCCAGATCGACCGTATCGTAACCGGCACCGTGTCGTGCAACGACTTTCAGCTTTTTAGCCGCCTCAAATACGCGATCGGACATTTTTGAAAGGCGTACGATAATACCGTCGCAGTCCCCGATGTCGCGAATGATATCTTCTTCTTCCATCCCTGAACCGTTAATCAGCTGATAACCGCGACTTTCCAGGTATTCTCTCCCTTCAGCCATGATTTCCTGCGGGAGTAAAATTTTGTACGTCATTTAACTATCTCCAGTGTTGATTACGTGGAGGTAATTGCATGGCGTGTGCCATAAATTAATTCAGCAAGCGAGTTTTCTTTAATTATTTGATAAGTATGAATATTTTGTTTTTTGGTTGGCTGGCTTATAGTGATGTCGTTCACATCCGCAGACGCCGCCGCGAGACTGGATATTTAATAATGAAATGGCTGAAATGCATAATTAAATGCGCTAGCGGTCAGCTTCACACTTTATTTTATTTGTAGGGGCGGAGGGGCCGTTTGTACCGATTGACATTGCGTACTGGACAACTTAAAACGTAAGCCAAAGGTTTAATCGGGAGAAATTTCGGCAATGAATAAATCACAGGTGGAGATATTCATGCTTATGGTTCGGGAGGGGAGTATTCACTTTGCATCGCAGCGGCTGAGTATTGCCCCTTCGCTAATAACAACCAGCATATGTGCGCTTGAAAATGAACTGGGTTTTAACCTGATTACGCGTGGCAGGAATATCAGAAAAGTTATTTTAACGGAGAAAGGGCACGCTTTTTATCGACTTGCACCGGATTTACTGAGATTGCTTAATGCGATTGCTGATATTCGTGCGGGAATAAAACAGCCCGGCAAGACGTGCCCGCCGGGTGCAATAATCAATTCAGGCCAAGAAAATACTGGGCGATTTTAAAATAGATAATTAATCCGGTACCGTCGATGAGGGTGGCGATAAACGGCGCTGACACCACCGCCGGGTCGATGCCGACGCGCTTAAGCGTCAGGGGGATCACCGACGACACCACCGCGCTCCACAGGGTGATGCATACCAGCGTCAGACTGACAATCAGGGTGATCTCCATTCCGATGCCCATCATCCAGGCGCGCAGGCAGCCCGCCAGGCCGAGCGTGATGGCGATCAGCAGCGAGGTTGAGACCTCTTTGCGGATCACGCGTCCCATATCGCGCAGTCGCACTTCCCCGAGCGCCATCGAACGTACTAGCGTAGAGGTTATCTGCGTTCCGCTGTTGCCGCCGGTACCAATCAGCAGTGGTATGAAAAAGGCCAGCGCGATAGCCGATTCCAGCGCCTCTTCAAAATGCTGTAACACGCTGCTGGTGTAGGCTTCGGCGACAAAGAGCAGCAGCAGCCATACCGAACGTTTTTTCCACAGCGCCCACGGGCTGGTTTCCAGATAGGGCTTTTCCAGCGGCAGCGTCGCCCCCTGGCGCTGAGCATCCTCGGTCACGTCATCTTCCAGCAGATGAGCGATCTCTTTTTCCATCAGGCAGCCGACCAGCTCACCCTTTTCGACCACCGGCACCAGATCGAGCCCGCGCTCGCCGAGTTCGGCGACCACCTGCGGGCGCGGGTCGTCGGGCCTGACGCGAAACAGACAGCTATCCATTAAATAACGGATGGATTGCGCGGTATCGCTCTCCTGCAGCAGCTTTTTAATCGATAAACTGCCGCGCAGTTTTTTTCCGGCGACGACAAAAACCTGGCCGGGGATCTCATCGCTGGCCAGCTGAGAAACGAACAGTTCTCGCGCCTCATGAACGCTGAGATGCTCCGGCAGGGTAATGAAATCGGTACGCATGTACTGGGCAATTGCGTCGCCGTCGAAAGTCGAAGTCGCCTGGTGTGCGGCGCACAGTTGAATGGAAGACATGGTGTAATTCCCTATAAAAAATCACTCATAGGGGCGAACAAGACAGGATGAGCACAGGCAGATCCCTACGTCCTGGTTTTAGCACTGCACAACGTATCTGTCCGACATGAACGCCGTCAGAAGTTACCTTGGCAACACCTTGATTCGATGGAAGCCTGTATTTCCCTGAGTGGTCTCTCTCGATACCAACAGGGCGGTAACTTATGTTTATGCAGGAGCCTCGCCATAACGAGATCGTTAAATGAGACGTGATTATTAGCGAAGTGAAATAATTAACCAAACGTATAATTCATGTCGTTTATTAATGGTTGAGAAAAACCGCTGGTTTTCGCGATAGGGGAGGTAGCAGGAGCGGGTTGTCTTAGCATGCACTTGTTAGTGGCAAACTATAATGATCGATGAATAAGTCAAGCAGGCTGTTATCAGCGCATTGATTAGTTGAAAAATCAGAGGTGACACATCCTATAAGCGATATTGTAAGAGGAAATCTATTATGTTGAAAAACAGGGTTAATCTCCAGGTTATTATCTGGACTACGCTGATTGGGGGCTTTATTAGCTCCTTGGTTAAGTCGGGAACGGAGGCCAATATGCCGCCTCGCGTGGCGGGAGAAATATCGCCTCCGGCGGCGCATATCGACGCCTGGCTTGGCTGGCTCGGTATTAATTCACACTCGCTGGACTACGTTTACCAGGGAGTGACGATCCCCGGCGCCGTCATGCTTTATCACTGGTTATTCAGTTTTGCTTTCGCCTTTCTTTATGTCTTTATTTCCGCGTACTGGCCAAAGATTCGGCTCTGGTACGGCGCGGCCTATGGTCTGATTATTACTCTCGTTATGCACGGCTTTCTCATTCCCGCGTTGGGCTTCAGGCACCCGGCCTATTTAAACGGGGAAACCGGATGGCTGTGGAACCTGAATGGCTACGAGCTGTGGAGCGAAACCCTCGGTCATATTTGCTGGTCGTTTTCGATTGAAATCAGCATGATTGCCGTTCTTGCCCTGCTGGCAAAACCGCTACGAGGCGCATGGGCTAACGAGCCAGCATGATAGCGTTAGCCCCACTCGCGAGTTAAAAAGCCGTTTATCGCCGCGCACAGTTTATGAGTGGGGGGATTCCTTTTCCGTCGGCAGGCACTGCAAATGGCCGTGGCGCACGCCGCGCTGGGCGATAACGTCATCGGCAAAATGCTGAACGTCGCCCATATCCCCCTTCAGCACGGCAATTTCCAGACAATCGTCGTGATTAATATGCACATGCAGAGTGGCGACGGAGAGATCGTGGTGGTGATGTTGGGTGGAGACTAAACGGCTGGCGAGATCGCGTTTCTCATGTTCATAGACGTAAGAGAGCACCGCGAAGCCCTGGGTACCGTGCTCCTGAGCGGCCTCCTGGGCCAGCGCGCCGCGCAGAATATCGCGGATCGCTTCGGAACGGTTGTTGTAGCCACGGCGCTGGCTCAGGCTATCCAGCGTATCGAGTAAATCGTCATCGAGAGTAATGGTAATTCGTTGCATCTGGCTTAAACCTTATTTCGGCGCACGGGAAAGGCGGGAAGTACCGCATTTTGTAACACGCGACCGGCGTCAGAGGAAAAAGTTAATGCCTCGCCCACGGTTTGTATCTCCACGATTTTCCCCTCATCCATCACCATCACCCGCTGGCAAAAGCGCTCAACCAGGCGTAAATCGTGGGTGATAAAAAGACAGGCGGTGCCGAACTGCTGCTGGAGCTTTTTGAGCAGACGAATAACGCTCGCCTGGATCACGAGGTCGAGGTTAGAAACCGCCTCATCCAGGATCAGCAGCTTCGGTTCTACCGTCAGCGCCCGCGCCAGGCAGATGCGCTGTAGCTGCCCGCCGCTCAGCTGCGGGGGGCGCTTATTCAGCAAGCTATCGTCAAGATCCACCGCCCTGAGCATTTCGCTGGCCCGGGCCAGCTGCTCCGCTTTCGTCAACGATAGCAGGTGACGCATAGGCTCGCGCAGAATCTCGCGTACGGTTTTACGCGGATTGACCGCGCTGATGGCGTCCTGAAACACCATCTGAATATCCCGACGGAACGCCTTTTGTTTAGCGCGATTGAGCCGGGAGAGCGGCTCTCCCCGCCAGCAGATGCGACCCTGCGTTGGGGATTCCAGGCCGACGAGCAGGCGCGCCAGCGTGCTTTTGCCGCAGCCGCTACGCCCCAGCAGGGCCACGGTTTCACCGCTTTTCAGCGCTAAAGAGACCTCTGTTAGCACCTTTAAGTCCGGGTAGTGATGGGTAATTGTCGAGGCGGTCAGTAATGTCATCAGCTTAGCTCCAGACCATAAAGGGCGAGATGCGCCGCCACCAGCCCGCGGGTGATGTCGTGTCGCGGGGCGCGAAACAGAGATTCCACATCGCCCTGTTCCACAATGCTGCCGCTATCCATTACCGCGACATCGTCCGCCAGCCTGGCCACCACCCCCATATCATGCGTCACCAGCAGCATACCGGGGCCGCGGTTTTGCATAATACTTACCAGCAGATCGAGAATGCGTGCCTGGACCACCGCGTCCAGATCGGTGGTGGGTTCGTCGGCAACGATAAAGGGCGCATCGCACAGCAACGCCATAGCAATCATCATTCGCTGCAGCATGCCGCCGCTCATCTCAAACGGGTATAGCTTGAGCACGCGCGGCGCGTTCTCCAGCCCGACGGCTTCCAGCGCCGCAATAAGCGTGGCGTCGTCTGAGGCTTTATCCAGGGCCCGGCAGGTTTCCCGGGCGTGATCGGCCATTGTTCGCAGCGGATTAAAAGCGCTGCGCGGATTCTGCATAATGGTGGCGATTTTGCTGCCGCGTAGCGCACAGGGAGAAACCGGCTGGCCGTCGGCAAGGATTATCCCCGCCGTCTGGCGTACGCCGGGAGGCAAAATGCCCAGCGCCGCGGCGCAGGTCAGGGATTTGCCGCTGCCGCTGCCGCCAACCAGCGCCAGCACGCGCCCGCGTTTGATCGTCAAAGAAACGCCGTGCACCAGCGGACGCTCGGCCCGTAAGGCGATGTTTTGCAGTTCAATTTGTTGCGGCATTAGTGGGTATGCTCCGTAACCAGATGAGGGTCCAGACGATCGCGCAGCGCGTCACCCACCATGTTAAAGGCCATCACGGTGATAAACAGCGCCAGCCCCGGCCAGAACATTTGCAGCGGCTGGGTCCAGATATATTGGCGCGCGTCGTTAATCATCACCCCCCATTCGGCGGTGGGCGCGGTGACGCCGAGGCCAAGGAACGACATCCCGGCGACGTGCAGCATCATGTGACCAATATCCAGCGTCGCCAGTACCAGCAGAGACGGAATCACGGCACCGGCCAGATGGTCGATAAACACCCGGACATGGCCCGCGCCGGAAAGCCGGGAAGCGAGCACAAATTCGCGCTGGCGCAGGGAGAGGGTCAGGCTGCGCACCATCCGTGCGTACCACGCCCAGTGCGACAGGGCGATGGCGATAATCACATTGGTCAGCCCGGTTCCCAGCACGCCGACCATAAAGAAAGAGAGGATCGAGGTCGGGAAAGTCATAAACATATCCGCGATGCGCATGGTGACCTGATCGACGCGACCGCCGATAAGCCCCGCGCTGCCGCCGACGATCAATCCCAGCGCCAGCACCAGCAGCAGGCAGGCCATCACCGAGCCAAGCGATATGCGGGTTGCCGCCAGCAATCGCGAGAAGATATCGCGGCCCAGATGATCGGTGCCCAGCCAGTGCTGGCTATCAGGTGCCAGCAGGCGCGAAGGCAGATCGATCGCCTGCGGATCGTAAGGCAGCCACCACTGGCTGGTGAGCGCAACGACCGCCAGCAGGGCGATGATGAGTAAAGAGAGGCGAACAGACCCGCGCGAAGAGAGGAAAAAGTTCACGAACGCGCTCCTTCATGGCGACGAATGCGCGGATCCAGCGCGGCATTCAACAGGTCAACCATCAGGTTACAGACCACAAAAACAATCACCATCATCAGCGTAAAGCACTGAATGACCGGATAGTCGCGGTTAAATATCGCCGAGACGGCGTAGCGCCCCACGCCGGGCCAGGCAAAGATATTCTCGATAATCATCGTGCCGCCAATCAGCTCGCCGATATGCATTCCTACGGCGGTGATCATCGGCAGCGAAGCGTTACGCAAAATATGACGACGTTCGGTTTGTTTCTCGTTCAGACCGCGCAGTCTGGCCCAGGTCACATGGCGCTGCCCGGCGACCTCCAGCATACTGGCGCGCAGCAGACGAGCGTTGATCGCCAGCGACATAAAGGCAATCGACACCGACGGTAGAATGATGTGCTGCCAGCCGCCATAGCCCATCGCAGGCAACCATTGCAGGTAAACCGAAAAGAACATCACCAGCAGAAAGGCAAGCCAGAAGTTGGGCATCGACACGCCAAGAAAGGCGATAACCCGCACAATAAAATCCGGCAGGCGGTCACGATGCCGCGCCGCCCAAATACCGAGCGGTACGGAGGTGAGGAGAATCAACACCAGCGCAGCCCCCGCCAGCTGTAGCGTGGCGGGCAGGAAGTTCAGCATGTCATCCAGCACCGGACGCTGAGTGGCGAACGAGATGCCGAAATCCAGATGCAGCGCCTGCCACAGCCAGCTGCCGTACTGGACGATAAGCGGCTGATCCAGTCCCAGCATCACGCGGGTCGAGGCGACCATCTCTGGCGTTGGCGGCAGGTTCGACAGACGCAAATAGTCGAGCGCCGGGTCGCCGGTACCCAGGCGCAGCATGAGGAAGATAATCACCGAGGCGGCGAAGATCATCGGGATCAGCAGCGAGATCCGCCGTAGCGCGTAACGTAGCATCAGGGTTTCACCGGTTTAATCTGTTCAAACGGAATTTCAGACGCGATCGGCGCGTAGGGAATCGCCCCCAGCTCCGGTCTGGCGACCACCATCGTCGAGACATAGCTGATGGGCAGATAAACCGCGTCATTGTGCAGACGGGTCAAAATGTCGCGGTACAACGCCTGACGGTGGGGGTCGTCGGTGATTTCCAGCACCTCGCCAATCTCTTTATCAATAACCGGTTTGTCGGCTAAACCCTGCTGCGCCTGAAAATCGGCGTGCGACGGCACGCGCATCGAACTCATAAAGGCGTGCGGATCGTACGGCGCCCCCCAGGTGCGGTTGAAAATCATGCCGAAGCGACCATCGCGCTGGCGGGCATAAATACTGCTCTCTTCCTCGCCGACCAGCGCCACATCCACGCCAATCTGCCGCATATCGGCCTGAATGATTTCCGCCATCGACTTGCTCAGGGCGTCAGTGCCAATGAACGACAGTTCAACGCGCAGCGGCTGGCCGTTTTTCTCGCGAATCTCTTTTCCCGCAGGCAGTAGCCAGCCCGCTTTTTCCAGCAATGCTTTCGCCTGCTGCGGATCGTACCGGCGCGGCGTCAGGCCAATGTCGGCATAAGGCACGGTGGGGGCGAACAGCGTATCAGCAACCTGCTGCGTGCCGTACAGGGCGTTATCGATCAGCGATTTTTTATTCACCGCGTAGTTCAGCGCTTCACGCACCAACAGCTCACTGGTGGGCGCTTTGGCGGAATTTAGCGCCAGCATCACCGTCTCTATTGGCCGGGAAAGCTGGGTACGGTACGCCGGGTTCTGGCTGAAACGGGCAAAGGTGTCGAGCGGCAGCAGCCCTTCGTTACCGTACAGCAGGTCGATATCTCCGGTTTCAAAAGCTACAGCGCGGGTCGTCGGGTCCGGGATCACCTTGACGGTAATCTTTTCAATCTGCGGCTTTTCGCCCCAGTAGCGCTCGTTACGCACCAGCACGTCGTACTGATTGAGTTTTGATGCCTTCAGTACCCAAGGGCCGGTGCCAATCGGCGCTTTAATGCCGTGCAGGGTCTCATTGTCTTTAAACTGCGACGGGGCGATAAAGCGGAATGGACGCGGCAGGGCCAGCTCTTGCAGGAACGGGTAATACGCGCTTTTCAGGGTGATTTGCAGTTGGTTTTGGCTGAGCGCTTTGACATCGACAATCTGATTGACCAGCTCCAGCCAGGCGTGGCGCTGGCGGTTATCGAGCACCACGCGGAAGTTCTCCGCGGCGGCATGGGCGTCAAACGCTTCGCCGTTGGAAAATGTCACATCATCGCGCAGGGTGAAAATCCAGACTTTGCCGTCCGCCGATTGGGTCCAGCTTTTGGCCAGCCAGGGTTTTACCGAACCATCCGCCTGATACTTTACCAGTGGCTCATAGACCATGCTCTGGGCGAACATCTGATTGGGCGTGTAGAGGTGAGGATTAAGCGGCCCCACGTTGACCGGCCATGCGGTGGTGAGTTCATTGGGCGCGGCGCAGGCCAGCAACGGAGCGCAGGCGAAGAGCGCCAGCAGGTTGGTGCGGATGATAGACAAAGCATTTTCTCAGCGACAGGAAAGTATGACGATTTTAATAATTCATCATACTTTCGACGTAAGCTGGATCAATATAGGGGCTGAAAGTATAAGAAAATGATATGCCTCTTTCGGCTGTATGCGATTGCGAACCCGCCTGCAGCCTGGCTAAGCGTAGCGCAAGCCGGGAAGCATCAGCTTCGGGAGCAGAGCGCAGCGTGGCAGAATTTCCCGGAGGCGATGCTGCGCATCTGTCCGGGCTACCGGCCCGCAGACGGTGATGAACCTATAGCCCGGGCAAGGCGCGTTAAGCGCCGCCCCCGGGAGCAGAGCGCACAGTGCAGCAGAGTTTCCCGGAGGCGATGCTGCGCATCTGT
>NZ_JBEAIU010000006.1:0-21794 GCF_040065135.1 Klebsiella sp. CN_Kp066 | reverse complement strand
AACCTGCGACCAATTGATTAAAAGTCAACTGCTCTACCAACTGAGCTAACGACCCACTATTTTCGTCGCTTTGGGCTTGTTCGATATCCCTTGGCAACGGCGGCATATATTACTGATTTCAGAATTCAGCGCAACAACAATTTAGATAAAGATTGCTTAACTGCTTAGGATTCATGCGACAAGACCAGAAATGATGCGATTTCTGGTCATGCCATAATCATCCGAGCGCGTTAAGGCGTTTTTGCGCTTGTTTGGCTCCGTCGGTGCCAGGAAATTTACTGACCACCTGCTGATAAACCGCTTTGGCTTTTGCGGTATCGCCTTTGTCCTGCATGATTACGCCGACTTTAAACATCGCATCGGGCGCTTTCGGAGATTTAGGGTAGTTTTTCACCACGGAAGCGAAATAGTACGCCGCATCGTCTTTTTTACCCTTATTGTAATTCAGCTGACCGAGCCAGTAGTTGGCGTTCGGCTGATACGTTGAATCGGGGTACTTTTTGACGAAGTTCTGGAAAGCCGCCATCGCGTCGTCCTGGCGGGAAGCATCCTTCACCAGCGCGATAGCCGCGTTGTAATCGGTGTTTGCATCGCCGGTCGACGCCGGAGCGCCTGATGAAGCCGCTGGCGCGCTTGCCGCAGCACCTTGCTCACTGGCTGACGACGGGCTTTGCGCGCCCGTCGTGCCGCCACCGCTGCTCAGACCGTCGATCTGCAGCAGGATCTGCTTCTGGCGTTCAACAACCTGATTCAGCTGATACTGGCTTTCCTGAATTTGGCCGCGCAGGGAATCAATATCGGACTGATTATCGGAGAGTTGTTGCTGGAGTTGGGTTAAAAGCTGGCTGTGCGCATTGGAAATACGCTCGAGTTGAGTGACGCGGTCTTCGACCGAGCCTGAGCCGACACTACTGATTGGCGCCTGAGCAAAAGCGGCCCAGGGGGCCGCTATGCCAACCAGTAACGACAGACTCAATAGATGATGTCTGAAGTTACTGCTCATGCAATTCTCTTAGTAAACCAGTACGGCGCGACGGTTTTTGGCGTAAGCCGCTTCGTCGTGGCCCAGTACTGCAGGTTTTTCTTTACCGTAAGAAACGATGGAGATCTGGTCAGCAGAAACACCTTTGCCCTGCAGATACATCTTAACGGCGTTAGCACGACGCTCACCCAGAGCGATGTTGTATTCCGGCGTACCGCGCTCATCCGCATGACCTTCTACGGTCACTTTGTAAGACGGGTTGCTACGCAGGAAGTTAGCGTGCGCGTCCAGCATTGCAGCGAAGTCAGAACGGATATCGTATTTGTCCAGATCGAAGTAAACGATATTGTTCTGCTGCAGCTGTTGCATCTGCAGACGAGCCTGCTCTTCGGAAGACATGTTGCCGCCGTTAGCGTTACCGTCCATACCAGTGCCGGCACCCAGCATGCCTTCACCGCTCTGGTCGTTGCTGGCGTTCTTGTTAGAAGAACACGCCGCGATTGCCATAACCGGCAGAGCGATCAACAGCCCTTTCAGCACTTTGTTCAGTTGCATTTCTTTGATTCCTTTAATAATCAATTATTTATTATCACAGATACGGCGACCAGGCAGGCGATTTTACCTGTCCATCAGTTGCCGGAAGACGCGCTTTGAAACGCCCATCTGTAGAAACCAGATTCAGCACGGATCCCATCCCCTGAGAAGAGCTGTAGATTACCATAGTGCCGTTAGGTGCCAGACTTGGCGTTTCATCTAAAAACGTTGATGACAGAACCTGCACACCACCCGCTTCCAGATCTTGTTTGGCAATGTGCTGCTGACCACCGGCCGAGCTTACCATTACCATAGTTTTACCATCAGCGCTCACGTCAGCATCCTGGTTTTGTGAACCTTCCCAGGTAATACGCTGCGGCGTGCCGCCATTAATATTGACTTTATATACCTGCGGACGTCCCGCCTGGTCGGAAGTAAAGGCCAGATTCTGGCTATCCGGGAACCAGCTTGGTTCGGTGTTATTGCTACGACCATTGGTCACCTGGCGAATCTGACCGGATCCGAGGTCCATCACGTACAGGTTCAGGCTACCGGTTTTCGACAGAGCGAAGGCCAGTTTGCTGCCGTCCGGCGAGAACGCCGGGGCGCCGTTGTGCTGCGGGAACGAAGCAATCTGACGAACGGAGCCGTTAGCCAGAGTCTGCACAACCAGCGCAGAACGACCGCTTTCAAAGGTTACGTAGGCCAGTTTCGCACCATCCGGAGACCAGGCCGGAGACATCAGCGGCTGGGTGGAACGGTGAACGAGGAACTGGTTATAACCATCGTAGTCGGATACGCGCAGTTCGTACGGGAACTGGCCGCCGTTCTTCTGCACCACGTAGGCGATACGGGTACGGAAGGCGCCCTTGATGCCGGTCAGCTTTTCAAATACCGCGTCGCTGGCAGCGTGCGCGGCATAGCGCAGATACTGCTTAGTCACTTTAAATGAGTTCTGTGCAAGCACGGTACCCGGCGCGCCGCCGGTATCAACCAGCTGGTAGGCCACGTTATAGGAGCCGTCAGGGTTTTGCGTCACCTGACCCACCACAACGGCGTCAATACCCAGCGCAGACCATGCCGCAGGCTGTACTTCCTGAGCGCTACCCGGCTGCTGAGGCAGGCGAGAGCGATCGAGCGGATTAAACTTGCCGCTGTTGCGCAGGTCAGCCGCCACGATACCGCCCACATCTTCAGGTGCAGCACCCTGCCCCGCCCACTGGAACGGCACTACGCCGATTGGGCGTGCCGAGTCAACCCCTTGGGTAATCTCGATGCGTACTTCTGCGTGCAGCACTGCCGCCCACAGCATTAAAAAACCAAATGCTACTCGTAATGCCTGCTTCATCATATCTCCCTTATCCAGGCGGAAAGCCCACGATAATTTAGCAGAATGTTAACAAACCCAAATACACAAAACTACTAAAACCCTGTGACTACAATAGATTGTTTTTCCCCGCTTGCACGGGGAAAAATATCACTGAGGTTTGAAGTCCAACGGCGCATTTTTGAATACTTCATATACCGCCTGACTAGGCGGTTTTGGGAACTTAGCCTGTCGGGCTGCTGCAAGAGCGGCCTGACAAAGCGCAGGATCCCCGCCTTCAGACTGTATATTTAGCAACATGCCATCCGGAGCAAGTTTAATACGCAAGGTACAGGTCTTGCCTGAGTAAGATGCTGCGTCGTAAAACTTACTTTCAATGGCAGATTTGATCTGCCCGGCATAATTGCTGATATCAGCTCCTGATGCGCCATTATTTTTAGTATTACCACTCCCGGCAGCAGATGCATTGCTCCCTTTCGCCCCACCGCCAGTTTTAGGCGCATTCTTACCGGAGCTCAGGTCGCCGAGCAGATCGTCCACGCCGTTGGCCTCTTTGGCCGCAGCGGCTTTCTTCGCGGCTGCTGCCTTAGCGGCTGCGGCTTTCGCCGCTTTGTCTGCGGCGGCCTTCTCTGCTGCTGCGGCTTTGGCTGCCGCAGCTTTCTCAGCGGCGGCTTTTTCCGCTGCGGCGGCTTTCTCGGCTGCTACTTTCTCAGCAGCGGCTTTCTGCGCGGCGGCTTTTTCTGCCGCTTTTTCGGCAGCAGCCTTTTCAGCCGCAGCCTGTTTCGCCGCTTCTTGCTGCGCTTTTTTCTCTGCCTGCTGCTGCGCTTTCTTCTCGGCTTCCTGCTGAGCTTTCTTCGCTGCATCCGCTTCGGCTTTCTTCTGCGCGTCCGCGGCCGCTTTCGCGGCTTCTGCTTCTGCCTGTTTCTTCGCATCCGCCGCCGCTTTCGCCGCAGCGGCTTCGGCTGCTTTCGCCTGAGCATCGGCCTTCGCTTTTGCATCAGCGGCGGCTTTGGCGGCAGCTTCCTGCGCCTCTTTCGCCTGAGCGTCCGCTTTCGCTTTGGCCGCTGCGGCGGCTTTCGCCGCGGCTTCTTCCGCCTGTTTCTGCTGCTCTTTGGCCTCTTTAGCCGCTTCCTGCGCCTGCAGACGCTCCTGTTCCAGCTGTTTTAGCCGTTCCTGCTCGGCGGCCTGTTTTTCGCGCAACTCTTCCGCCTGCTGCTGAGCCTGCTTTTCACGCTGCTCGGCGGCACGGCGGGCGCTGGCCTGCTGCTGCTGTTGACGGTCATAATTCTTCACAACCGCCCCCGGATCGACCATAACCGCATCTATAGAAGAGCCCCCGCCGCCGCCGGCAGAAGCATCCAGATGCTCGTCAAACGAACTCCAGATCAGCAGCGCTATCAAGACGATGTGCAGCGCGACTGAAACTATGATCGCTCGTTTAAGCTTGTCGTTTTGTTCGGTTGCCTTTGACACTATCGGTTCCCAAAAACTGTTCGCCTGTTCCCGTTCGATGACGTCGGCCGCGGGACACGTTTGTCCCACCGTCGCCATATTGGCGGGGGTGCGTATTGCGAGCGATTAGATCGGCTTAGTCATCAAGCCAACCGATTTAACCCCTGCGCTATGCAACAGGTTAAGCGCTTTAATAATCTCATCGTATGGCACCTCTTTCGCACCGCCGATCAGGAACACCGTTTTCTCATTCGCCTCAAGTCGACGCCTGGCTTCGGCAATAACCTGTTCAGGCGGCAGCTGCGATAGCGTTTCCGGGCCAATTTTCACGTTGTACTGCCCGACTCCGGAAACCTCAACGATCACCGGCGGTTCATCGTTGCTTTTTACCGCCTGCGATTCCGTTGCGTCCGGCAGGTCGACCTCTACGCTCTGCGTAATGATCGGCGCTGTCGCCATAAAGATCAGCAACAGTACCAGCAGGACATCCAGCAGCGGAACGATGTTGATCTCGGACTTCAGTTCGCGACGCCCGCGTCCACGTGCTCTGGCCATGGCTTACCCCTTATTGCTTTCGCTGCTGGTAAACGCCTGACGGTGCAGAATAGCGGTGAACTCTTCCATAAAGTTGTCGTAGTTCAGCTCAAGTTTGTTCACGCGCTGGTTCAGACGGTTATAAGCCATAACCGCCGGGATAGCGGCAAAGAGACCAATTGCGGTCGCAATGAGCGCCTCTGCAATACCCGGTGCCACCATTTGCAGCGTCGCCTGTTTTACCGCGCCCAGCGCGATAAAGGCGTGCATGATCCCCCATACGGTACCAAACAGACCGATATACGGGCTGATAGAACCTACCGTACCGAGGAACGGGATGTGCGTCTCCAGGGATTCCAGCTCGCGATTCATCGAGATACGCATCGCGCGCGATGCCCCTTCGACAATTGCTTCCGGCGCATGGCTGTTGGCGCGATGCAGACGAGCAAACTCTTTAAAACCGCTGTAGAAGATTTGTTCCGAACCGGTCAGATTATCGCGACGGCCCTGGCTTTCCTGATACAGACGAGAAAGCTCAATACCTGACCAGAACTTATCTTCAAACGCTTCGGCTTCACGCGACGCCGAGTTGAGAATGCGCGTTCTCTGGATAATAATGGCCCAGGAGGCGATAGAAAAACAAACTAAAATCAACATGATAAGTTTAACCAGAAGGCTTGCCTTCAGGAACAAATCAAGGATATTCATCTCAGTCACTGCTTAAACTCCGCGACAATAGACTTGGGAAGCGCACGAGGCTTCATTAAGAGTGGATCAACGCACACGATCAGAACTTCAGCTTCATTCAAAACTACGTTCTCGGCGTTGACGATTCGCTGCGTGAAAACCAGGGTCGCCCCTCGCATTGAGGTTATCTCCGTCTGGATTTCGAGCATGTCGTCGAGTCTGGCGGGCGCAAAATACTCCAGCGTCATTTTGCGAACCACAAAGGCAACTCGTTCAGCCAGCAAAACCTGTTGGCTGAAGTGATGATGGCGCAGCATCTCTGTGCGTGCTCTTTCATAGAAAGCGACGTAGCTGGCGTGGTAAACCACACCACCGGCGTCGGTGTCTTCGTAGTAGACCCGAACCGGCCATCGAAACAGCGTTGTATTCACTTTACATCCCGGTAATGCAACAAAAGGTTAGTGCTTTCAAACTTCGCTACTATACGCGCGGGAATCGTGGTTTGGAATGGGGGAAAGTAAACGAGGAGTAAATTTTTATGGGCTTATGCAAGCCCATATGGTTAACAGAGATTTCTTATTCAAAAGAAGAAAAAGAACAGGCCCAAAACGAGCACAATATCAGCGATAAGCGGACAAAAAATTCCCTGCCAGTGGATGGCGCGCGGGCGAAAGCCCACGCCGTGGATAACGCCGGTACACACCGCCCACATCAGCAGGAAGCCGTGCCAGATTTCCAGCTCACTGGTTTTGGCCGCAAAGCGCGACGGGTCCCAGAAGATGCAGCCCGCTAGCGCCAGCGCCATCAATAAGGAAAGCGCCCTTAACGGGCGCTTGTCCATTATCGCGTAAAGAGTCGCGATAATACTCATCAGTGTTCTTCTTTACCTGCTTTGGTGGCTTCCACGTGCTCAAGCGCCAGCGCGGTAATCACCCCAAAGGCACAAGCAAGAAGCGTTCCCAAAATCCATGCGAAATACCACATATATAGCTCCTTACCTTAGTACAGCGAGTGGGTGTTCTTTTCGATGTCTTCGCGAGTGATGCGACCGAACATTTTCCAGTAACACCAGGTGGTGTAGGCCAGAATAATCGGTACGAAGACAATCGCCACGTAAGTCATCAGGTTCAGCGTCAGCTGGCTGGAGGTGGCATCCCACATGGTCAGGCTCGCGTTCATCGCCGTGCTTGAAGGCATAATGAACGGGAACATGGCGATACCGGCAGTCAGAATGATGCACGCCAGCGTCAGCGAGGAGAACAGAAATGCCCAGGCGCCTTTATCTGCTTTGGTCGAAATGACGGTCAGCAGCGGCAGCGCCACGCCCAGAGCAGGAATCGCCCATAGCGCCGGCATATTATTAAAGTTCACCATCCACGCGCCGGCCTCACGAGCCACTTCTTTGGTCAGCGGGTTAGACGGGCCGGTATGATCCATGACGGATTTCACTACGTAACCGTCGATGCCATAGTAGACCCAAACGCCTGCCAGCGCGAAGCAGACCAGCGTCACCAGCGCCGCTACCGTTGAGACGGTGCGGGTACGCAGGTGCAGTTCGCCCACGGTACGCATCTGCAGATAGGTCGCGCCCTGCGTCAGGATCATCGCCACGCTAACAATACCGGCCAGCAGTCCAAACGGATTCAGCAGCTGGAAGAAGTTGCCGGTGTAGTACAGACGCAGATATTCATCAACGTGGAACGGAACGCCCTGCAGCAGGTTACCGAACGCCACGCCAATCACCAGCGGCGGTACGAAGCTGCCGACGAAGATGCCCCAGTCCCACATATTACGCCAGCGGGTATCCTCAATCTTCGAGCGGTAGTCGAAACCAACCGGACGGAAGAATAAAGATGCCAGCACCAGGATCATTGCCACGTAGAAGCCGGAAAACGCGGCGGCGTAGACCATCGGCCAGGCGGCAAAGAGCGCGCCGCCTGCGGTGATCAGCCACACCTGGTTTCCGTCCCAGTGCGGAGCAATGGAGTTAATCATAATTCGACGCTCGGTGTCGTTACGACCGAGGAAACGGGTGAGCATGCCCACCCCCATGTCGAAGCCATCGGCGACGGCAAAACCAATGAGCAGAATGCCAATCAGCAGCCACCAGATAAAACGCAATACTTCATAATCGATCATTTGACGACTCCTGTCTTAGCGTGCCGACTGAATAGCCGCAGAGGACTGTTCAAAGTGATAGCGACCGGTTTTCAGGCTGCTTGGTCCTTTGCGGGCAAACTTGAACATGAGGAACAGTTCAGCCACCAGGAACAGCGTGTACAGGCCACAAATCAGCACCATAGAGAAGATCAGGTCGCCCGCAGTCAGCGACGAGTTCGCTACAGCCGTTGGTAGCACTTCACCGATAGCCCAGGGCTGACGGCCATACTCAGCAACAAACCAGCCAGCTTCTACGGCAATCCACGGCAGCGGCAGGCCATAGAACGCAGCGCGCAGCAGCCATTTTTTCTCGCCAATGCGGTTACGAATCACGGTCCAGAAGGAGGCGCCAATAATCAGCAGCATCAGCACGCCGCACGCCACCATGATACGGAAGGCAAAATAGAGCGGCGCCACGGCAGGAATGGAGTCCTTGGTCGCCTGCGCAATCTGCGCTTCCGTCGCGTCGGAGACGTTGTCGGTATAGCGTTTCAGCAGCAGACCATAACCAAGATCTTTCTTCACGTCGTTAAACCGATCGCGAACGGCCTGGTCAGTTGAACCTGCACGCAGCTGTTCCAGCAGCGCGTAAGCCTTCATCCCGTTACGGATACGCTCTTCGTGCTGAACCATCAGATCCTTCAGGCCGGTAACCTGTTTATCGACGGAGCGAGTCGCAATGATGCCCAGCGCGTAAGGAATCTGAATCGCGAAGCGGTTCTCCTCTGCTTTCTGGTCAGGAATACCAAACAGGGTAAAGGCCGCCGGAGCAGGCTGAGTTTCCCATTCTGCTTCGATAGCCGCCAGCTTGGTTTTCTGCACGTCGCCCATTTCGTAACCGGATTCATCACCGAGAACGATAACGGAGAGGATTGCCGCCATGCCGAAGCTTGCTGCGATAGCAAAGGAGCGCTTGGCAAAAGCAAAGTCGCGCCCTTTGAGCATATACCAGGAGCTGATAGCAAGAATGAACATCGCGCCGGTCACGTAGCCGGAAGCCACGGTATGCACGAACTTAACCTGAGCCACCGGGTTCAGAACCAGCTCAGAGAAGCTGACCATCTCCATACGCATGGTTTCAAAGTTGAAGTCCGACGCAATCGGGTTCTGCATCCAGCCGTTAGCGACAAGAATCCACAGCGCCGACAGGTTGGAGCCGAGCGCTACCAGCCAGGTCACGGCCATGTGCTGCACTTTACCCAGACGATCCCAACCGAAGAAGAACAGACCTACAAAGGTAGATTCGAGGAAGAAGGCCATTAAACCTTCAATGGCCAGCGGCGCACCGAAGATATCGCCCACGTAGTGAGAGTAGTAAGACCAGTTTGTCCCGAACTGGAACTCCATGGTCAAACCGGTTGCCACACCCAGAGCGAAGTTGATACCAAACAACTTGCCCCAGAACTTGGTCATATCTTTATAAATCTGTTTGCCGGAAAGGACGTAGACCGTTTCCATGATGGCCAGCAGGAACGCCATACCAAGCGTCAGCGGCACAAACAGGAAGTGGTACATCGCGGTCAAGGCAAACTGTAAGCGCGACAGTTCGACTATATCTAACATCATGACTCCTTGCTCATCGCATGAAGACTCCGAGAGTGAACCCCGTTAGAAAGGGTCACACGCATGCCCCAATACAAATTTATTTGCTTCTTCTCGTCACGCCCGTTTCCTCTGTCAAGGAAACGGTAGTGGTGAAAAGTTACAAACATGTTAACAAAACACCCAAATTGATCCCGTGATTATATTACGCTGCAAAACCCTTACAATAAATAGGTTTTTATTGTGATAAATTTGCAGTTTTCGACGGCGATCAATTTATAGCGAAAATATCAGATTTTGGTCAATTTGATCCGCGACAATTTAACTCCATTTCTTGTTCTTTTCCAAGTTTTAAACATTGATTTAAATCAATTTTCATTTTAAATGTTAATTATGTTTACTGTGTACAACACTAGTAAACACAAGGTTAACGGTATGTTTTTCAGGAGTGTCATCAGTTACTGAAAATGATAGACCATTTATTTCACAGCGGAGCGGTACTTAATGAGCCCTCGTGAGCGGCTTAAATGCCGACCTCAACTGATAATGTTGCGTAGTTCACAGATTTTTTTTATCAAGTTACTATCGTTTATTTTTTTACTGATTATATTTATCATTGCATTTACCTTTAATTAACACCCCTATGTGACTATCGTTTATCCCGTCACCGCCGCCCATCGATTTCTTTTTTGTGCAGGTCAGGCCCCCTACTCTTCTTAAGGATCATCTGCAGTCTGCATTTTTACTCTCTGACGACGTATGTCTGCCTCATCAACAAAAATAGAATATGAAACGAACAATTCATCATTTGATAGCTTTATGCTAACAAATTGCCTTTGACACATATAAAAACCAGCCCATAAATTCCGTTACCGCGCTCACAGAAAATTTTAAAGAATTGTATTTAACCCGTTATTTAGAAATACAGAAGCCAGCCAAAAATAAAATAAGATCTCGCTCACAAACATCGCAATATATTTATTACGAGAACTCAAAAAGGACCAATCAAATTTATAAGCATTAAGTACATCACTATGATAAACAAAGAATTTTTAACGAAAACTCAAAAATGCGCTTTTTTTGAATGATATTCTGAAAATAGATCAATTGCTTCCTCCCGACGAACCAAAGACACTCCAGCCCTATTAACAGGCATCCATAACCCAGGCTGCCAAATATTAGATCGTCGTTTTTATTTTTATACCATCAGCCCTACAGAGGATTACCCATGAAGAAATCAACACTCGTTATTGGCGTCATTGGTGCTGACTGCCATGCAGTAGGCAATAAAGTCCTGGACCGCGTTTTTACTGCCCATGATTTTCGCGTAATCAATCTGGGCGTGATGGTCAGCCAGGATGAATATATTGATGCCGCCATCGAAACTGGTGCGGATGCCATCGTCGTGTCGTCGATTTACGGCCACGGCGATATCGATTGCCTGGGACTGCGCGAGCGCTGCATCGAACGCGGTATCGGCGACATTCTCCTTTACGTCGGCGGCAATCTGGTGGTCGGAAAGCATGACTTTGCCGACGTTGAAGCGAAGTTCAAAGAGATGGGGTTCAACCGCGTTTTTGCCCCCAGCCACGATCTGGAAGACGTCTGCCAACTGATGGCAAACGACATCAACCAGCGCCATGGCGTTAAACACCCGTGTCTGGAAGAGGCCATCTGATGCAAACCGTCTCAGTCGATATCGGCTCGACGTGGACCAAGGCGGCCCTCTTCACCCAGGAGGGGGATGAGCTGACGCTGGTAAACCACGTTCTGACCCCGACAACCACCCATCACCTGGCGGAAGGCTTTTTTGCCAGCCTGAACCAGGTGCTTAACGTTGCCGATGCGCGCCCGCTGCTGAACCGCGGTGACGTCACGCTGAAATACTCCTCATCGGCCAAAGGCGGTCTTGCCGTCGCCGCGATGGGGCTGGTGCCGTCCATCACCCTGGAGTCAGCAAAAGTCACCGCCCACTCGGCGGGGGCCAAAATCGCCCAATACTACTCTTATAAACTGAATCGCCACGACATTCAGGCGCTGGAAGCCTCGCCGCCGGACATTCTGCTGTTTACCGGCGGGACCGACGGCGGTGAAACGAGCTACGGCCTGGCTAACGCCCACGCGCTGGCGGAGTCAACGCTCGACTGCGCCATTATCTATGCCGGCAACCGCGACATTCAGGACGAGATTCAGACCATCCTCGGCCATAAAGATCTGACCACGGTAGACAATATTCTGCCCGATCTTGATCACCCGAATCCGTACGCGGCCCGCAAGGCAATATGCGATGTTTTCTTATCCCGGATCGTCAAAGGTAAAGGACTGGACGTTATCGTCGCAGAAACCGGCGAAGAGCCGATGCCAACGCCGTGGACCGTCTACGAGCTGGTGAAAACCATCAGTCATTACGACAGTACGTGGAAAGAGTTCATGCTGATCGACATGGGCGGCGCGACTACCGATGTCTACTCCGCCAGCGCCAACACGCTCTCGCCGGATACCGTTCTACACGGCGTTCCGGAGCCATATGTAAAACGCACGGTGGAAGGCGATCTCGGCATGCGCGTCTCGGCGATGGTTGTCGGTGAAAGCGCCCGGGAGCTGGTGAACGTGGTCTTTGCCCACCAGCCGCAGCGTCAGGAGGCTTTTTACCGCTATCTGCGCCATCTTGTCGCTCAGCCGGATTATCTGCCGGCCAGTGAAGAAGAAAAGTATTTCGACACCGTTCTCGCCGGGCTCTGCGTGGGCTACGCCAGCGAACGCCACGCGGGAACCAAAAAACAGGTCTGCACCTGCGTGGGCAACGTCGACCTGCAGATGGGGCGCGACCTGACCCCGGTGCGCAAAGTCGTCGGATCCGGTGGATGGCTCTCCCGCGCCAGCCGCTTTGACATCCACCGCTGGCTGAAATACCGCGAACTGGATGACGACGGCAGACGCATTCTCTTACCGACCCAGTTTGACTATTACCGCGATGCAAAAGGCCTGCTTCCGCTGCTGGCAAACGTTGCCAGGCTTTATCCCGAACTCGCCGCTCGCACCAGCATTCACTGTTTAACCCTATAAATGAAGGCAGCTACGAATGGAACTTCGAAATAAAAAATTAACCCATGACGAATTCATGACCGAGCGGCATCAGGTATTGCAGACCTGGCATACCGGCAAGGACGTTGAGCACTTCGAAGATGGCGTGAAGTACCAGCAAACTATTCCAGAGAAAAAACGCTTTTCTCACGCCCTGCTTAAGGCCGACCAGGAAGGTAAAACGTTGAGCCAGCCGCGCGCGGGCGTAGCGCTGATGGATGAACACATTGCGCTACTCAAGACGCTGCAGGAAGAGTGCGATCTACTGCCCAGTACCATCGATGCCTACACCCGCCTTAACCGTTACGAAGAAGCGGCGGTCGGCATTCAGAAGTCTATCGAAGCGGGTACCTCCAAACTCAACGGTTTACCGGTGGTTAACCACGGCGTCGCTGCCTGCCGCCGGATGACCGAAGCGCTGGAAAAACCGGTGCAGGTACGTCACGGTACGCCGGACGCGCGTCTGCTGGCGGAAATTTCCATGGCCAGCGGCTTTACCAGCTACGAAGGCGGCGGTATCTCCTACAACATTCCCTACGCCAAGCGCGTGACCCTGGAGAAGTCGATTCGCGACTGGCAGTACTGCGACCGTCTGATGGGCCTTTATGAAGAACACGGCATTCGAATTAACCGCGAACCTTTCGGCCCGCTAACCGGCACTCTGATCCCGCCGTTTATGTCCCACGCGGTGGCGATTATCGAAGGGCTGCTGGCGCTGGAACAGGGCGTCAAATCAATTACCGTCGGCTACGGCCAGGTGGGCAGCCTGACCCAGGACATTGCAGCGATTAAGTCGCTTCGCGAACTTTCTCACGAATATTTTGGCAATTACGGTTTCGACGATTATGAGCTGAGTACCGTCTTCCACCAGTGGATGGGCGGCTTTCCGGAAGATGAATCGAAAGCATTCGCCATTATCTCCTGGGGCGCGGCGGTGGCCGGCATGTCCGGCGCCACCAAAGTGATCACCAAGAGCCCGCATGAAGCGTTCGGTATTCCAACCGCAGCGGCCAACGCGCAGGGCCTGAGGGCCTCCCGCCAGATGCTCAATATGGTCAGCGATCAGAAGTTCCCGCCGTGCGCCGCGGTAGATCAGGAAGTGGAGCTGATAAAAAGCGAGGTACGCGCGGTACTGAAGAAAGTCTTCGAACTGGGTAACGGCGATATCGCCCGCGGTACGGTGCTGGCCTTTGAAGCGGGCGTGCTGGACGTGCCTTTTGCTCCGGCATCCTGCAACGCGGGCAAAATTCTGCCGGTTCGCGACAATTCCGGCGCTATTCGCGTGCTTGAAGCTGGCGCGGTTCCGCTGCCGAAGGACATCCTCGCCCTGCACCACGATTACGTCGCAGAACGTGCGCATTTTGAAGGTCGCAAGCCCTCATTCCAGATGGTTGTTGATGACATCAACGCGGTATCCCACAGTCAATTAATAGGAAGACCATAATGAAAATTAAACAGGCCCTTTTCACCGCTGGCTACTCCTCATTCTACTTTGATGACCAGCAGGCGATTAAAAACGGCGCGGGTCACGATGGATTCATCTATACCGGCGCGCCGGTTACCCCCGGATTTACCTCCGTGCGCCAGGCGGGTGAATGCGTTTCCGTGCAGCTGATTCTGGAAAACGGCGCGGTAGCGGTCGGTGACTGTGCCGCCGTACAGTATTCCGGCGCCGGTGGCCGCGACCCGCTGTTCCTCGCGGAAAATTTTATTCCCTTCCTCAACGATCATATTAAACCGCTGCTGGAAGGCCGGGATGTCGATACGTTCCTGCCGAACGCCCGCTTCTTCGACAAGCTGCGCATCGACGGCCAACTGCTGCATACCGCCGTCCGCTATGGTCTTTCCCAGGCGCTACTCGATGCCACGGCGCTGGCCAGCGGCCGTCTGAAGGCGGAGGTGGTTTGCGACGAATGGCAGCTGCCCTGTATCCCGGAAGCGATTCCGTTATTCGGTCAGAGCGGAGACGACCGCTATATCGCCGTGGACAAGATGATCCTCAAAGGCGTCGATGTTCTGCCGCATGCGCTGATTAACAACGTTGAAGAGAAGCTGGGTCTGAAAGGGGAGAAACTGCGCGAGTATATCCGCTGGCTGTCCGACCGCATCTTAAGCCTGCGCACCAGCCCCCGCTACCGTCCGACGCTGCATATCGATGTTTACGGCACCATCGGCCTGATTTTCGATATGGACCCGCTTCGCTGCGCCGAATATATCGCCAGCCTGGAGAAAGAGGCCCAGGGCCTGCCGCTCTATATAGAAGGCCCGGTGGATGCCGGCAACAAACCGGATCAGATCCGCATGCTGACCGCCATCACCAAAGAGCTGACCCGCCTGGGTTCCGGGGTGAAAATCGTCGCCGACGAATGGTGTAACACCTATCAGGATATCGTTGACTTCACCGATGCCGGCAGCTGCCACATGGTACAGATTAAAACCCCGGACCTCGGCGGCGTCCATAACATTGTGGACGCGGTGCTGTACTGCAACAAACATGCGATGGAAGCCTATCAGGGCGGGACCTGCAACGAAACCGAGATCAGCGCCCGCACCTGCGTTCACGTCGCGCTGGCCGCGCGTCCTGTGCGCATGCTGATCAAGCCAGGCATGGGCTTCGACGAAGGTCTTAACATCGTGTTTAACGAAATGAACCGCACCATCGCGCTGTTGCAGACTAAGGATTAAGAGATGGCTCGTACCTTTAAGATCTTATCGCCGACCGCGATTCTGGGTTATGGCTTTCCGGAAGAGAGCTTTCTTAAAGCCATGGCGGAGTCTCCGGATCTGATTGCCGTTGACGCCGGTTCATCCGATCCCGGCCCCCATTATCTGGGAGCAGGTAAACCCTTTACCGACAGAGCCGGAGTAAAACGCGATCTGCGCTATATGATCGTCGCCGGCGTAAAAAACAGTATTCCGGTGGTGATCGGCACGGCCGGCGGCTCCGGCGCGGCCCCGCACCTGGAGTGGTGCCGGCAAATCATCCATGAGATTGCGCAGGAAGAAAAACTGTCGTTTTCCATGGCGCTGATCCCGTCTGACGTCGAGAAATCCATCGTGCATCAGGCGCTGGATAACGGCAAAATCACCGCCCTCGACTTTGTGCCCGAGCTGACCCACGAAGCCATTGAAGAGAGCACCTATATCGTCGCCCAGATGGGTATCGAACCGTTCCAACGGGCGCTGGCCGCCGGCGCCCAGGTGGTGCTGGGCGGACGGGCGTACGATCCAGCCTGCTTCGCGGCGCTGCCGATTATGCAGGGCTTCGATGAGGGACTGGCCCTGCACTGCGGCAAGATCCTTGAATGCGCGGCCATTGCGGCGACCCCAGGGTCCGGCTCCGACTGCGCGATGGGGATCATCGACGACAACGGTTTTACGCTGAAAACCTTCAATCCACAGCGCAAATTCACCGAAACGTCCGCCGCGGCGCACACGTTATACGAGAAGTCCGATCCGTACTTCCTGCCGGGGCCCGGCGGCGTGCTGAACCTCAAAGGATGCAGCTTCAAAGCGGTCAACGAAGGCGAGGTGTACGTTAGCGGCTCTCGCCACGAAGAGACGCCCTACGCGCTGAAGCTGGAAGGCGCGCGTCGGGTCGGCTTTCGCTGCCTGACCATTGCCGGAACCCGCGACCCGATCATGATCGCCGGGATCGACACGATTCTTGCAGAGGTACAGGCCAGCGTGGCGCGCAACCTCTCGCTGAGTGACGACAGCATCCGCATGACTTTCCATCTGTACGGAAAGAACGGAGTGATGGGCAATCATGAGCCGATGAAAAGCGCCGGGCACGAGCTGGGGATTTTACTGGACGTCGTCGCCCCGACTCAGGATACCGCCAACAGCGTCTGTTCGCTGGTGCGCTCTACCCTGCTGCACTACGGTTATGAAAACCGCATTGCGACCGCGGGCAACCTCGCCTTCCCGTTCTCGCCTTCCGATATCCAGAGTGGCCCGGTGTATGAGTTTTCAATCTATCACCTGATTGAAGCCTGCGACGCGCTGCGCTTTGACTTCCATATCGAGCAGGTCACGCCAGAAGGAGTTCAGGCATGAAACAATCTCTATGCTCACTGGCGCAGGTGATCCGCTCCAAAAACGCCGGGCCGTATGAATTAGTTTTAGATATTTTATTTAAAACCCGGGAGGATTATCAGCGGGTAAAACGATCTGAGCAATTAACTCCGCAGCTTATTGCCAGCTTATATAACGTGAGACCTGATTTTATTCATCGCATTGTCTGGTTTGACCCGGCTAACGCGGTAAAAATTGTCATGCCGCGGGATATTATTTCCGGCAACGTTGGCGACAATGATGTTTATGGCGCTCAGCAGCATGCGCCGTTATTAAGTATTGAGTTCGATTTCTAATTCTATATCCAATGGATTTCGAGTTGCATTGAGGCGGCAACTGAAGGACAAATTCGTCAGGAACGAATTTGAACAGCCGGAGGCTGCCTTCGGTGAGGGACATGGATGTCCCACATTCATCCCCAGGAGCGTACATCCGTACGTGACTGGGGTGAGCAAAGGCAGCCAACAAAATGCAGCGTGAAAGACAACGGATATAAAAATACTACAACATCCCTTGGTGTACAGGATTTCGCTGTATCACTGTATTCCAGACAATTTATGCGGTTGGTCACCACAGGCGCCCGTCTGAGCGGTTTGCAAGCTCAGGCGTGCGCTGCCCTACAACACTTCACCGACTAACCTCGATCCGATGGAGTAAACATGAAAAAAATAAGTTTAACCAAAATGATCATATTAGGCCTGATACTCGGCATGATTGCCGGGGTGGCAATTAATAATATGGCATCGGCTGATACAGCAAAATCATACGCGCAGGATATTTCTATTTTCACCACCATATTTTTACGCATGGTAAAAATGATTATCGCTCCGCTGGTAATATCCACGCTGGTAGTTGGCATCGCCAAAATGGGCGATGCTAAAACGCTCGGGCGGATATTCTCGAAAACTTTTTTCCTGTTTATTTGCGCCTCGCTGCTGTCGATTGCGCTGGGGCTGGTGATCGTTAATCTGTTCCAGCCGGGGGCGGGGATTAATTTCGTCGCCCACGATGCCGGAGCGGTCGCGGCCGTTCAGTCTGAGCCCTTCACGCTGAAGGTATTTATCTCTCACGCGGTGCCGACCAGCATCGTTGATGCGATGGCGCGCAACGAAATCCTGCAAATCGTGGTGTTCTCCATTTTCCTCGGCTGTAGCCTGGCGGCTATCGGCGAAAAAGCCGAACCCATTGTGAAAGTGCTCGATTCGCTGGTCCACGTAATGTTGAAGCTGACGGGCTACGTCATGCTCTTCGCGCCGCTAACCGTCTTTGCCGCTATCTCCGGGCTGATCGCCGAGCGCGGACTGGGCGTAATGGTCAGCGCCGGTATCTTTATGGGTGAGTTCTACCTGACGCTTGGCATGCTGTGGGCGATGCTGATTGGCCTGTCGGCGGTCATTGTTGGTCCGTGCATTGGCCGTCTGACCAAAGCGATCCTTGAGCCCGCCCTGCTGGCCTTCACCACGTCCAGCTCTGAAGCCGCCTTCCCGGGCACCCTCGATAAGCTGGAAAAATTTGGCGTCTCTTCCAAAATCGCCAGCTTCGTTCTGCCCATTGGCTACTCCTTTAACCTGGTTGGCTCCATGGCCTACTGCTCGTTCGCCACGGTGTTTATCGCCCAGGCCTGCAACGTGCACCTCGGCATGGGCGAGCAGATCACCATGCTGCTGATTCTGATGCTGACCTCAAAAGGGATGGCGGGCGTACCGCGCGCCTCAATGGTAGTTATTGCCGCGACGCTGAACCAGTTCAACATTCCGGAAGCGGGCCTGATCCTGTTGATGGGTGTCGATCCGTTCCTCGATATGGGTCGCTCCGCCACCAACGTAATGAGTAACGCCATGGGCGCCGCCATCGTTGGCCGCTGGGAAGGCGAGCACTATGGAGAAGGCTGCCGCGGCACCGCCCCGGTCAAAAAACCCGAGCAGGAGCGTCCTGCCAGCGAAACGTCCGAAGTGGCGATGTCCTGATGGCAAGATGGCTATGAACCCCAGGCCGGATCTATCCGGCCCGGTTCCTCTCAATAATCTCAACAGGACATACCATGAACGTTAAATTTCTCGGCACCTGCCTGTTCACCGCCAGCTTATTGTTTAGCGGCGCCGCCGCAGCTCAGGGCGCACCGGACTACGCCAGCATTATCGAGCAGGCGCATCAGAAATATAAAAATAACCACGAGGGTAAAGTCGCCGACTACATCCCCGCTCTGGCGACCTATAGCCCGGATAATTTCGCCATTACGCTCGCGACGGTAGAAGGCAAAATTTACCAGACCGGCGACGTAAAAAAAGCGTTCCCGATGGAGTCCCTGAGCAAAGTGTTCACCCTGGCGCTGGCAATGGAGCAACGCGGACCGCAGGAAGTGTTGGATAAACTCGGCGCCAACGCCACCGGCCTGCCCTTCAATTCCGGATTAGCCGTCGAACTCACCCAAGGCGCGCCGGAGAATCCGTTAGTCAACGCCGGCGCCATGAGCACCGTGAGCCTGATTGCGGCGCAGGACAAAACCGACCGCTGGAATAAAATCCTCAACAATCTCAGCGCCTGGGCCGACAGTACGCTGAGCGTGAACGAGCCGGTATTTCAATCCGAAATGGCAACCAACCAGCATAACCAGGCGCTGGCCATGTTGATGCATTCCTACCGCAGCTTTTATGGCGATCCGCAGGAAGCCGTCGAAATCTACACCCGTCAATGTTCGGTGGATATCACCGTTGAGCAGCTCGCCAAAATGGGAGCCGTGCTGGCCAACGGCGGTAAATCGCCGTTCAACGGCAGGCAACTGCTTAACGCCAGCTATGTGCCGCAGGTACTGGCGGAAATGGCGATAGCCGGGCTGTACGACGGCAGCGGCAGATGGCTGTATAACGTCGGTATTCCGGCGAAATCCGGCGTTGGCGGCGGGATGATCGCCGTGGTGCCGGGGCGGTACGCCATCGCCGTCTACTCCCCTCCGCTGGATGCAGCCGGTAATAGCGTTCGCGCCCAGCAAACCATCGAGTACGTCGCTAAAGCGACGCAGGCCAATCTCTTTTTCGCGAAATAGTGAGATGTCACATGTCTAAACCCTTTGTCTGGCAGGAACTCTTTGTGCAGAGTAAAGATAATACGGAATATGAACTACTCAGTAATCAACATGTTAAGGTGACAGAGTTAGATGGTGAAGAGGTCATCAAGGTTGCGCCCGAAGCGTTAACGTTGCTGGCTCAGCAGGCATTTTATGAGGCTTCATTTTTCCTGCGCGCCGGACATTTAAAACAGATCGCCAGTATCCTGCACGATCCGCAGGCCAGCAGTAACGATAAATATGTTGCGCTGCAGCTGCTGCGCAACGCCGAAGTCTCGGCAAAAGGCGTGCTGCCAAACTGCCAGGATACCGGGACCGCAACCATCGTGGCGAGCAAAGGCCAGAACGTCTGGACCGGCGGCAACGATGCTGAAGCCCTGAGTCAGGGCGTCTACAACACCTTCCAGGAAAATAATTTACGCTATTCGCAAAATGCCCCCCTCGATATGTACACCGAGGTCAACACGGAGACTAACCTGCCGGCGCAGATCGACATCAGCGCCGTGCCGGGTAGCGAATACCGCTTCCTGTTCGTCAACAAAGGCGGCGGCTCGGCGAACAAAGCAGCGCTGTTTCAGGAAACAAAATCCATCCTGCAGCCGGAAAAACTCACCGCCTTCCTGATTGAAAAAATGAAAGCGCTGGGCACCGCCGCCTGTCCGCCGTACCATATCGCCTTTGTGGTGGGCGGCCTCTCGGCGGATCAGGCATTGAAGGTGGCGAAGCTGGCTTCGACCAAATATTATGACAATCTACCCACCAGCGGAAATGCGCTGGGCCAGGCGTTTCGCGATACCGCGCTGGAGGCGACGTTGCTTAACGCCAGCCGCGAGTTCGGCATCGGCGCGCAGTTTGGCGGCAAATATTTCGCTCACGATATTCGCGTGATCCGCCTGCCGCGGCACGGCGGCTCCTGCCCTATCGCTATGGCCCTCTCCTGCTCCGCCGATCGAAACATTAAAGCCAAAATCAACAAGCACGGCATCTGGCTGGAGAAGCTGGAACATAACCCGGGCAAGTTTATTCCTGATTCTCAGCGGATAGAAAACGGGGCGCAGACCGTCCAGCTCGACCTGAATCGGCCGCTGCGCGATATCCTTCGCGATATGTCAGCCCTGCCGGTCGGCACCCGGCTGTCGCTGAGCGGTCCAATTGTCGTCGCCCGCGATATTGCCCATGCCAAAATTAAAGAGCGGCTGGATAATGGCGAACCGATGCCGGCTTACATGCGCAATCATATCGTCTACTACGCCGGACCGGCGAAAACGCCAGACAATCTTGCCTGCGGCTCGCTGGGTCCCACCACCGGCGGACGGATGGACGGGTATGTTGATGCTTTCCAGGCCGCGGGCGGGAGTCTGATCATGCTCTCAAAAGGCAACCGCAGCCCGCAGGTGACCGAAGCCTGCCTGAAACACGGCGGCTTCAATCTCGGCAGCATCGGCGGTGCGGCGGCCCTGCTGGCGCAGCAGTACGTGAAAAGTTTACGCTGCCTTGAGTATCCGGAACTGGGCATGGAAGCGGTATGGATGATGGAAGTCGAAAACCTGCCCGCGTTTGTGCTGGTTGACGACAAAGGCAACAACTTCTTTAGCCAGTTCGAGCAGCAGCACCGCTGCGCCACCTGTCCGGCAGGGCACTAAGGAGCATTTATGCACGCGCGAGGTAATCCTGACCGCCATCGTCAGCGCCAGCAGAAGCTGAAAACGCAGGTTGATACCCGCGTGGCGGCGGCAACGGAGCAAAAAGGCATCTTGATCGTCTTCACCGGCAACGGTAAGGGCAAATCTACTGCCGCCTTTGGTACGGCAACGCGAGCCGTCGGACATGGTAAGCGCGTCGGCGTTGCCCAGTTCATTAAAGGCCAGTGGGATAATGGAGAGTACAATACGCTGCATCCTCTGGGCGTTGAGTTTCACATTATGGGCACCGGCTTTACCTGGGAAACGCAAAACCGGGAAACGGATATTGAGGCGGCATCGGTCGTATGGCGAGAGAGTAAGCGCATGCTGGCCGATCCGAGCTACGATCTGGTGGTGCTGGATGAGCTCACGTATATGCTGGCGTATCGCTATCTGGATCCACAGGAAGTGATTGCCGCTATTGTCAATCGTCCGCCGCAGCAGAACGTGATTGTTACCGGCCGCGGCTGCCATGCCCGCCTGCTGGAGCTTGCCGATACGGTCAGCGAACTGCGCCCGGTGAAGCACGCCTTTGACGGTGGTATTCAGGCGCAGGCAGGAATCGACTGGTAGTTTGACCCGGCTCGCGCTGCGTTCTGCTCCCTGGGCTACTCGCGCGCTGCTCCCGGGGGCGGCGCTCAACGCGCCTTGCCCGGGCTACGGGTTCAC
>NZ_JBEAIU010000005.1:0-24824 GCF_040065135.1 Klebsiella sp. CN_Kp066 | reverse complement strand
CGACGACCTTCGGGTTATGAGCCCGACGAGCTACCAGGCTGCTCCACCCCGCGTCCGTGGAAGCGCACTATACTCCGCTAACGTTTTGATGCAACCCTTTTTGGCAGAAATCATCAATTTTGTAAAAAATGGTGCATATAGAATCACTTCCAGCCTATTTTTTGCGCAAAATTGCCTTTGCGGTACCTAAGCGCATTTCATTAGCCCTGGGGGTTTGTTATCTTCATCACGCACCCGGGCTTAGCAGCATAAAGAAGAGATACCATGAAAGGACGTTGGGCAAAATATGCAGTAACAGGCGCAATGCTGGCAATGCTGGCCGCCTGTTCCTCAAAACCGACCGATCGCGGTCAGCAGTATAATGAAGGTAAACTCACCCAGCCGTTTTCATTGGTTAACCAACCTGATGCGGTAGGTTCGCCGATCAACGCCGGCGATTTCTCCGAGCAGGTGAGACAGATTCGTAGCGCCTCTCCGCGCCTCTATACCAGCCAGAGCAACGTCTACAATGCGGTTCAGGAGTGGCTGCGTTCCGGCGGCGATACCCGTACGCTGAGCCAGTTTGGTATCGACGCCTGGCAGATGCAGGGAACGGATAACTACGGTAACGTCCAGTTTACCGGCTACTACACGCCGGTGGTTCAGGCGCGCCATACTCGCCAGGGCGAGTTCCAGTATCCGATTTACCGGATGCCGCCGAAGCGCGGCAAGCTGCCGTCCCGCGCCAGCATCTACGCCGGGGCTCTGAGCGACAACTACATCCTGGCCTACAGCAACTCGCTGATGGATAACTTCATCATGGACGTGCAGGGCAGCGGCTACATTGATTTTGGCGACGGCTCGCCGCTGAACTTCTTTAGCTATGCCGGGAAAAACGGCTGGCCCTATTACAGCATCGGTAAAGTGCTGATCGACCGCGGGGAAGTAAAGCGCGAAGATATGTCGATGCAGGCAATTCGCGAATGGGGCGAAAAGCACAGCGAGGCGGAAGTCCGCGAGCTGCTGGAGCAGAACCCGTCGTTCGTCTTCTTTAAACCGCAGTCCTTCGCGCCGGTGAAAGGCGCCAGCGCGGTGCCGCTGATCGGTCGCGCGTCGGTGGCCTCCGACCGTTCCATTGTTCCTGCAGGCACCACGCTTCTGGCGGAGGTGCCGCTGCTGGATAATAACGGTAAGTTTAACGGCCAGTACGAGCTGCGTTTAATGGTGGCACTTGATGTTGGCGGGGCGATTAAAGGCCAGCACTTCGATATTTACCAGGGCATTGGCCCGGATGCCGGGCACCGTGCCGGCTGGTATAACCACTATGGCCGCGTATGGGTGCTGAAAAACGCCCCGGGCGCAGGCAACGTCTTTAGCGGCTAGTGCTCACATTTTCCCCGGTCGCGCTGCGCTTACCGGGGCTACGGTCGCCTGGATAAGCCATTGACGACGTAATCCGGGAATATTTCCCGGAGCGACGGCTGATTTTGTTGCCCGGGTAAGGCCCTTGCCTCGCGACCCGGGAATGTCCACTTATTTTGAGGTTATATGTCTGTTGTAATTAGCGATGCCTGGCGCCAGCGCTTTGGCGGCACGGCGCGTTTATATGGTGAAAAGGCGCTGCAATGTTTTGCCGACGCGCACGTCTGCGTGGTCGGCATCGGCGGCGTAGGCTCATGGGCGGCGGAAGCGCTGGCGAGAACCGGAATTGGCGCGATTACCCTCATCGATATGGATGATGTCTGCGTGACCAACACCAATCGCCAGATCCACGCCCTTGGCGGCAACGTAGGTCTGGCGAAAGCCGAGGTGATGGCGGAACGCATTCGCCTGATTAACCCCGAGTGCCGGGTGACGGTGGTGGACGATTTTATCACGCCGGAAAACGTCGCCGAGTATCTGGGCGTTGGCTTTAGCTATGTGATCGATGCCATCGACAGCGTGCGCCCGAAAGCGGCGTTAATCGCTTACTGTCGTCGCCATAAGGTGCCGCTGGTCACCACCGGCGGCGCGGGCGGACAAATCGATCCGACGCAAATCCAGGTCGCCGATCTGGCGAAAACCATCCAGGATCCGCTGGCGGCAAAGCTGCGTGAGCGTTTGAAGAGCCAGTTTGGGGTGGTGAAGAACAGCAAAGGTAAGCTCGGCGTGGATTGCGTGTTTTCCACCGAAGCGCTGGTTTATCCGCAGGCGGACGGCAGCGTTTGTGCGATGAAAAGCACCGCTGAGGGGCCGAAGCGAATGGATTGCGCATCCGGGTTTGGCGCCGCGACGATGGTGACCGCAACCTTTGGCTTTGTCGCCGTCTCCCATGCGCTGAAGAAAATGCTGGCGAAGGCGGAGCGGCAGACGGCGTAAATTCCCGAGACGCGGCGCAGGCACCTTACCCGGGCTACAAGACAATTCCCCGGAGGCGGTGCTGCGCACCTGTCCGGGCGACAAAACCGCACGAACCCGTAGCCCGGACAAGGCGCGTCAAGCGCCGCCCCCGGGATGAGCTTAAACCTCAACCTCGCGGGCGGCGGCGAGCACCGCCTCACTCAGGGCGTTGAGCCCCTGGCTGCGCGAGGCGCTCAGCTGGCCGCGCAGCCCCAGCGCATCAAATAGCGCCAGCGGATCCTGCGCCAGCAGATCAGCGGCGCTTTTGCCTTCAATGGCGGTCAACAGCACCGCCAGCATGCCGCGTACGATACGGCCTTCGCTATCGCCGAAGAAATGCAGCTTGCCGTCGACGTCAATGAAGTGTCCCAGCCAGACGCGGTTTTCACAACCGGCAATCTCTTTGGCCCGCGCTTTGAGGTCGTCCGGCAGCGCAGGGAGCTGCTTACCCAGTAAAATTAGCTGGCGGTATTTATCCTCCCACTGGCTGAGCGGGGTAAACGTCTGGAGAAGGGTCGCTTCGGTGACGCGGGTACCAAAAGGGTGAGAAGTCGTCATTAATCCACCAGTATTTCCAGAGCGCGGTCCACGGCGTGCACCAGCGCGTAAACATCGTCCTGCGTGTTATAAGGCGCGAATGAGGCCCGCAGGGTACCGCTGACGCCAAGCGCCGCCAGCAGCGGCTGAGCGCAGTGCTGACCGGCGCGCAGCGCAATCCCCGATTCCGCCAGCAGCGTCACCATATCGCTATGGTGAACGCCGTCAAAATCAAACGCCAGCAGGCTGGCGTCCTGGCAGCGGAACGAACGGAATCCCGGACGTTTCGCCAGCTCCTCTTCCGCCAGCGTCGCCAGCCCACGGCTCCAGTTTTCCGCCTGTGCGATATCCGTCTCGTCCAGCCACTCCAGCGCTGCGCTCAGGCCAATCACCCCGGCGATATTGGGCGTTCCCGCTTCGAAACGCCAGGGCGCAGGCTGGGTTTTAAAGCCGTCGAAAGTGACTTCGGCGATCATTTTACCGCCGCCGAGCCACGGCGACATTTTCGCCAGCCGTTCGCTTTTGCCATACAGCGCGCCGATGCCGGTCGGCCCGTAGAGCTTATGGCCCGAAAAAGCATAAAAGTCGATATCCAGCGTCTGAACGTCCGCCGGGAAATGCACCGCCCCCTGCGCGCCGTCGACCATTACCACCATCCCGGCATCGTGGGCCAGGCGAATCGCCTGCGCCAAATCCGGACAACCGCCGGTGACGTTGGACATCTGGCCAATCGCCAGCACCCGGCTGCGCGGCGTGATGAGCGCGCCAAGCGCGGCCACGTCCGGCAGGCGATCGGGAGCGATCGGTAGCTTCACTATCCTCGCGCCGGTTTGCTCTGCAACCATTAACCACGGCACCAGATTGGCATGATGTTCCGCTTCGCTGACGATAATCTCATCGCCGGGCTTCAGGCGCGGGCGCACGTAGCATTGCGCCACCATGTTAATGGCTTCAGTGGTGCCGCGCGTCCAGACGATATCCTGGCCGGAAGGGGCGTTGAGCAGCGCCGCCACGCGTTCGCGCGCGTTTTCATAGCGGTCGGTTAGCTGCCGGGCGGCAGCAAACTGGCTACGGTGGACGTTACCGCCGCTGAGGCGATAGAACTGGTCGCTGGCCTCAATGACCGCCAGCGGCTTGAGCGCCGTCGCTGCGCTATCAAGATAGACGCCAGCGTCGGCCAGCGCCGGAAACTGAGCGCGAAATTGGGCGGGGTTGAATGCGTTCATGAGACTCCTCGTATCGATACCAGGATCGTCGCGCAAATCAGCGGGTGATACAAGTTTTCTGCTAACTACTGGAATTTTCTGAATATGAATTCGCCGGCGTGAAAGATGGTTATGCTAAATAGTGTTGGGTTTGTGTTTTAACCTGGTACAGAACGAATCATAAACAGTATAAATAGTCGTAAGGAGAGAAAGATGAAAATGAATAAGACTGCCGCCATTATTTCTGCCTGTGTGCTGACCTTTGGCCTGAGCGCCTGTTCCTCTAACTACGTGATGCACACTAACGATGGGCGCACCATCGTCACCGACGGTAAACCGCAAACGGACAATGATACTGGCATGATTTCGTACAAAGATGCCTGGGGTAACAAGCAGCAGATTAACCGTTCTGACGTCAAACAGCTGGGCGAGCTGGATAACTGATTCAGGTATAGCAGGCAAAAAAAAGCACCGCGCAGTGCGGTGCTACATTAAATCACTATGGACAGACAGGGTAAATGTACAGGAAGTGAAAAGGGGTAGCTTCGCTACCATGGTCCGCAAACCCGGACCAATTGCAAACACAACAACACAACATCACAACCGTAAGCCAAAAGCTTGTTGGAACACGCATTCCAAAAAAAGCTCTTCGTTCCGGCTCAGGAAGTGCCGCCACTATAGGTATTTGCTGGTAGAAGCTCAACGGACAAATTATAATAGCTCAGATAAAAAAAACTAATAGGTTAACTGTTGTTTCCTATTTGTTAAATTGCCTTAACATCTAAGCCAGAATAACTATGTCCAAGCGTTTGCCACCTCTGAATGCATTACGTGTTTTTGATGCAGCCGCCCGCCACCTTAGCTTCACTCGCGCCGCCGATGAGCTTTTTGTGACGCAGGCCGCAGTCAGCCACCAAATCAAGTCCCTGGAGGATTTCCTCGGCCTCAAGCTGTTCCGTCGACGCAATCGTTCTCTTCTTTTAACGGAGGAGGGGCAGAGCTATTTTCAGGATATCAAAGAGATTTTTTCGCAGCTCACCGAAGCGACCCGCAAGCTTCAGGCCCGAAGCGCAAAAGGGGCCTTAACCGTCAGTATGCTCCCCAGTTTTGCCATCCAGTGGCTGGTGCCGAGGTTGACAAGCTTTAATTCAGCTTATCCGGGAATCGATGTCAGAATCCAGGCGGTGGACCGCCAGGAAGATAAGCTGGCCGACGATGTCGACGTGGCGATTTTTTATGGCCGCGGCAACTGGCCGGGGCTGCGCGTGGAAAAACTGTACGCCGAATATCTGCTTCCGGTATGTTCCCCGCTCTTACTTACCGGTGATAAAGCGTTGAAAACGCCTGCCGATCTGGCGCAACATACCCTGCTGCACGACGCTTCCCGCCGCGACTGGCAAACTTATACCCGTCAGCTGGGTCTAAACCATATCAATGTTCAACAGGGACCTATTTTTAGCCACAGCGCAATGGTGCTGCAGGCGGCAATCCATGGACAGGGGGTCGCGCTGGCCAACAATGTGATGGCGCAGTCCGAGATTGAGGCAGGCCGACTGGTCTGCCCGTTTAATGATGTTCTGGTCAGTAAGAATGCGTTTTATCTCGTTTGTCATGACAGTCAGGCAGAACTGGGTAAAATAGCCGCCTTCCGCCAGTGGATTCTGGCAAAAGCGGCTAATGAACAAGAAAAATTTCGCTTTCGTTATGAACAATAAATCATCGTAGGGTAAACACATGACCAGCCGTTTTATGCTGATATTCGCCGCGATAAGCGGTTTTATCTTTGTGGCTTTGGGCGCGTTTGGCGCGCACGTTTTAAGTAAAACGATGGGCGTTGCGGAAATGGGCTGGATCCACACCGGCCTGCAGTATCAGGCTTTCCATACGCTGGCTATTTTTGGCCTGGCGGTGGCGATGCAGCGCCGCATCAGCATCTGGTTTTACTGGAGCAGCGTCTTTATGGCGCTTGGTACCGTTCTTTTTAGCGGCAGCCTCTACTGCCTGGCGCTATCGCATTTACGCCTGTGGGCGTTCGTTACGCCGGTAGGGGGCGTCTGCTTCCTCGCCGGTTGGGTATTAATGTTAATTGGTGCAATTCGTCTGAAACGTAAGGGCGTTGTTCATGAATAAAGTTGTCCTCTATTGTCGCCCTGGGTTTGAGAAAGAGTGCGCAGCAGAAATTACCGATAAGGCCTCGCGCCTTGAAGTATTTGGTTTTGCCCGGGTCAAAGATGACTCCGGCTATGTGATTTTTGAGTGCTATCAGGCTGAAGATGGCGAAAAGCTGGTGCGCCAACTGCCGTTCAGCTCGCTGGTATTTGCCCGCCAGATGTTTGTGGTCGGCGAACTGCTGCGCGATCTGCCGCCGGAAGACCGGATTTCCCCGATCGTCGGTATGCTGCAGGGCGTCGTGGAAAAGGGCGGCGAGCTGCGCGTAGAGGTCGCCGATACCAACGAAAGCAAAGAGCTGATGAAGTTCTGCCGCAAGTTTACGGTACCGCTGCGCGCTGCGCTGCGCGAAGCGGGCGTGCTGACCAGCTATGAAACGACAAAACGTCCGGTGGTGCACGTTTTCTTTATCGCGCCGGGCTGCTGCTACACCGGCTATTCGTTGTCTAACAACAACTCACCGTTCTATATGGGCATTCCGCGCCTCAAGTTTCCGGCCGATGCGCCGAGCCGCTCGACTCTCAAGCTGGAAGAGGCGTTTCACGTCTTTATTCCGGCGGATGAGTGGGACGAGCGCCTGGCGAACGGTATGTACGCCGTGGATCTCGGCGCCTGCCCCGGCGGCTGGACCTATCAGCTGGTGAAACGCAATATGTGGGTCTCCTCGGTGGATAACGGCCCGATGGCGCAAAGCCTGATGGATACCGGCCAGGTGACCTGGCTGCGCGAAGATGGCTTCAAGTACCGCCCAACGCGCAACAACATCTCGTGGATGGTGTGCGATATGGTGGAGAAGCCGGCGAAAGTGGCTGCGCTGATGGCGCAGTGGCTGGTGAACGGCTGGTGCCGTGAAACCATCTTTAACCTTAAGCTGCCGATGAAAAAGCGCTATGAAGAGCTGTCGCGCAACCTGGCCTATATCCAGGAGCAGCTGGATGAGCACGGCATCAACGCGCAAATCCAGGCGCGCCAGCTGTATCACGATCGCGAAGAGGTGACGGTTCACGTTCGTCGCCTGTGGGCTGCCGTCGGCGGTCGCCGCGACGAACGCTAGTTTAGCCGCTTTTGTAGGCCGGATAAGGCACTAAGAGCCTATCCCATTAGGGCTATTTTGTTTGCCATTTTGAACCTGGGCAGTGCTCAGAATCCTCACGTACTACGTGTACGCTCCGGTTCTTCCGCGCTGTCCGTGTTCAAACTGACTGCACCAATAACGCCTATTGGGATAGGCTCTAAGCCGCTATCCGGCGCTGCAATAGCCGTTACGACTGCGACACGTCCGAAACAATATGCGTCACATCATCCAGATGGCCAATTCGGGCCTCCCCTGAACGATTAAACTTGCTCTTATCAATCAGCAAAAGCGATTGCGAGGCGCGCTTAAGCAGCAGCGATTTGAACTCGGCGTTGACCGTATTTGAATCCCAGAGCGCGCCGCCGCTGTCGATACCTTCGCAGGAAAAAATGAACAGATCGATCTCCAGCGATTTGAGCTGGGAGATAAGCGATGAACTCACGTAACAGCCGTATTTACGCTGAAGCGTCCCCCCGGAGCAGGTGAGCTGTATGTTCTCTCGCTTGCTCAGCTCCTGGCATATCGGCTGACTGTTGGTAAAAACGTGAAGGTTGAGATCAGGTAGCTGGCGAGCCAGGTACCAGCAGGTGGAACTGGCATCGAGGGCGATAACCATCCCTTCGTCTATCCAGGCCAGCGCCTCGCGGGCGATATCCGCTTTGTGCGCATAGTGGCTTTTTAAACGAATATGAAAAGGGTCGCCGCTGTCCTGGCTTTGCCGGTGAATGACTTTTGCCCGACCGTGGTTACGCAGTACTTTTCCCTGGGACTGAAGCTCGCTGAGATCGCGGCGGATGGTTTCTCTGCTGACGTTAAGCTGTAGCGATAAGGCTTCGGTGGTCAGACTATTATGGTTTATGAGCAGGTCTAGTATCGCTTGCTGTCGTGCCGCTTTCATTTTTCTCACCCTGGCGTTCGCTGAGCGCCCGCACCAGACGGGCGCTGCGGCATGAGATTACGGCGTTACTCCTTTTTTTAAAAGAATATTCCCGTACTTAGCGCGCTCACCTGTGATAACGATCGCAAAGGCTTTTTGCGCCCGCTCGTAGAAAGCAAAGCGGTCAATGCGGGCGATCTCAGGGCAGGGCGCGGCGGCGGAAAGCGCCTCGCGATAGCGCGTTTCGACCTGCGGGTCGAGGGTGTCGCCTTCCACGGCGGCCATCATCACCAACGGCGGAGCGTAGCTGTCTAACTCAAACAGCGGAATAATCGCCTGCAGCAGGTCGCTTACCCGCAGACCGTCGGCGCGAATGACCTGTGGACCCATGCTGTGCGCCGGGAAGTGGGCATCGGATAAGACGATCTCATCTCCGTGCCCCATTTCCGCCAGGACTTTCAGTAGCTCCGGCGATATTAACGGGGAAATCGTTTTTAGCATCTCATACTCCCTCAATCAGTTCGGGTTCGGTTTGCGGGTAAAAATAGCGATACTGATAGCTCACCTGCGCTCTGGCCTGTTCAGGGCTGTGGAATTCACCGACGCCGTACCAGCCAAACATGGCGGCGCCAGCCACGGTGGTTTCTGCGTCATCCAGTACTTTGACAGGCATATCGAGCGTATTGGCTTTGATCTGATTCCACAGCGCGTTGCGGCTGCCGCCGCCGACCAGCAGCAGTTCGCTGGCGTTAAAATGGCCGATTTTTTGTAGCGTTTGCAGGTTACGCGCCAGCTGTTCGGCTAATCCTTCCAGCGCGGCGCGATAGAAATGGCCGCGAGTGGTATTCAGCGTGACGCCCTGCCAGCCCGCATTCCGGCAGGAGAGCAGATCGCACTGCATCCTTACCCCCTCAGAACCGGCGGGAATGACGCGCGCTTCTTCAATCAGCGTGCGCCACGGCGTTTCTGGCGTCCACAGCAGCTGGCGTACCCACTCCAGCACGCCTGAAGCCAGCCACTGCATACCGGGGTTATAGCATCCCGGCTGGCTATCCAGTTCGCAGGTCGATCCCGCATAGTGGCTGAGCAGCGGCGTATTCACCTGAACGCTACGCACCATCAAAATTTCCCACGTACCGGAAGAGAGCACCGGTTCATCCAGCTCCGCGCCGGCGCCAAACAGCGCGAACTGGGTATCGTGCCCGGCGGAGATAACCGGGATCCCGGCGGGTAATCCCAGCATCTTCGCGGCATCGTTTTGCAGGGTACCAATCTGCTGGCCCGCCTCCACCAGCCGGGGAAACAGGCGGCGCGGCAATCCCGTCGCCTGCAGAATCTGCGCGCTGAAATCTCGCTGGTGGATATCCAGCATCTGGCTGGTACCCGCCATGGTGATATCGGTCGTGAATTCCCCGGTCAGGCGCTGGTTGATCAGCGAGGAGATGAATAGCCAGGCATGGGCCTGCTCCAGCAGCTGCGGGTGGTTTTCTTGCAGCCATATCAGCTTATAGAGGGTGTTAAAACCAAATGCGCCGACGCCGGCGATCTGCTGGAGCTGCTGCGCGGGCATAAAGCGGCCGATATTGTCCATCACCGCTGCGGTTCGCGGGCATTTCCAGCTGATGACCGGATAGAGCAGCTTGCCCTGTTCATCCACCAGCGCGCCGTCCACGCCGAAGGTGGTGACCGTGATGCCGCGAACCGTGCAGGATGAGAGCGCATCGCCAATCTGCCGACAGCACTCGGCGAAGCGTTGCAGGATGGCCTCCAGCGACCACTGGTGCCATGCGCTGTTCTCCACGGCGATATCGCTGGCGTTAGCCGTTGCGGCGCGGGCGATAATATTCCCCTGGCGATCAACGGCAATCGCCCTGACGTTGGTGGCGCCGCAGTCGAGAACCAGGATGACTTCATTCTTCATAATCTCTCCCGAGACGTTGCCGGATGGCGGCGTAAACGCCTCATCCAGCCTACGGAGACGTTATCATCCGTAGGCCGAATAAGCGCAGCGCCATCAGGCATTTTTAACGTTTGTACAGCGGGCCGTAGTTCTGGCAGGCGCGGTAATCCTGGCCTTCGCTATCCATCCCGTGCGCAGCCCAGCTGGACGGGCGGTAGATTTTCGCCTCTTCTACGTTATGCATGCATACCGGGATCCGCAGCATAGACGCCAGAGTGATAAAGTCGGCGCCAACGTGGCCGATGGTCAGCACGCCGTGGTTAGCGCCCCAGTTCGCCATCACCGAGTAGACGTCGGAGAACGGGCCCTTACCGGTCAGGCGCGGCGCAAACCAGGTGGTGGGCCAGGTGGAGTTGGTGCGGGCATCCAGCCGATCGTGCATCTCTTTCGGTAGTTCCACGCTCCAGCCTTCGGCGATTTGCAGAACCGGGCCAAGGCCTTTAATGATATTCACGCGAGTCATGGTAAAGGGCACGCCGCCTTCGGTCAGAAAGCGAGAGGAGAAGCCGCCGCCGCGGAAATATTCATGAATCGCCGGGCACCATTCGGTGGCGGCGAGGCAGGCGTCGGCCTCCTGCTGGCTGATTTCCCAGTGCGGCTTCATGGTTGGCTTGCCATCCGCATCGCGCTGTTTGCAGGCGCCGTCCAGCGCCGCCGAACCGGAGTTGATCAGATGGATAATGCCGTGTTCCGCCAGCCCGGTGAGCGGCTGGCCGGTGACGCGTTCTACCGCTTCCGGCGACCAGTAGGTACGCACGTCGGCAAACACCTGGGCGGTGCCGGTCAGCTGATGGCCCATCAGCATCGCCACGCCGTTGAGGCTGTCGTTTTCCGTGGCGACAACGAAGGGTTCGCGTACGCCATTCCAGTCGAACGAGCTGTTAAGCAGCGCTTCGGCGGTGTCGCCGTTAGGGTATTGATCGGTCCAGTGACGCTGGCCCTGGAAGCCTGCGGCAATGGCGTTGTAGCCCAGCGACTCTTCGACCAGTCCTTTTTCCGCCAGCTTCTTGTTGCCCTGCATCATGTCGCGAATGCACATCGCCATCAGCAGGCTCTCTTTGAGTACCGCGCGGCTCTGCTCGGCATTACGTTTATACTGCTGCGCGTTCTGGTCTTCGCCGTAGCGGAAGGTTTTATCCGCCCACGCCAGCGCCATTTCCAGCTCGCTTTCATCATAGATTTTCTGATCGATACGGCGGCGCAGTTCAGTCATATCCACCGCCTGGACCTTCATACCGAGCCAGGACTCGAAGAAGTTGTGATCGACGATAGAACCGGCGATTCCCATCGATACGCCGCCGACGGAAAGATAGCTTTTGCCCTTCATGCTGGCGACCGCTAAACCGGCGCGGGCAAAGCGCAGCAGTTTTTCTTCAACATCAGACGGAATGGAGGTGTCGTCGGCGTCCTGTACGTCGTGGCCGTATATGGAGAACGCCGGGATGCCCTTCTGGCTGTGGGCCGCCAGCGCTGCCGCAAGGTAAACCGCGCCTGGTCGTTCGGTGCCGTTAAAGCCCCAGATAGCTTTTGGCCGCATTGGGTCCATATCGATAGTTTCGCTGCCGTAGCACCAGCAGGGGGTGACGGTGATGGTGACGCCGACGTTCTGGCTGCTGAATTTCTCTTCGCAGGCGGCGGATTCCACCATCCCCGCAATGCAGCTATCGGCGATGACGCACTCGATCTGCGCGCCGCAGGCGTGGCGCAGCTTTTCCGTAATCAGCGCAGCGGTAGCCTTCGCCATATTCATGGTTTGCTCTTCCAGCGACTCGCGTACCCCCATGCGGCGTCCATCGATCACCGGGCGAATGCCAATTTTCGGTAAACTGATTTTTTTCATTCCAGATCCCTCACGTTATGCGGATAAATGTTTAGTTAGCTGCCGTTTGCGAACGGAAACGGGCAAAGATGAAGATGACGGCAAAGCACAGCGCCGGTACCAGCTCGGCGGTAGGGATGTTGCCGGCGGCGTCGCTGACAAAGCCCATAACCGGAGTGACGATGCCGCCACCAATAATGGTCATGACGATAAACGAGGAGCCGTATTTGGTGTCCTGCCCCAGATTCTTGATGCCCAGCGAGAAGATGGTCGGATACTGAATCGACATAAAGGCACTGCACAGCGTCAAGGCCAGCAGGCCCACATGGCCGCCGCTGAAAGCGGAGATCAGGCACAGGAGCATGGCGAGCAGGGCATAGGCCGCCAGCACTTTATGCGGCGCGAAGCGGCTGATGAGCCAGGTGCCGGAGAAACGGCCGATAAAGAAGCACACCATAGTGCCAGTCAGATAGTTGGCGGCGAAACCGGGCGTCATGCCGGGGATCTCTTCGATGGCGTAGCGAATCAGATAGCTCCAGCAGGCGGTTTGTGCGCCGACGTAGCAAAACTGCGCCAGCACCGCCCAGCGCCAGTGGCGAACGCGCACCAGGCGGGCAAGAGAAGCGGAGAAGGAACTCTGGTTGGCATCACTGTGGTCGTCGCTCTGCAGGGCCGGAAATTTGGTCAACATAATCAACAGAGCGACCAGTAAGACAACCGCGACGATGATCATATAGGGGGTTTGCACCGAGAGCACCAGGCTGTGCTTATAAGCGCTAAGCTGCTCCGGAGCCATTTTATCGAGTACATCCTGCGATTGATGCGGCACGTTAGACAAAATAAGGCTTTGCCCAAAGACCACCGCAATAATGGCGCCAAAAGAGTTAAAGGTCTGCGCCAGATTAAGCCGGAAGTGGCCGCCGCTTTCTGGCCCTAACACGGTAACAAAAGGATTTGCTGCAGTTTCTAAACAGCCTAACCCCGCCGCAATAATAAACAGGCCGATCAGGAATAAGGTATAATTCATGACCTCGGCGGCGGGCCAGAATAGCGCGGCGCCAAAAGCGTATAAGAATAGCCCGGTAATAATACCGGCTTTGTAACTGAGTTTTTTCATCAAGATCCCGGCCGGAATCGGAATAACAAAATAGCCAAAATAAAAAGCGGATTGAATCAAACCAGCCTGGAAGTTAGTTAAGGTAAAGGCTTGTTGAAATTGTGGTAATAAAATATCGTTAAGATTATTAGCGACCGCCCAAAGAAAAAATAGCGAGCACAGCAGGGCAAAGGGAATAATGTAGCGCTTGCTTTGCCCTGTCTCGACCGCATGAAAACTCTGCGTTTGTATCGTTGTGTTTCCCATAGCATCCTCATTGGTTCAGAAGCGTATTCAGCAGCCGGCTTTGCCCACCAGACCGCAAAAATCAGGTGAGTTCCTGTGACGAGAACGATGATGAAATAAACATCGCGGGATGAACTCATGAATTCATTTTCAAATAAAAAATGCCTTTTAATATGATGGCGGTCACACTAAGCATGCGGTGAGTGATTTTATGTGATTATCATCACTTTAATAATCAGGAAAACATGACCGTTTGAGAAAGATAATTCTAAAACCCACAGAACGAATGCCCGATTTAATTTATAATGTGGAAAACGGTCAGTTGTTAACATTATCGGTAAAATGACCGTTTTTAAATCTATTGATGATAACGGGCATTTTTTCACAACGTAAAAATGAGCAAACGGTTTTTTTAAGCTGAAATAAGTGAGGGGTATCACAGAACCAGTGGATGTAAATTCCTTTCTGATTATTCGGGATGATGATGGTGAGCAATTATTTGAGTTATTCAACAGCGTCGGCGCGCCATGCCCGGCGAGCGGTCTGTTGTCGTATTGCGCATTATTAAGAGAGGTAAAGAATGGAACGTAATAGACTGGCCCGGCAGATTATTGATACCTGCCTGGAGATGACCCGCCTGGGGTTAAATCAGGGGACGGCAGGCAACGTAAGCGTGCGGTACCAGGGGGGGATGCTGATCACACCAACCGGTATACCTTATGAAAAGCTGACGGAAGCGCACATTGTTTATATCGATGCCGAAGGTCAGCATGAACAGGGCAAACTGCCGTCCAGCGAGTGGCGTTTTCATATGGCGGCTTATCAGACGCGTCCTGATGCTCACGCGGTGGTGCATAATCATGCGGTTCACTGCACGGCGGTATCGATCCTCAATCGTCCCATTCCCGCCATTCACTATATGATTGCGGCGGCCGGTGGTAACTCCATTCCTTGCGCACCCTATGCCACTTTTGGTACTCGTGAGCTGTCTGAACACGTGGCCGTGGCGTTGAAAAATCGCAAAGCGACCCTGCTGCAGCACCATGGCCTGATCGCTTGTGAAGATAATCTGGAAAAGGCTCTGTGGCTGGCGCATGAAGTTGAGGTACTGGCGCAGCTCTACCTCAGCACCCTGGCCATCATCGATCCGGTTCCGGTGCTTGATGATGAGGCTATCGCCATCGTGCTGGAGAAATTCAAAACCTACGGATTGCGTATCGAAGAGTGATCTCGTAAGCGAACGTTTCTGCCGGCTGCGGTGTACAGATTCACCGCCGTCTGCGACTGGGTAACCCGGACAGATGCGCAGCATCGCCTCCGGGAAATTCAGCCACGGTGTACTTTGGTCCCGGGGGCGGCGCTTGACGCGCCTTGCCCGGGCTACAGGTACTCCGCCGTCTGCGGGCCGATAGTCCCCACCATTCACCGCCGTCTGCGACTGGGTAGCCCGGACAGATGCGCAGCATCGCCTCCGGGAAGCTGGACGCTCCGTAGCCTGATGCTATCGTGCCAGCCGCAGCTGCTGCAGGTTGCCATCCAGCTGTAAATCGGTTTGCAGGCGCGCGATTTCCCGGCAGGTGAAGGCCATCTCTTTGTGTTCTTCCAGCTTTTTACGCCACTTCTCCGGCACGTCCGCCAGCCGGGCGTAGATCCCTTCCAGATCCTGAAAATCGGTTAATAACTGGGCTGCGCTTTTGGGCCCAATGCCCGCCACGCCGGGAACCCTGGAGCTGCTGATGCCCGCCAGCCCCCAGTAGTCGGGTAGCTGCTCCGGCGTCACGCCGAACTCTTTGGCGATAAACGGCGCGTCGAGCCAGCGCTTCTGGAAATAGTCGCGGATGCGGATCGTCGGCGACAGTAGCTGGCAGTAGCCTTTGTCGGTTGAAACGATGGTCGCCTGGTGCCCGGCCTGCGCCACCTTAACCGCCAGAGTCGCGGCAAGATCGTCGGCTTCGCTGCCGCTGAGCGCCCAGCAACGAAACCCGCGCTGCTCAAATGCCGCCCGCAGCGCCGGCATTTCCGCCTCGAGGGTTTCCGGCATCGGCGCGCGCCCGGCTTTATAATCGGGCAGGCGCTGGTGCCGCCAGCCGTGGCCGCGATCTTCGTCATCAAATACCGCCACCACGTGGGTCGGCTGGCTGTGGAGCACCAGCTGCTCGAGGGCATGTAAGCAGGTATCGACGCAGGGTGAACCCTGCACCGCGTGGATGCGGCGAATCAGATTAAGTGCGTCGACGATGAGTAAATGAACGGCCACGATTCTCCCCTTAAAACCTGGCCCATCAGGCTATTTTATTTGCTGGTTTGACGCCGGGCAGTGTGCAAAAGCCTCACGTACTACCTCTACGCTCCGGCTTCTGCGCGCTCTTCGGGCCAAACTGTCTGCAACGATGATGCCTGGTGGGTTAGGCTCCTGTTCTCAATGCTTTTTAGGGTAACATCGCCGCGCCGATGAGGCTATTGGCGCCTGTAAAATCAGGAAGATGACTCGCAGTTTCCGGCTAATCGACGTGCATCAGCAGGCCGAGATCGCTATTGGTGGCTTCGCCGTACCACACGGCTTCGCGCACTGAAACCGGTTTGTTGATAAGCCCCAGCGCGTAAAACCGATCGGCGATACTTTGCTGGGCGCGAATCACTTTAAGGTCCATTGTGCGCGGGCGATGGCTGCGGCGCGCCAGGGCTCGGGTCAGAGAAGCGGCGTTAAGACCCAGCTCGGCGGAGAGCAGCTCCGCGGCTTTTTCCCGATGCTGGTCGATAAACTGCCCGGTCTGCGCCAGCTCGGCGAATAGCCGCTGCATAATATCGCTATTGCGGCTGGCGTAGTCGCGGCGCGACAGATAGAACTGATGGTTGTTGACGCGCCCCTCGCCGCTGGCTACTACCCGTAATTCGCCGCTATCTTCCGCGTCGCTAAGCAGCGGATCCCACATCATCCATGCGTCCACCGCCAGGTAGTCGCTGGCGGTCAGCGGATATTTCGGCGGAATATAGACCACTTTAACGTCGTTTAATCCCAGCCCAGCCTCTTCCAGAATATGCAGCAGCAGCCAGTGCACGTTCGAACCTTTATTCAGCGCGATACGCTTGCCGCGCAGGTCGGCAATGGTGCGAATGTCGCTGTGCTGTGGGACGACCATGGCCACGCTTTGCGGCGCGGGCGGTTCCCAGGCGACGTAGACTAGCTCGCTATTATTGGCCTGAGCGAAAACCGGCGGCGCTTCGCCGGTGGTGCCAAAGTCGATTTCATCGCAGGCCAGTGCGTGCAGGAGCTGCGGCCCGGCGGGAAACTCGCTCCACAGCACGCTGACGCCGCGGCTGGCAAAGGCTTTCTCCAGACTTTGCCGCGCCTTCAGAATGCCAAGATTGCCAAAACGCTGGAAGCCGATGCGCAGTTCCCGATCGCGAGAGACGTTGTTGACCGCCGCCCCGAAGAGGGGTTCCTGGCGACGGCGGCTTTTAATGATGCCAAAATTGGCCAGCTGCGTGCGCAGCGTGTGGCGGCTAATGCCGAGCAGCGCTGCGGCCTGGCTTTGGTTATCGTCGCATTGCGCCATCGCGCCGCGAATCAACGCCCCGGTGACCCTTTCCCACAGCGGCTCGCCCGGCAGGGAGAGTTGATGACGAATAAAGTCGTCCAGTTCGTTATCGCTTACCGCCGGAGAGGCGTCGCTTAGGGTGGTTAACCGGAGCTGAGCGGGGGCGATCTCCTCTTCTTTACTCAGCAATACCGCATTATGCAGAGTGTTCTCAAGTTCGCGAATATTGCCCGGCCAGGGGTACTCCATCAGCCTTGCCAGCGTCTCCGGGGCCAGACGACGAACCGGTCGACCCAGGCGGCGGGCGTAGAGCGTAAGGAAATGGTCCGCCAGAACGGGAATATCCTGGCGGCGCTGGCGCAGCGGCGGCAGCGGGACGATGGCGATATTCAGGCGATAGTAGAGGTCTTCGCGGAAACGACGCTCGCGGATAGCCTGCATCAGGTCTACGTGGGTGGCGGCGATCACCCGGACATCGACCTTAATCGCTTTACGCGAGCCGACGCGGGTAATTTCGCGTTCCTGCAGGACGCGCAAGAGCTTCACCTGGAGCGCCAGGCTAAGTTCGCCGATTTCATCCAGCAGCAGCGTGCCGCCGTCTGCCGCTTCAAACCAGCCGGGATGGCTTTGCACCGCGCCGGTAAACGCGCCTTTTTCATGGCCGAACAGCTCCGCTTCCGCCAGGCTTTCGCTGAGCGCGCCGCAGTTAACGGCGAGAAACGGCCGCTGACGACGCGGACTATGGTGATGCAGATAGCGGGCGACAACCTCTTTACCAGTACCGGTTTCGCCGACGATCAGCACGGTCGCTTCGGTGGGGGCCAGTTTATCCAGCAGGCTCTGAAAGGCTTTTGACGCCGGATCGATGAGCGCGGGCGTGGCGGCAGGGGTTTGCGGATTCAGCATGGGTGACCTCCGGTATGTGATGTCCTGAACTTATCCTGTGCCGGAGACGGAAACCAGAGGGCAAACCTGTCGTGCTGCTGCAAAGGCGGCAGCCTGAACGCATTGGCTGCTGCATTTGCGACAGCGTTATAAAACTAACTTTTATTTAACTCCATGATTTAAATATGTAAATTTTTTATTCACCATTGGCATGATTATCGCTAACACTCATATAACCAAATTAAAAGATCTCTTCGATAAATATCGGATATGGTTATATAGGAAATGGATAATGACGCAAAAAACCGACGATAAAATCAATGTGTTCTGGTTTCTGCCTACCCACGGCGATGGCCGCTATCTGGGTACCGCAGAAGGCGGCCGCCCGGTTGACCTGCCTTACCTGCAGCAGGTGGCGCTGGCGGCCGACAGTCTCGGCTACTACGGGGTGCTGATCCCGACGGGGAAAAGCTGTGAAGACTCATGGCTGGTGGCATCGGCCCTGGCGCCGCTGACCCGCCGCCTGCGCTATCTGGTGGCCGTTCGTCCTGGCCTGCAGCCGCCAACGCTGGCGGCGAGAATGGCGGCGACGCTCGATCGCCTGTCGGGCGGCCGGCTGCTGATTAACGTCGTTACCGGTGGCGATCCGGTGGAGAACAAAGGCGACGGCATTTTCCTCAGCCACGGCGAACGCTATCAGGTGACCCGCGAATTTCTCGACGTCTACTCGCGCCTGCTGCAAGGTGAAAAGGTGGACTATCGCGGTGAGCATATCCACGTGGAAGGCGCTGAAGTGCTGTTTCCACCGGTGCAGGAAAACGGCCCGCCGCTCTACTTTGGCGGATCGTCCGAGGAAGCCATCGACGTCGCCGCCGATCAAATTGATACCTACCTGACCTGGGGCGAGCCGCCGGCGCTGGTGGCCGAAAAGCTGGCTGTGGTGCGCGAGCGCGCCGCCGCCCGGGGCCGTACGCTGCAGTACGGGATTCGTTTGCACGTGATTGTTCGCGAAACCGAAGAAGAGGCGTGGGCCGCCGCCGATCGGCTGATTTCTCATCTTGACGACGAGACTATCGCCCAGGCGCAGAAAATTTTTGCCCGTATGGACTCTACCGGCCAGGCGCGAATGAGTTCGCTGCATAAAGGATCGCGCGACAATCTGCGTATTGCCCCGAATCTGTGGGCGGGCGTGGGGCTGGTGCGCGGCGGGGCCGGAACGGCGCTGGTTGGCAATCCGCAGCAGGTAGCAGAACGCATCCGTGAATATCAGGCGCTCGGTATCACCAACTTTATCTTCTCCGGCTATCCGCATCTGGAAGAGGCCCATCGCTTTGCCGACCTGGTCATGCCGTTATTGCCGCTGGCAGGCCATGAGCAGCCGAAGGCGCGTAGCGTCAATACCGGCCCGTTCGGCGAAACTATCGGCGGCGATAAACGTCCGGTGAAACAGGTGAGCGCAAGCTGAGGGGGACCGTATGTTGCACAGGTTTCTGAAGGCGGTGGGCTATGCAAACTGAACCGCACGTGGTGATTGTCGGCGGCGGATTTAGCGGCGCGGCGGTGGCGATTCATCTCCTGCGCCTGGCGCCGGTTGGCGTGCGGGTCACGCTGCTGGAGCCGCGCGAGGTGCCCGGCGCGGGCGTGGCCTACTCCACGACCGAACCGAGCCACAGAATCAACGTTCCCGCCGCGCGAATGCAGCTTGCCGGTGAAGAGGAGGGCGCGTTCGATCGCTGGTACCGCAGCCAGCCTGCTTTTGCAGAAGATCCGCAGGCGCTGCTGGAGGATGGCGCGGTTTATCCGCAGCGCGGTCAGTTTGGCCGCTACGTCGCCCAGCGTTTCGCCGAGGAGGCGCGCGCCAGCGCAGGGCGGCTGACGCATCTGCGCGAACAGGCGCTGAGCATTCATCATGGCGAGGTCGTTACCGACAGCGGTCGGCGGCTATCGGCCGATCTACTGGTGCTGGCCATTAGCCATCCGCCCCCCTCTCTGCCGACGCTGACGATGCCGTTTGCGACTCATCCGGCGCTCATTGCTAATCCCTGGCGAGCGGGCGTGCTGGAAGCTATCGCACCGGAAGCGAGCGTCGCGATCGTGGGCACCGGCCTGACGATGGCGGATACCGTTGCCACCCTGACGCGGCTGGGCCATCGGGGGCCGATAACCGCATTTTCACGCCGCGGGCTGCTGTCCCGCAGCAACCTGAGCGGCAGCGGTGACCCCTGGCCTGGCGAATACGATCGCGGATCGCTGCGCCAGCGGCTGCGGCAGATCCGCGAGGATATCGCTCGCGCGGAGCAGCAGGGGCTGGCCTGGCAGGTGGTGATGGACGCGGTACGTAATCAGGGACAACGCATCTGGCAGGGGCTGACGGTCGCCGATCGCCAGCGCTTCTTGCGTCATTTGCGCAGCTACTGGGACGTTCACCGCTACCGTATCGCTCCGCAGGTCGCCGGGGTCCTTGAGCAGCGCCAGCGCGACGGCAGCCTGCGGGTGCTGGCGGCCCGGCTGACGGCGCTGGAAGGCGATGCGCAAAGGCTGACGTTAACCCTGGCGCTCCGGTACGGTGAAGCACTGCGGGTGAGCGCTGACCACGTTATTTTAACCACCGGCCCGGCGCACGGGGCGCTGACCGATAGCCAGCCGCTGCTGCGCCAGCTAAGCCAGGATGGGCTGATTCGCGCCGACGCGTTCGGCCTCGGCCTGGACGTCGATCTTCGCTCGCGGGCCATTGGCCGGGAAGGGCAAGCTAATCCCAAACTACTGGTTTCTGGCCCTGCCGCGCGGGCCCGCTTCGGAGAGCTGATGGGGCTACCGCAGGTGGCTGACCATGCCGCTGACGTGGCCGCCGAAGCGCTGCAGACTCTGGGCGTCAAACAATCCGTCCGATGTCCGGCGTTCTGAACGCCTTTTATCCCCTGATTCCCTTAACTGATTATGCGCGCGGCCCGACAGCGGGGCGCGCCGTGGAGAAGCGCTATGTCATCACAACGTGAAATTCGCCTGAACGCTTTTGATATGAACTGCGTCGGCCATCAGTCGCCGGGGCTGTGGGCCCATCCGCGCGACCGCTCCTGGCAGTATAAAGATCTCGAGTATTGGGTCGACCTGGCGCGTCTGCTGGAGCGCGGCAAGTTTGACGGGCTGTTTATCGCCGATGTGCTGGGCGTCTATGATGTGCTGAACGGCAACGGCGATGCGGCGATCCGCCAGGCGGCGCAGGTGCCCGTCAACGATCCGCTGGCGCTGATTACGCCGATGGCGCTGGTGACGGAGCATCTGGGATTCGGCCTGACCGCTTCGCTCTCCTTTGAACATCCCTATCCGTTCGCCCGCCGTCTTTCGACCCTCGACCATCTGACGAAGGGGCGGGTGGGCTGGAATATCGTGACCTCCTATCTGGAGAGCGGGGCGCGGAACATTGGGCAAAAAGCGCAGACCGACCATGACGCCCGCTACGACTACGCCGATGAATACCTGGAGGTGGTCTATAAACTGCTGGAAGGCAGCTGGGAAGACGGCGCGGTGCTGCGCGACAGGGAGCGCAAGATCTTCAGCGATCCGCGAAAAATTCATCCGATCAACCATCAGGGGAACTTCTTCTCGGTACCGGGGATCCACCTTTGTGAGCCGTCGCCGCAGCGTACGCCGGTGCTCTATCAGGCGGGCGCCTCCAGCCGCGGCAAGCAGTTCGCCGCCGGCCACGCGGAGTGCGTATTTGTCGGCGCGCCGTCGAAGGTACTGCTGAAAAAGACGGTGGCGGATATTCGCCGTCGCGCCGAGGAAGCCGGGCGCGATCCGCGCAGCATCCTGATCTTCAATATGCAGACGGTCATCGTCGGCGAAACCGACCGTGAAGCCCAGGCTAAATGGCAGGAGTATAAACCGTACGTCAGCTACGAAGGGGCGCTGGCGCTGCTCTCCGGCTGGACCGGTATCGACCTTGGCCAGTATCAGCCGGACCAGGTGCTGGAGTATCTGCATACCAATGCGATTCAGTCGATGGTGGAGGCGTTTTCCACTGCCGATCCGAACAGCCAGTGGACCGTGCAGAAGCTGGCGGACTGGGCGGGAATTGGCGGCTTCGGGCCGCTGGTGGTCGGCAGTCCACAGACGGTCGCCGATGAGCTGCAGTCCTGGGTCGAAGAGACCGACGTCGATGGGTTTAATCTCGCCTATGCGGTGACCCACGAAACCTTCCGCGACGTGGTGGATTTACTGGTCCCGGAGCTGCAAAAGCGCGGCGTGTTTAAGCAGGAGTATCGCGAAGGAACCCTGCGCGAGAAGCTGTTCGGCGCCGGCCCGCGGCTGGCTGCACCGCATCCGGGCGCAGGCTATCGCCACGGCGCGCGGGTGGCGGTCGGGAGCGAAGAGAAGGTGAGTTAATTTTGCTGGTCCCCCTCTCCCCGAAGGGCGGGGGCCTGAACTGTGGGGCGGTAGGTTTTTCCCGGAGGCGGCGCTTGACGCGCCTGTCCGGGCTACGGGTCCACCGATGTCTGCGGATCGATAGCCCGGGTAAGGCGCTGGCGCCGGACCCGGGAAGGGAAAGCTTACTGCTTATCCAGCGACCAGGTCGCGCTGCGGACGTCCACCTTCACCGGTAGCAGACCGATGCGGGTGAAAGTGTCCGCCAGCGCCTGCTGCTCGTTATAGACTGCAGGCGTCATCCGTTCGGCGCCATAGGGCAGGCGCGCCAGCGTCTTCAGCCAGATAGCCTTATCCAGCCCGGTAGAAGCCGAGAGGATCCCGGCGGCATCGTCCTGATGGCTGTTGGCCCATTCGCTCAGTTTACCCAGTTCATCGACCACCTGCTTCGCGGTTTCAGGATAAGCGTCGGCAAATTTGCGGCTGGCCAGGTAGAAGGTATAGTGCGGTACCAGCCCTTCGGCATTGCGGATCTGTCGGGCTTTGGCGTTTGTTTCCACCTCGGCGAGGAACGGATCCCAGATAACCCATGCGTCAATCGCGCCGCGCTGGAAGGCGGCGCGGGCGTCGGCAGGCGGCAAATAGACCGGAGTGATATCTTTATAGCTTAATCCGGCTTTCTCCAGCGCAGCTACCAGCAGGTAGTTTACGTCGGAGCCTTTGTTAAGCCCCACGCGCTTGCCCTTAAGGTCAGCCACGCTCTTAATCGCCGAGTTTTCCGCCACTACGATGGCCTCGGTTTTTGGATTCGCCGGCGAGTGGGCTAAGTAGACCAGATCTGCCTGCGCCGCCTGGGCAAAGGCTGGCGGCGCATCGCCGGTTGCGGCGAGGTCGATGCTGCCGACGTTTAGCCCTTCCAGCATTTGCGGCCCGGCGGGGAATTCAATCCAGCGCACGGCGATGCCCTGCTTTTTAAACGTTTCATCGAGGGTGCCGCGATATTTCAGCAGCGCGAAGATATTGGCTTTCTGATAGCCGATATTGACGGTTTCCGGCGTTTTCGCCAGCGCGGAAGCGGATACGCCAGCCAGCATGAGCAGCAGCGCCGGACGAGACAGTCTGAGCATGATTTGTTCTCCTTGAGCGGTTTACCGTAAGGTAACAAATCGTCTTTATAACTAATAAATAACTAAATTATCATTTATATAACATAAATGAAGGGGGAGGGCAGGGGAAGGAAACCCGGCATGCCGCAGCATACCGGGAGGGGGCGTTAATCGCAGGCGACAATCTTCATGGCCAGGCCGCCGCGTGAGGTTTCACGATATTTGGCATTCATATCTTTGCCCGTTTCGTACATGGTCTCGATGACTTTATCGAGGCACACCCGCGGCTCGCTGGTGCGGCGCAGCGCCATGCGCGCGGCGTTGACCGCTTTAACCGCAGCGATAGCGTTACGCTCGATGCACGGCACCTGTACCTGACCGGCGACCGGGTCGCAGGTCAGACCGAGGTTGTGCTCCATACCGATTTCGGCGGCGATGCACACCTGGCCCGGGCTGCCGCCCAGCAGTTCCGCCAGTCCGGCCGCCGCCATCGAACAGGCAACGCCGACTTCGCCCTGGCAGCCCACTTCGGCGCCGGAAATCGAGGCGTTCATCTTATAAAGTGAGCCAATGGCGCTGGCGACCAGCATATAGCGCGCCAGCGAGTTGGCGTTCACTTTGCGGATAAATTTGTCGTAGTAGGCCAGTACCGCGGGCACGATGCCGCAGGCGCCGTTGGTTGGTGCGGTCACGACGCGTCCGCCGGCGGCGTTCTCTTCGTTAACCGCCAGGGCGAACATATTAATCCAGTCAACAACCGCCATCGGGTCGCTGCTGGTGTTGTCCTGGCTTACCAGCATCCGGCGCAGCGCGGCGGCGCGGCGGGGAACCCGCAGCTTGCCCGGCAGAACGCCCTCGGTGGTGATGCCGCGCTCAATGCCGCTGCTCATCACTTCCCAGACGGCGGCAAAGTGCTGTTCCAGCGCTTCTTTACTGTGCAGTGCCAGCTCGTTTTGCATCATCAGACCGGAAAGCGACAGCCCGCTTTCACGGCAGTGGCGCTGGAGGTCGGCGGCGTTTTTATATGGAAAAGGTACGGCGACCGGCGCTTCGCGGGTGACGCCGAAATGCGCTTCGTCGACGATAAACCCGCCGCCGATGGAGTAGTACGTCTGGCTGTAGAGAACCTGGTCGCCGGCGAGGGCGGTAATTCGCATGCCGTTCTCATGCAGCGACAGATTGTCGGCATGGAAATTCATGCACTGATCGACCGGGAACGCCACTTCCTGCTGGCCGTTTGCCAGCATCAGGCGGCCATGGGTGTTGACGTCCTGGATAAAACTGGGGATAGCGTCAATGTCGACGGTATCCGGCAGGTTGCCCGCCAGGCCCATAATAATCGCGATGTCGGTATGGTGGCCTTTACCGGTCAGGGAAAGGGAGCCGTAGACATCGACGATGACTTTGGTCACCTCGGAGAGCAGCCCGCGCTCAATAAGATCGTCCGTGAATTGTTTGCCCGCTTTCATCGGTCCAACGGTGTGGGAGCTGGAAGGGCCAATGCCGATTTTAAAAATATCGAATACGCTGATCATGATGCATCCAGTGCTGTCGGGGAGCGCCCCCGTCAGGCGGCGCGGGGATATT
>NZ_JBEAIU010000004.1:0-26242 GCF_040065135.1 Klebsiella sp. CN_Kp066 | reverse complement strand
ATTGTTAAAGAGCAGTGCAACGCGGCTTTCGCTCACCGTTGCGAGGTGGCGTATAATACGCTTTCCTCTTTCAGAGTCAAGCGTTTAATTTCGCTTTTCTCTGCCGGCATTCATCGCTGAATCCCGCTGACCCGGCGGGCTGTAAGCCGTTGTTCCGTGTCAGTGGGAGCGCATTATAGGGATCCCATTTTTTTGCACAAGCCTTTTTTCGATCTTTTTTTTCATGTGATGCTTTTTCCGCCTCTTCGCAGCATTCTTGCGCAATTCGTTCAATTTTTACCACAATAAAGGGTTGCAGGAGGCCCCAAAAGCACCCAAAGTCTTTGCACTCCCTTATTTTATTGAGGTAACTATGACCAACAGTTTGCGTCGCTATAAAGAGTTATTCCCGAAAACGGGTCAACGGGTAATGATCGACGCCAGTAGCGTAGTGATCGGGGACGTCAGAATAGCTGATGATGTCAGTATCTGGCCGCTGGTCGCGATTCGCGGTGATGTGAATTATGTAGAAATAGGCGCTCGAACTAACATCCAGGACGGTAGTGTCTTACATGTTACTCATAAGTCTTCATCAAACCCGCGAGGCAATCCACTTATCATTGGCGATGATGTCACTGTCGGCCACAAGGTCATGCTACACGGCTGCACCATCGGTAACCGTGTGCTGGTCGGCATGGGTTCGATTCTGTTGGATGGCGTGATTGTAGAAGACGATATAATGATTGGCGCAGGCAGCCTGGTACCACAGAATAAACGCCTTGAGAGTGGCTACCTTTACTTTGGCAACCCTGTAAAGCAGATACGCCCCCTGACGGAGGCGGAAATCGCCGGACTCATATATTCAGCGAATAACTATGTAAAGTGGAAGGGTGACTACCTGACTCAGGAAAACCAGATCCAACCTTGAGCATCTTCCTGCTGGTCGAGAATCAGAACCTGAGCTTCATCTTCCAGATCCCAGCGATGTTCACGAAATGCGGCCAGCCATTGCGTAGGTTCTTCCCCACCAAAACGCGTCTTGAGCACCGATGACGTTAAGGCGCAGGTTAGCTGCATACCGTTTACTAATACCGGAAAAGCGATACATTGGTGCGCCTCATCCCACACTTCCCTGTCAGGAAACTGAATAGACTGGTTCATGCATTCAGCTCCTTCTGTAAAGCGGCAATGACTGGAGTTATATCTGGCAGAATGCCGTGCCACAACAGCACCGCATGAGCAGCCTGCGCCACCAGCATTCCTAACCCATCAGCGCATTTTGTCGCACCGTGTTGCTGGCATAAGGATAAAAAAGGCGTACTACCTTTCTGGTAAAACATGTCATAGCAGCAGACATGAGGGTTAATTAAACTCACAGGAATTGCAGGAACGTCCCCGTCAATGCCGCTGGATGTCGCATTAATGATGAGATCAAATTCCTCATTGCCTGATGCTTCTATATCCAAAGCACGGACGCTGCCAGTATGAGCAAACAGCGTAGCCAGTTCATGAGCGCGAGAAAAGGTACGATTGACAATAGTAACGGCGCAATCCAGAGATAAAAGGGGCAGCAATACCCCACGTGAAGCGCCACCCGCGCCAATAAGCAATACCCGGAAGCCAGGTTTGATAAACTCAAGCCGTTCCAGATCGCTTAAGAGCCCGATGCCATCCGTATTGTCGCCAAGCAGCCGGCCGTCTTCCAGCCGTTTAAGCGTATTAACTGCGCCGGCCAGCGCTGCACGTTCGGTTAACTCGTCAGCTCGCGCAAAGGCCTCTTCTTTAAAAGGTACGGTGATGTTAGCGCCCTTGCCACCCTCATTAAAGAAGGCGTCAAGCGTGGTAACAAAATCATCGAGCGGAGCCAGAATACGTCCATAGGGATGCGCAATTTGCAGCTGCTGTGCAAAAAGGCGATGGATAGACGGCGATTTACTATGGGCGATGGGGTGTCCGAAGACGGCATAAGTTTCCATGAATTATCCCTGGCGGAAGAGTTCGCCCGTCAAGGCATCACGAATTTCAGATGGATTTTGTCGTCCTCCCGTTGCCCCATCAATGACGGGAAAGTCAGCGCCAAACTGTGTATAAACTTCCTCGGTCGTGCGGCAAGGTGGCTGGCCCGATAAATTTGCGCTGGTTGAAACCAGCGGCTTACCGTAAGCCTTGCACAGTTCAACCACCAGCGGATGATCGGTAACTCTGACAGCCAATGAATTGAAGCGCCCAGTCAACCAACGCGGCGTTGAAGCACAGGCGGGGAAGACAAACGTCACCGGACCAGGCCAACAGGAAAAAATAGCCGCGAGCTGCTCATCGCTAAGCCGCGTATAGTCAATGTATGGCTTGAGTTGTTCAAAGCTAGCGGCGATCAGGATCAATCCTTTTTCGACCGGACGCTGTTTAAGAGCAAGCAGAGTCATGACGGCCTTTTCGCTATCGGGATCGCAACCGACGCCAAAAACGGCTTCCGTAGGATAGGCGATGACATGTTGATTATTCAGAAGCTCTACAGCGCGAACGATGGCTTCTGAGGGCAGGTTATTATTCACAGATTTATTCCGCCGATATCGGCTTTCCACATTGTTTGCTGGCACAAAAGCGCTTAACGCCCTGAGCCGTTTTCTTTTCGATTAGCAACGGGTAATGACACTCGGGGCACTCGCCCGCTACTGGTTTGAAATTAATGACGAACTGGCAATCGGGGTAACGATCGCAGGAATGGAAGTTTTTACCAAAGCGTGAACGGCGCTGCACCAGATGCCCTTGTCCGCATTGCGGGCAGGGTATTGCGGTTTCATCTGGCTTATCAATCAATTCAGTATGTTCACAATCAGGGTAGCTACTACACCCGATAAACATACCAAAACGTCCCTGCCGTAGCACCAGCACGGAACCGCAAGACGGACACGTTTGCCCCTCCAGAACTTTGACGATATGTCCGTCCGCCTGGCTTTTAAGGGGACGGACATAGTCACAGTCAGGATAATGCGAACAGCCGAGAAAAGGCCCGTGCTTCCCGGAGCGTATCACCAGTTCAGCCCCACACTGCGGGCAGGGTTCGTTTTTACGCACCGAAAACAGCGCTGTTTTGGTCATAACAATTCTAATGTCGCAGCAAAAAAGTTAATGCAGCATACCTTCATTTACTTCAAAGAGTAATTCTTCCATTTGCTGGTAGGCATTTTCGCAACCGGGAATATTGAACAGCACCATCAGAATCACCCATTTGAGATCCTCCAGATCGAACTCCGCCGTATCCAGCGCCAGCGCACGCTCTATTACCATTTCCCGTGTTTCGAGGTTCAACACCTGAATTTGCTCAAGGAACAGTAAGAACCCCCGGCAACTCGCATCAAGACGCTGACACTCCTCGTCCGTATATACTCGTAGCGAGAGAGGGTCGGAAGCAAGCTGCATAGGCGCAACCAACCCCTCCTGATAATCAGCCAGTTTCTCAAGCCACATCAGGGCGTTATAGATATCTTCTCGTTCAAAACCGGCATCGGTAAGATCCCGAGTCAGCTTGTCCTGATCCACGCGCATTTCTGCTTCATTATGGATGTAAGTTTCAAACAGATACATGAGTACGTCGAACATGGCTTGCCCTCCTTAATCGGACATAGCCGCCGGGTACAGCTGCGATCCAGCCTGCTAACTCCAGTTCAAGTAGCTGGGCTACGGTTACTGGCACAGATTGGCCGGCACGTTCAGCGACAACGTCAACAGGTGTTACCTCATCTCCTACGTTAGCCAGGAGCTCTGGAAATGGCAATGCTACAGAAGGCAGATTCGCGCAATTATTTGCGCCATCCGGCTTGGGAACAATGTACTGTAGATCATCCCGCCAGTATTCAATGATGTCTTCAGGCGCCGTTACGGGAATCGCTCCCTGCTTAATGAGCCAATGGGGTCCTTCCGAACCAGGACTGCCAATTGGCCCTGGCAAGGCAAATACATCCCTTCCCTGCTCCAGAGCATAACGAACTGTCACTAGCGAACCGCTTTTCAGTGCGGCTTCAACAACTAACACACCGGCGCTCAGGCCGCTGATAATCCGATTACGCCGGGGAAAATTCCCCGGCAAAGGCGGAGTAAAAAGTGGAAATTCAGAAATTACGGCTCCACCGTTGCGAATTATCTGCTCCGCCAGCGCCTGATGGCGACGAGGATAGATTTCGCGTAACCCGTTCCCTAAAACGGCAACCGTTTTACCCTTACCTTCCAGCGCACCACGATGGGCGATCCCATCGATGCCAAGAGCCAGACCGCTAGTGATCGTAATGCCATAACCCGCTAAAGCTACGCTAAATAATTTCCCCCAGCGGGCGCCATACCACGAATGCGCTCGACTTCCGATAACTGACAGCTGCCGGCTACTAAGTAGCGAAGTATTTCCATAGACAAAAAGGGCACCGGGAAAATCCACAATAGCCCGCAATTGAGGTGGGTAAAGCGGATCTTCGGCGGTGAGTAGATAGCAACTCGGCTGCTCGAGCCACTGCAGAGTGGAATCAATCTCGCATTGGTTAACGCTAAGAAAGTGCTTCGATTGCGCCAGATTCAAACCACAGGCTCGCAAATTCTCATGATCTAAGGTCGGAGATGAACATAGCTGACGAGCGACGTTGACAGCACTGTCGCCATACAGGCTGCTCACTCTCATCAAACGTATCCAAATTTCCTTCGGCGTCATCCCCATCCCCCTGCCACAAGCGACTTTAACAATCATTGCGATTGGACAGCGAGACTGTCAATTGCAGGGGGTTTTGTCTAGAATAGAGGTAATAATCTTTCCAACTCCTGAACACAACTCTGGATAACTATGTCAGTTTTGCAAGTGTTACATATTCCGGACGAGCGCCTTCGCAAAGTCGCAAAGCCGGTTGAAGAAGTAAATGCGGAAATTCAGCGTATCGTCGATGATATGTTCGAGACGATGTACGCTGAAGAAGGTATTGGTCTTGCCGCAACGCAGGTGGATATCCATCAGCGGATCATCGTTATTGATGTATCGGAAAATCGTGATGAGCAGCTGGTATTAATCAACCCGGAGCTGCTGGAAAAGAGCGGAGAGACCGGCATTGAAGAGGGCTGTCTCTCTATTCCTGAACAACGCGCTTTAGTGCCGCGTGCAGAAAAAGTGAAAATCCGCGCGCTCGATCGCGAAGGAAAATCGTTTGAACTGGAAGCTGACGGTCTGCTGGCAATCTGTATTCAGCATGAGATGGATCATCTCGTTGGTAAGCTGTTCATCGATTATCTGTCTCCGCTCAAGCAACAACGCATTCGTCAAAAAGTTGAGAAACTTGACCGCTTGAATGCCCGAGCTTAAGGACGAGAATTAACGTGTCAGATTCACTACGTATTATTTTTGCGGGTACTCCTGATTTTGCAGCGCGTCATCTTGACGCGCTGCTCTCCTCTGGACATAACGTCGTTGGCGTGTTTACACAACCAGACCGTCCAGCAGGCCGGGGTAAAAAACTCATGCCCAGCCCGGTTAAAGTACTGGCGCAGGAGAAAGGCATACCGGTATTCCAGCCAGCTTCGTTACGCCCGCAGGATAATCAGCAATTAGTTTCTGACCTGCATGCAGACGTCATGGTGGTCGTAGCCTATGGTCTGCTTTTGCCGAAAGCGGTGCTGGATATGCCGCGCCTTGGCTGCATTAATGTTCATGGTTCGCTGCTTCCACGCTGGCGCGGAGCGGCGCCAATTCAACGTTCGCTGTGGGCTGGTGATACCGAGACCGGTGTAACAATCATGCAGATGGATGTCGGGCTTGATACGGGCGACATGCTGTATAAGCTTGCGTGTCCCATCACCGCAGAAGATACCAGCGGAACGTTATATGACAAACTGGCTAACCTGGGGCCGCAAGGGCTTATTGAAACCCTTAAGCAGCTTGCCGCGGGTACCGCAAAACCGGTCGTTCAGGATGAAGCGCTGGTTACCCATGCACAAAAACTCAGCAAAGAAGAGGCGCGTATCGACTGGTCTCTTTCCGCTGCTCAGTTAGAACGCTGCATTCGCGCCTTTAATCCGTGGCCTATGAGCTGGATAGAAATTGATGGCCAGCCGATAAAAGTCTGGCAGGCATCGGTTATCAATACGGCCACAGCTGCCGTACCGGGGACCATCATTGAAGCGACAAAACAGGGGATTCAGGTAGCAACCAACGACGGTATTCTGAATCTACTCTCGCTGCAGCCGGCCGGTAAAAAAGCAATGAGCGCCCAGGATCTTTTAAACTCGCGCCGGGAATGGTTCGCTCCTGGCAACCGTCTGGTCTGACGGCCCCTTCTTAATACGCCCGGTGTTGCCGGGCATTTTTATTTTTGTGTTTATGAAAAAACAACTCAATTTACGTAGCCTGGCAGCGCAGGCCGTTGAACAGGTTCTCGAACAAGGGCAATCATTAAGCAACGTTCTGCCCTCACTGCAGCAAAAAGTATCCGATAAAGATAAAGCGCTGCTTCAGGAACTATGCTTTGGCGTGCTGCGTACGCTTTCGCAATTAGACTGGCTGATTAATAAGCTAATGTCTCGTCCGATGACGGGTAAGCAGCGTATCGTTCACTACCTGATTATGGTGGGCTTATATCAACTGCTCTATACGCGTATCCCGCCGCATGCCGCACTGGCGGAAACGGTTGAAGGCGCAGTCGCTATTAAACGTCCACAGCTTAAAGGGTTGATTAATGGCGTATTGCGCCAGTTTCAGCGCCAGCAGGAAGAGCTGTTGTCTGAATTTTCTCGTAGCGACATTCGCTTCTTACACCCAGGCTGGTTATTAAAACGCCTGCAGAAAGCGTATCCAGCGCGGTGGGAAGCCATCGTGGATGCGAACAACCAGCGTCCGCCAATGTGGTTGCGCGTGAACCGTCTCCATCACACGCGCGACAGCTGGCTGGCATTGCTGGAAGAGGCGGGTATGTCAGGGTTTACGCATTCCGCTTATCCTGACGCTGTACGCATGGAGACACCGGTACCAGTCCATGCACTGCCAGGGTTTGAAGAAGGCTGGGTTACCATTCAGGATGCCTCCGCTCAGGGTTGCGTCACATTCCTCGCCCCCAAAAACGGCGAGCACATTCTGGATCTCTGCGCCGCTCCGGGCGGTAAAACCACGCATATTCTCGAAGCGGCTCCCGAAGCACAGGTTCTCGCCATCGATATTGACGAGCAGCGGCTCTCCCGCGTCTATGACAACCTGAAGCGACTGGGAATGAAGGCAACCGTCAAACAGGGTGATGGACGCCATCCATCACAGTGGTGCGGCGAACAACAGTTCGATCGTATCCTACTGGATGCGCCTTGTTCCGCTAGCGGTGTTATTCGCCGTCACCCGGATATCAAATGGCTGCGCCGGGATCGCGATATCGCAGAACTGGCCCAGCTTCAGTCGGAAATTCTGGATGCCGTATGGCCGCACCTGAAATCCGGCGGAACTCTGGTTTACGCGACGTGCTCCGTATTACCAGAGGAGAATAGCCTGCAAATTAAAGCTTTTCTGCAACGAACAGCGGATGCGGTACTCAGCGAAACCGGAACGCCAGAGGTGCCAGGTCAACAAAATTTGCCTGGCGCTGAAGAAGGTGACGGCTTCTTTTACGCTAAGCTAATCAAAAAGTGATGAGATAACGAGTCGCGACTGATGAAAATTATCATATTGGGCGCAGGACAGGTCGGCGGAACTCTGGCGGAAAATCTCGTCGGGGAGAACAACGACATTACTCTGGTCGACACGAATGGCGACCGCCTTCGTAGTCTTCAGGATAAATTTGATCTCCGGGTGGTTCAGGGACATGGCTCGCATCCGCGCGTGTTACGTGAGGCCGGTGCGGATGATGCCGACATGCTGGTTGCGGTGACCAGCTCCGATGAAACCAATATGGTGGCCTGCCAGGTTGCCTATTCGCTGTTTAATACACCAAATCGTATTGCTCGCATCCGTTCGCCGGATTATGTTCGCGATGCCGATAAACTTTTCCATTCAGAAGCGGTTCCTATAGATCACCTTATCGCACCTGAGCAGCTGGTAATTGATAGTATTTACCGGCTGATCGAGTATCCAGGCGCTTTGCAGGTTGTCAATTTTGCTGAAGGAAAGGTCAGCCTGGCGGTCGTTAAAGCCTATTATGGCGGTCCTTTGGTGGGAAATGCACTTTCGACTATGCGCGAACATATGCCGCATATTGATACACGCGTAGCGGCCATTTTCCGCCACGATCGTCCTATCAGACCCCAGGGCTCAACAATTGTAGAGGCCGGGGATGAGGTGTTCTTTATCGCCGCTTCGCAGCACATTCGAGCAGTCATGAGCGAGCTTCAGCGTCTGGAAAAGCCTTATAAACGCATCATGCTGGTCGGCGGCGGAAACATTGGCGCCGGGCTCGCCCATAAGCTGGAGAAAGATTACAGCGTCAAACTCATTGAACGTAATCAACAGCGAGCCGCAGAGCTTGCAGAAAAGCTGCAGAATACCATCGTCTTCTACGGCGATGCTTCAGATCAAGAATTACTGGCTGAAGAACATATCGATCAAGTTGATCTTTTTATCGCTGTCACCAACGATGATGAAGCCAATATCATGTCTGCCATGCTCGCGAAGCGAATGGGCGCCAAAAAAGTCATGGTACTGATCCAGCGACGGGCTTACGTCGATCTTGTCCAGGGGAGCGTGATCGACATTGCAATATCACCGCAGCAGGCAACCATATCCGCGCTGCTCAGCCATGTCCGCAAAGCGGATATTGTTGGTGTTTCCTCGCTGCGCCGCGGCGTCGCTGAGGCCATTGAAGCAGTGGCGCACGGAGACGAAAGCACTTCACGGGTTGTTGGACGTTCGATTGATGAGATTAAACTTCCGCCAGGAACAATTATTGGCGCAGTTGTACGCGGTAATGATGTCATGATAGCGAATAACAATCTGCGCATTGAGCAAGGGGATCATGTAGTTATGTTCCTGACTGACAAAAAATTCATCTCTGATGTGGAGAGGCTATTCCAGCCAAGTCCTTTCTTTCTGTAGTTATCAGGCGTCGACAAGACGCCTTTCTTTTATCCCTTATATATCAAAGGATAATATTTTCCTGCAATTATTTCCTAATAATGGAAAATAGGAATACATTTGTTAAACTTATCAGTGTTTGCTGGCTCAAGGAGAATAAAATGAGTTTTTTAAAAGAATTTCGCGAATTTGCGATGCGCGGGAACGTGGTTGATCTGGCAGTCGGTGTCATCATTGGTGCAGCATTTGGTAAAATCGTATCGTCGTTGGTTGCCGATATTATTATGCCGCCGCTAGGCTTGCTCATCGGCGGAATTGACTTTAAACAGTTTGCTGTAACGCTGCGAGATGCCCAGGGCGACATTCCCGCTGTCGTAATGCACTATGGCGTATTCATCCAGAATGTATTCGACTTTATCATCGTGGCTTTTGCTATTTTTATGGCAATCAAACTGATGAACAAATTGAACAGGAAAAAAGAAGAGGCGCCGGCAGCACCACCTGCTCCGACTAAAGAAGAAGTCCTGCTTAGCGAAATTCGTGACCTGTTAAAAGAACAGAACAATCGCTCTTAAAAGGCTTTAAAACCAGAAGGCCAGTGGTAAAAAAGTTAATCACTTTCTTGCCACTGGCCTCCCGACCATCCCGCCCCGCATGTTTTGCTTTTCTTTGATAACTGCCTTTCCCCTTCTTATTCTTTTCAACTCGTTGCCTGAATAACGGGTCATGAAGCAAGGCCTCGATGGCATTATCTTTTATCTGCCCTTTAGTGTGCTGATAGCGGCTCATAAAATCTCCAGATTGGTGAAATGAAATCGGCGTGAGTGTAGACGCGAATGCTGAAAAAATCAACGCCCGGTATTTCTGTTACTGGCGCCCTGCTCGAGCGCTTCAAGAATGGAACAATAGACACTGCTGTGCGCTGTGCCGCAGCAAGCATCATTGAGCCGCTGTAAGGAACGACGCATAGCCTGGAGCTCCTTAATACGGGATTCCACTTCACTCAAACGAGCCTGCACAATGCCTTTAGATTCCTGACAGGTATGATGTTCCGGATCGATGCGGATCGAGAGAAGTTCGCGGATCGATTCCAGCGTAAACCCCAGCTGCCTGGCATAGCGGATAAAACGCAGTCTCTGCAGGTCGTTATCCGAATAGAGACGAAATCCACCTTCCGTACGCACGTTATGATCCATCATCTGCTGTTTTTCATAATAGCGGATGGTATCAGGAGTAACGTCAGCCAATTTAGCCAGTTCACCTATGCGGTACATGATTACTCCTCATTAATCTTATGCAGCAACTTATCAGCGTAATCCCCACGCAGGAAGTCAGTATTTAAGCCCGCTTGCCGCAGCTTTAGCTCGAGCAGCGCAAGGCGACGGCTCAGCTCAGCATAGCGGGGATCGCACTCCTGAACGCCTTTAAGTAAGTCATTTAGCATCACGGCTTCTTTACGATGTTCAAGTTCGGGAGGTAAACAACCCGCATTCTTGAGTAATCGATAACCTGCGCGTAGCTCGGGCGGCACATGTGAATCATCATCCAGAATCAGTGGTTCGCCACTGCCCGGAAGATTATCCAATTCACCTTTGCGCTGGGCATCAAGAATATGGCGTTCTGCCCACTGATCCAGTAACCACATAATACGGCTCCGGCGATGAACAAAAAGAATGCAGATATTGTAAACAAGCAGGAATAGGGAGGATATAAAAAAACCCGCCGGAGCGGGTTTTTTTACGTTACTACAGATTACTCTGCAGCAGCTTCTGCTTTCGATTCAGAGCGATCAACCAGCTCGATGTATGCCATCGGCGCGTTGTCGCCTGCACGGAAGCCACACTTCATAATACGAGTGTAACCACCGGCGCGGCTCGCGAAACGCGGGCCCAGCTCGTTAAACAGTTTTGCCACGATCTCGTTATCACGAGTGCGGGCGAATGCCAGACGACGATTAGCAACGCTATCAGTCTTGGCAAGAGTAATCAGCGGCTCAACTACGCGACGCAGTTCTTTCGCTTTCGGCAGGGTCGTCTTGATGATTTCATGACGAACCAGCGAACCAGCCATGTTACGGAACATAGCCTGGCGATGGCTGCTGTTGCGGTTCAGTTGACGACCACTCTTACGATGGCGCATGACCTTATCCTTCTCAGTAAAACCTTAACCTGTGATCCGGTTACTCGTCAGCAATGCTTGCCGGTGGCCAGTTTTCCAGGCGCATGCCCAGAGACAAACCACGTGAAGCCAGCACGTCTTTAATCTCGGTAAGAGATTTTTTACCCAGGTTCGGCGTTTTCAGCAACTCAACCTCGGTACGCTGTACCAGATCACCGATATAGTGGATAGCTTCTGCCTTGAGGCAGTTAGCAGAGCGGACAGTCAATTCGAGATCGTCAACAGGGCGCAGCAGGATCGGATCGAATTCTGGTTTCTCTTCTTTCACTTCCGGCTGACGTACATCACGTAAGTCAACGAAAGCTTCCAGTTGTTCTGCCAGGATGGTTGCCGCACGACGAATCGCCTCTTCAGGATCGATTGTGCCGTTGGTTTCCATTTCGATGACCAGCTTGTCCAGGTCGGTACGCTGTTCTACACGCGCTGCTTCAACATTGTAGGCAATACGCTCTACCGGGCTGTAGCATGCGTCGACCAGCAGACGGCCGATTGGGCGCTCATCTTCTTCCGAATGAATTCGGGCAGAAGCCGGCACATAACCGCGACCGCGCTGAACTTTGATACGCATGCTAATAGCTGCGTTCTCATCGGTCAGGTGGCAGATCACATGTTGCGGCTTGACGATTTCGACATCACCGTCATGGGTAATGTCGGCTGCGGTCACAGGGCCAATGCCAGATTTGTTCAAAGTAAGGATGACTTCATCTTTACCCTGAACTCTCACCGCCAGCCCTTTCAGGTTGAGCAGGATTTCAAGGATATCTTCCTGAACGCCTTCTTTGGTGCTGTACTCATGAAGTACACCATCAATCTCAACCTCGGTCACCGCGCAACCCGGCATCGATGAGAGCAGAATACGGCGCAGTGCGTTACCTAGAGTATGGCCAAAGCCACGCTCTAAAGGTTCAAGGGTCACCTTGGCGTGCGTCGAACTCACTTGCTCGATATCGACCAGGCGCGGTTTTAGAAACTCTGTCACAGAACCCTGCATTGTGTCCTCTCTTTGGTACTAAGCTTTACTTGGAGTAAAGCTCGACGATCAGGTGTTCGTTAATGTCCGCAGACAGATCAGAACGTTCCGGCAGACGCTTGAACGTACCTTCCATCTTGCCAGCATCAACTTCCAGCCAGGTTGGCTTTTCACGCTGCTCAGCCAGCTCCAGAGCGGCTTTCACGCGAGATTGCTTTTTCGCTTTCTCACGAATGCTGACAACGTCATTCGCTTTAACCTGATAAGAAGCGATGTTAACAACACGACCGTTTACCATGATAGCTTTGTGGCTAACCAGCTGACGTGATTCAGCACGAGTCGCGCCGAAGCCCATACGGTATACAACGTTGTCCAGACGACCTTCCAGCAGAGTCAACAGGTTTTCACCGGTGTTGCCTTTCAGACGCGCTGCTTCTTTATAATAGTTACGGAACTGACGCTCCAGCACACCGTACATACGGCGAACTTTTTGCTTTTCACGCAACTGCACACCATAGTCAGACAGACGCGGTTTACGCGCACCGTGCTGGCCAGGAGCTTGTTCAATTTTACACTTGGTATCGATCGCGCGAACGCCAGACTTAAGGAACAGGTCTGTGCCCTCACGACGGCTCAGCTTGAGCTTAGGACCCAAATATCTTGCCATTTTCTTTCTCCAACAATCCTAGAAACGAACGCGTTATACGCGACGTTTTTTCGGCGGACGACAACCGTTATGAGGGATCGGAGTCACATCAGTAATATTAGTGATGCGGAAACCAGCGGCGTTCAGTGCACGAATAGTAGATTCGCGACCTGGACCCGGACCTTTGACCATAACTTCCAGATTCTTGATGCCGTATTCTTTTACGGCTTCAGCGCAACGCTCTGCTGCAACCTGAGCTGCGAACGGAGTGGATTTGCGAGAACCACGGAAACCGGAACCACCGGCTGTTGCCCAACCCAGCGCGTTACCTTGACGATCGGTAATGGTAACGATGGTGTTGTTAAAAGAAGCATGGACATGAGCCACGCCATCAGAGACTTGTTTTCTTACACGCTTACGTGCACGAACTGGTGCCTTTGCCATTATTCAATCACCCCGATTATTTCTTGATCGGTTTACGCGGACCCTTACGGGTACGTGCGTTGGTCTTAGTACGCTGACCGCGAACCGGAAGACCACGACGATGGCGTAAACCACGATAGCAACCAAGGTCCATCAGACGCTTGATGCTCAGGGTGATTTCACGGCGCAGATCACCTTCAACGACAAATTTACCTACCGCTTCACGCAGGGATTCAATTTGTTCTTCAGACAGCTCACTGATCTTAACATTTTCAGCGATACCCGTGTCAGCACAGATGGCTTTAGAGCGGGTCTTGCCGATACCGAAAATGGCAGTTAATGCGATTACGGTATGTTTGTGATCAGGAATGTTAATGCCTGCTATACGGGCCACTATGCACTCCTACTATTTAATATGTACGCACCATGCTGAAAAGCCCGTTTTCAGGATACTCAAATGGAAACGTACAGACATACAAAAGATTGGCTGGCTAATCTAGCCAGCTCAACCCAACTTTGCAAGAAAAATATGCGAATAAATCAGCCTTGGCGCTGTTTATGCTTCGGCTCGGCACTGCAAATCACGCGGATGACGCCATCACGCTTAACGATTTTGCAGTTACGGCATAATTTCTTGACGGAAGCACGAACTTTCATTTTTACTCTCCGTAACTTCTCGAGCGACCTGTTAGCGGCCGTAGCCTTTCAGATTCGCCTTCTTCAATGCAGACTCATACTGACTTGACATCATCAGAGTTTGCACTTGAGCCATAAAGTCCATAATCACGACAACAACGATAAGCAGTGAGGTCCCACCGAAGTAGAACGGTACTTTCATTGCATCACGCATGAACTCCGGGATCAGGCAGATAAAAGTGATGTATAACGCACCGACCAAAGTCAGGCGAGTCATTACTTTATCGATATACTTCGCCGTTTGCTCTCCCGGACGAATTCCTGGTACAAATGCACCGGACTTCTTCAGGTTATCTGCTGTTTCACGCGGGTTGAAAACCAACGCCGTGTAGAAGAAACAGAAGAAGATGATTGCAGACGCATAGAGTAACACATAAAGCGGTTGCCCAGGCTGCAAATACAGCGAAATTGTTGTCAGCCAGTTCCAACCAGTACCGCCCCCGAACCAAGATGTAATGGTTGCCGGGAACAGAATAATACTGGAAGCGAAGATTGCCGGGATGACCCCTGCCATATTCACTTTCAGCGGTAAATGTGTGCTCTGTGCAGCATAGACACGACGACCCTGTTGACGTTTCGCGTAGTTTACCACAATGCGGCGTTGGCCACGCTCAACAAACACAACAAAGAAGGTCACTGCAAATACTAATACTGCAACCAACAGCAACAGGAGGAAGTGCAGGTCGCCTTGACGCGCTTGCTCGATAGTATGGGCTATGGCCGGCGGGAGTCCCGCAACGATACCAGCGAAGATAATGATCGAAATACCGTTACCGATACCACGCTCAGTGATCTGTTCGCCGAGCCACATCAGGAACATCGTTCCTGAGACCAGACTAACAACAGCGGTGAAATAGAATGCAAAGCCTGGATTTATTACCAGGCCCTGCATACCAGGCATATTCGGTAGACCGGTAGCAATACCGATCGACTGGAATATCGCCAGCACCAGAGTACCGTAGCGGGTGTACTGGCTGATCTTACGACGACCAGACTCCCCTTCTTTCTTCAGCTCCGCTAACGGCTGATAAACAACCGTTAACAGCTGGACAATGATCGATGCCGAAATATACGGCATGATACCCAGAGCAAAGATTGAAGCACGGCTGAGAGCACCACCAGAGAACATGTTGAACATTTCAATGATGGTGCCTCGCTGTTGCTCAAGCAGTTTGGCAAGTACAGCGGCATCAATACCAGGGATCGGAATAAAAGAGCCAATACGGAACACAATCAACGCACCGATTACAAACAACAGTCTGCGCTTCAGTTCGCCAATCCCACCTTTGGCACTTTGAAAATCTAATCCCGGTTGCTTAGCCATCTGCTACTTATTCCTCAATTTTACCGCCAGCAGCTTCGATAGCAGCACGAGCACCTTTAGTCACGCGCAGGCCACGAACAGTTACCGGACGAGATACTTCACCAGACAGGATCACTTTCGCGAACTCGATCTGGATACCGATAATGTTAGCCGCTTTCAGCGTGTTCAGGTCGATAACATCGCCTTCTACGTGAGCCAGATCAGACAGACGAACTTCTGCAGTGATCATCGCTTTACGAGAAGTGAAGCCGAATTTCGGCAGGCGACGGTACAGAGGCATCTGACCACCTTCGAAACCGCGACGTACGCCACCGCCAGAACGAGAGTTCTGACCTTTGTGACCACGACCACCGGTTTTACCGAGGCCAGAACCGATACCACGACCCAGGCGTTTACCCGCCTTTTTAGAGCCTTCGGCCGGAGACAGAGTATTTAAACGCATCTCTTACTCCTCAACTTTAACCATGAAGGAAACCGCGTTGACCATACCACGAACAGCAGGAGTATCCTCGCGCTCTACGGTGTGACCAATACGACGCAGACCCAGGCCAAGCAGCGTTGCCTTGTGTTTCGGCAGACGACCGATTGCACTGCGGGTTTGAGTAATTTTAATAGTCTTTGCCATGGTTTATTTCCCCAGAATTTCTTCAACGGATTTACCACGCTTGGCAGCGACCATTTCTGGAGAATTCATATTTTCCAGGCCATCAATAGTTGCACGAACCACGTTGATCGGGTTGGTGGAACCATATGCTTTGGCCAGAACGTTATGAACTCCAGCAACTTCCAGAACGGCGCGCATTGCACCACCGGCGATGATACCGGTACCTTCGGAAGCTGGCTGCATGAATACACGAGAACCCGTGTGAACACCTTTAACCGGGTGCTGCAGGGTGCCGTGGTTCAGCGCGACGTTAATCATATTGCGACGGGCTTTTTCCATCGCTTTCTGGATCGCTGCTGGAACTTCACGCGCTTTACCGTAACCAAAACCAACGCGACCGTTACCGTCACCAACTACAGTCAGAGCTGTGAAGGAGAAAATACGACCACCTTTAACGGTTTTAGATACGCGGTTAACCGCGATCAGCTTTTCCTGCAGTTCGCCAGCTTGTTTTTCGATGTGAGCCATCTTACACCTCTACCTTAGAACTGAAGGCCAGCTTCACGGGCAGCATCTGCCAGTGCCTGGACACGACCATGATATTGGAACCCGGAACGGTCAAAGGATACATCTTTGATGCCTTTTTCCAGAGCGCGTTCAGCGACAGCTTTACCCACAGCTGCAGCCGCGTCTTTGTTACCGGTGTACTTCAGTTGTTCAGCGATAGCTTTTTCTACAGTAGAAGCAGCTACCAGAACTTCAGAACCGTTCGGTGCAATTACCTGTGCGTAAATATGACGCGGGGTACGATGTACCACCAGGCGAGTTGCACCCAGCTCCTGGAGCTTGCGGCGTGCGCGGGTCGCACGACGGATACGAGCAGATTTCTTATCCATAGTGTTACCTTACTTCTTCTTAGCCTCTTTGGTACGCACGACTTCGTCGGCGTAACGAACACCCTTACCTTTATAAGGCTCAGGACGACGGTAGGCGCGCAGATCTGCTGCAACCTGACCGATCACCTGCTTATCAGCGCCTTTCAGCACGATTTCAGTTTGAGTCGGACATTCTGCAGTGATACCGGCCGGCAGTTTATGCTCAACAGGATGAGAGAAACCTAAAGCCAGGTTTACTACATCCCCTTTGACCGCTGCACGATAACCTACACCAACCAGCTGAAGCTTTTTAGTGAAGCCTTCGGTAACACCAACAACCATTGAGTTCAGCAGGGCACGCGCGGTACCAGCCTGAGCCCATCCATCCACGAAACCATCACGCGGACCGAAGGTCAGAGCATTATCTGCATGTTTAACTTCAACAGCATTGTTGAGGGTACGAGTCAGCTCGCCGTTTTTACCTTTGATCGTAATAACCTGACCGTTGATTTTTACATCAACGCCGGCAGGAACAACGACCGGTGCTTTAGCAACACGAGACATTTTTTCCTCCGATTAGGCTACGTAGCAGATAATTTCGCCACCAAGACCAGCCTGGCGCGCTGCACGATCAGTCATAACACCTTTAGAGGTAGAAATAACCGCGATACCCAGACCCGCCATAACTTTCGGCAGCTCATCTTTACGTTTGTAGATGCGCAGACCTGGGCGGCTGACACGCTGAATGCTTTCTACAACAGCTTTACCCTGGAAATACTTAAGAGTCAGTTCCAGTTCCGGCTTGATGTCGCCTTCAACTTTAAAATCTTCAATAAAGCCTTCTTCCTTCAGCACGTTGGCAATTGCCACTTTCAGCTTGGAGGAAGGCATGGTGACCGCAGCTTTATTCGCGGCCTGACCGTTACGGATACGGGTCAGCATATCCGCGATCGGATCTTGCATGCTCATCTGTCTTTACTCCCGTGATTCAATTGGTGACAATTACCAGCTAGCCTTTTTCAGACCCGGGATTTCACCGCGCATTGCGGCTTCACGGACCTTGATACGGCTCAACCCGAACTTCCGCAGGAAACCATGCGGACGACCTGTTTGACGGCAGCGATTACGCTGACGAGACGGGCTGGAATCACGCGGCAGAGTCTGCAGCTTGAGAACAGCATTCCAACGATCTTCGTCGGTTGCGTTCACATCAGAGATGATAGCTTTCAGTTCAGCGCGTTTAGCGAAGAATTTATCAGCTAAAGCCACGCGCTTTACTTCGCGTGCTTTCATTGATTGCTTAGCCATTAAGTAACCCTACCTTACTTGCGGAACGGGAAGTCAAAGGCAGCCAGCAGAGCGCGGCCTTCTTCATCAGATTTCGCAGTAGTGGTAATGGTAATATCCAAACCACGAACGCGGTCGACTTTATCGTAGTCGATTTCTGGGAAGATGATCTGCTCACGGACACCCATGCTGTAGTTGCCACGACCGTCGAAAGACTTAGCGGACAAGCCACGGAAGTCACGGATACGCGGTACAGCAATAGTGATCAGGCGCTCAAAGAACTCCCACATGCGTTCGCCACGCAGAGTTACTTTACAGCCGATCGGATAGCCCTGACGGATTTTGAAGCCTGCAACTGATTTGCGTGCTTTGGTGATCAGCGGTTTTTGACCGGAGATTGCTGTCAGATCCGCTGCTGCGTTATCCAGCAGTTTCTTGTCAGCGATCGCTTCACCAACACCCATGTTCAGGGTGATCTTCTCGACCCGAGGGACTTGCATGACAGAATTGTAGTTAAACTCAGTCATGAGTTTCTTAACTACTTCGTCTTTGTAGTAATCATGCAGTTTCGCCATCGTACTACTCCAAATTACTTGATAGTTTCGCTGTTAGACTTGAAGAAACGGACTTTTTTGCCGTCTTCGAATCTAAAGCCTACACGGTCAGCCTTGCCGGTTGCCGCATTGAAGATTGCAACGTTAGAAACCTGAATAGCAGCTTCTTTTTCAACGATGCCGCCTGGTTGGTTCAGAGCCGGAACCGGCTTCTGGTGTTTCTTAACCAGGTTGATACCTTCAACAATGAGCTTGCCGGAAGACAAGACATTCTTAACTTTACCGCGTTTACCTTTATCTTTACCGGTTAACACGATAACTTCGTCATCACGACGGATTTTCGCTGCCATGATTCGCTCCTTAGAGTACTTCTGGGGCCAGAGAGATAATTTTCATGAACTTCTCGTTACGAAGTTCACGAGTTACCGGCCCAAAAATACGCGTACCGATGGGCTGCTCGCTGTTATTGTTTAAAATAACGCATGCATTACCATCGAAGCGAATGACAGAACCGTCCGGGCGACGAACACCCTTCTTGGTGCGCACCACTACCGCCTTCAGCACATCACCTTTTTTGACCTTACCACGCGGAATTGCTTCTTTGATGGTGATCTTGATGATGTCGCCTACGCCTGCGTAGCGACGGTGCGAGCCACCCAGAACCTTGATACACATTACGCGACGTGCACCGGAGTTGTCGGCGACGTTCAGCATAGTCTGTTCTTGGATCATTTTAGTGCTCCGCTAATGTCAACTACTACTGAGACCCAAAAGTAGGGTCGTTAAAAAAGCCCCATATCGAGGGCGCGGCATTATAACACCGCAAATCAGATATGGGTAGAAAAAATAAACGGCTCATCGCTGAGCCGTTTATCCGTATCGAGAATGCGTACTGTATTACAGAACCGCTTTCTCTACAACGCGAACCAGCGTCCAGGACTTAGTCTTGGACAGCGGACGGCATTCGCGGATTTCAACCACGTCACCGATACCGCATTCGTTGTTCTCGTCATGTACGTGCAGTTTGGTCGTACGCTTGATGAATTTGCCGTATACCGGGTGTTTCACCATACGTTCGATAGCAACAACAATGGATTTCTCCATTTTGTCGCTAACCACGCGACCTTGCAGAGTACGGATTTTATCGGTCATTACGCACCCGCCTTCTGAGTCAGTAAAGTCTTAACGCGTGCAACATCACGACGCACTTGCTTCAGCAGATGAGTCTGTTGCAGCTGGCCACTTGCAGCCTGCATACGCAGGTTGAACTGCTCACGCAGCAGGTTCAGCAGTTCAGCGTTCAGCTCTTCAACGCTTTTTTCACGCAGCTCTTTTGCTTTCATTACATCACCGTCTTAGTTACAAAGGTGGTTTTGATCGGCAGTTTCGCTGCTGCCAGGCCGAATGCTTCACGGGCCAGCTCTTCCGGTACGCCGTCCATTTCATAAAGGACTTTACCCGGCTGAATCAAGGCAACCCAGTACTCCACGTTACCTTTACCTTTACCCATACGAACTTCCAGCGGCTTCTCGGTGATCGGTTTGTCCGGGAATACACGGATCCAGATCTTACCTTGACGCTTAACTGCACGGGTCATAGCACGACGTGCTGCTTCGATCTGACGTGCAGTCAGACGACCACGGCCAACAGCTTTCAGACCGAAAGTGCCGAAGCTAACATCCGTACCCTGCGCCAGACCACGGTTGCGGCCTTTGTGCACTTTACGGAATTTTGTACGCTTTGGTTGTAACATCAGCGACGCTCCTTATTTACGGCCTTTACGCTGCTGCTTTTTAGGTTGAGCAGCCGGTTCCGGTTGTTCAACAGCAGCCATACCACCCAGGATCTCACCTTTGAAGATCCATACCTTAACGCCGATTACACCGTAAGTGGTGTGCGCTTCAGAGGTGTTGTAGTCGATGTCAGCACGCAGAGTGTGCAGCGGTACGCGACCTTCACGGTACCATTCGGTACGTGCGATTTCCGCGCCGCCCAGACGGCCGCTAACTTCAACTTTGATACCTTTAGCGCCCAGACGCATTGCGTTCTGTACAGCACGCTTCATAGCACGACGGAACATAACGCGACGTTCCAGCTGAGAAGTGATGCTGTCAGCAACCAATTTAGCGTCCAGTTCAGGCTTACGAACTTCGGCAATATTGATCTGTGCAGGCACGCCAGCGAGATCCGCGACGACCTTGCGCAGTTTTTCTACGTCTTCGCCTTTCTTACCGATAACGATACCCGGGCGAGCGGTGTGAATGGTCACACGAATGCTCTTAGCCGGACGCTCGATAACGATGCGAGATACAGACGCTTTCGCCAGTTCCTTAGTCAGGTACTGACGTACTTTAAAATCGCTGTCCAGGTTGTCAGCGAATTCTTTGGTGTTCGCAAACCAGGTAGAGTTCCATGGTTTTACAATACCCAGGCGAATACCATTAGGATGTACTTTCTGACCCATTGCTAGTCTCCAGAGTCTCAGCGATCGGACACAACCACAGTAATGTGGCTGGTGCGCTTCAGGATGCGATCTGCACGACCTTTAGCACGCGGCATAATGCGCTTCATGCTCGGGCCTTCGTCTACGAAAATTTTCGCAACTTTCAGATCATCAATGTCAGCGCCATCGTTGTGTTCAGCGTTAGCAATGGCAGATTCCAGTACCTTCTTGACCAGTACAGCAGCTTTCTTGTTGGTGTAGGTCAGAATATCCAGGGCCTGCGACACTTTCTTACCGCGAATCAGGTCAGCAACAAGGCGTACCTTCTGAGCAGAAGAACGAGCATGGCGATGTTGAGCTAAAGTTTCCATCTCTTCCTCCTACCTTATTTCTTCTTCGCTTTTTTATCAGCAGCATGGCCGCGATAAGTACGAGTCGGTGCGAATTCACCCAGTTTGTGACCAACCATTTCGTCGGAAACAAAAACTGGAACGTGCTGACGACCATTATGGACAGCGATGGTCAAACCGATCATGTTAGGAAAGATCGTTGAACGACGGGACCAAGTGCGCAGGGGCTTCTTGTCTCCGCTTTCCACCGCTTTCTCTACCTTCTTCAGCAAGTGCAGGTCAATAAAAGGACCTTTCTTGAGAGAACGTGGCATGGCTTATCCTCTAAAATTATTTGCTACGGCGACGTACGATGAATTTATCAGTACGCTTGTTGCTGCGGGTCTTCTTACCTTTGGTCTGAACGCCCCACGGAGTTACCGGGTGCTTACCAAAGTTACGACCTTCACCACCACCATGTGGGTGGTCGACTGGGTTCATCGCAGTACCGCGAACGGTAGGACGAACGCCACGCCAGCGTGCAGCACCTGCTTTACCCAGAACGCGCAGCATATGCTCAGCATTGCCAACTTCGCCCAGAGTAGCGCGGCAGTCTGCTTCGACTTTACGCATTTCACCAGAACGCAGACGCAGGGTGACATAAGCACCATCGCGAGCAACGATCTGAACGTAAGTACCAGCGGAACGAGCCAGCTGACCGCCTTTACCTGGTTTCATTTCTACGTTATGAACGGTAGAACCAACCGGGATATTGCGCATCGGCAGGGTGTTGCCTGCTTTGATTGCAGCATCAACGCCAGACTGAATCTGGTCGCCAGCTTTCAGGCCTTTAGGGGCCAGAATGTAACGGCGCTCACCGTCTTTGTACAGAACCAGCGCGATATTCGCGGAGCGGTTCGGATCGTACTCAAGACGTTCAACAACTGCCGGGATACCATCTTTGTTGCGTTTGAAGTCAACAATACGGTAGGCCTGTTTGTGACCACCACCGATATGACGAGTGGTGATACGGCCATTGTTGTTACGACCACCGGATTTGCTGTTTTTTTCAACCAGCGGAGCAAAAGGTTTGCCCTTGTGCAGCTCTGGGTTGACCACTTTAACAACGTGGCGACGACCCGGAGATGTCGGTTTACATTTAACAACTGCCATTGTATTACTCCTCCGACTTACTCAGCGCCGCCGACGAAGTCCAGATTCTGGCCTTCCTTCAGGGTGACGTAAGCTTTTTTCCAGTCGCTACGACGACCGATACGCTGTCCGTGACGTTTAACTTTCCCTTTAACAACCAGGGTGTTAACGACTTCGACTTCGACTTCAAACAGTTTCTGCACAGCAGCTTTGATCTCTGCTTTGGTCGCGTCTTTAGCAACTTTGAGAACGATGGTGTTAGTTTTTTCCATCGCAGTAGACGCTTTTTCAGAAACGTGCGGTGCGCGCAGCACCTTCAGCAGACGTTCTTCACGAATCATGCCAGCATCTCCTCAACTTGCTTAACAGCATCAGCAGTCATTACGACTTTGTCGAAGGCGATCAGGCTAACCGGGTCGATACCAGTTGCATCACGTACGTCAACCTTGTGCAGGTTGCGCGCAGCAAGGAACAGGTTTTCGTCCAGCTCACCGGTGATGATCAGCACATCTTCCAGAGCCATGTCTTTCAGTTTCTGTGCCAGCAGCTTAGTTTTAGGCGCTTCTACAGAGAAAGATTCGACAACGATCAGACGATCCTGACGTACCAGTTCGGACAGAATGCTTTTCAGCGCGCCGCGGTACATCTTTTTGTTAACTTTTTGACTGTGGTCCTGCGGACGAGCAGCGAAGGTCACGCCACCTGAACGCCAGATCGGGCTCTTGATAGAACCTGAACGCGCACGGCCGGTACCTTTCTGGCGCCACGGCTTTTTGCCTGAACCAGTTACTTCAGCACGAGTCTTCTGAGCACGAGTACCCTGACGAGCACCAGCTGCATAAGCAACTACAACCTGGTGAACCAGCGCTTCGTTGAAATCACGACCGAAGGTAGTTTCGGAAACAGTCAGCGCGCTCTGCGCGTCTTTCAATACTAATTCCATTGCTATCCCCTTACGCCTTCACAGCTGGTTTAACGATCAGGTCGCTACCGGTTGCACCCGGGACTGCACCTTTAACCAGCAGCAGGTTGCGCTCAGCGTCAACACGTACTACGTCCAGGCTCTGAACGGTTACACGTTCGTTACCCAGCTGACCTGCCATTTTCTTGCCTTTGAACACTTTGCCCGGAGTCTGGTTCTGACCGATAGAACCCGGAACGCGGTGAGACAAGGAGTTACCGTGAGTTGCGTCCTGGGTACGGAAGTTCCAGCGCTTAACGGTACCAGCAAAACCTTTACCTTTAGAGGTACCGGTTACGTCAACTTTTTTAACGTCAGCAAACAGCTCAACGCTAATGTCCTGACCTACGGTGAACTCTTCGCCGTCAGCCAGACGGAATTCCCACAGACCACGGCCAGCTTCAACGCCAGCTTTAGCGAAGTGACCCGCTTCCGGTTTGGTTACACGGTTAGCTTTTTTAGCACCAGTGGTAACCTGAACGGCACGGTAGCCATCGTTAGCCAGATCTTTAACCTGAGTAACGCGGTTTGCTTCAACTTCGATTACGGTTACTGGGATAGATACGCCATCTTCAGTGAAGATGCGGGTCATGCCCACTTTTTTACCGACTAAACCAATCATTGTTTCAACCTCTCAATCGCTCGATGACCTGATTAACCCAGGCTGATCTGCACGTCTACACCGGCAGCCAGATCCAGACGCATCAGAGCATCAACGGTTTTTTCAGTTGGCTCAACGATGTCAACCAGACGCTTATGAGTGCGGATTTCGTACTGATCGCGCGCGTCTTTGTTAACGTGCGGAGAGATCAGAACGGTAAAGCGCTCTTTGCGGGTCGGCAGCGGGATCGGACCACGGACTTGCGCACCAGTGCGCTTAGCAGTCTCGACGATTTCCGCGGTTGATTGATCGATCAGACGATGATCAAACGCTTTAAGGCGGATACGGATTCTTTGGTTCTGCATGAGACCAGAGCTCCAATTATTTTATAGACGAAATGGTTACTCCTCATACCCATTACGATTGATGGGAGAGTGTAACCGTTCTTACATAGTTCCCCAATTGGGAACATTGTTTGGTAGCTTGTTGCTACTACCAGGGTTCATATCGAACCGGCCGTCAACTTTGACAGGCCCGCGCATTATACGCAAATTCAGCCACAACGCAAGTACTGCGTAGAAAATCATCACTTCTTTCTGCGAGTCCGCTTCCGCTCACGCCGTAACGCAACCTGTAGACATAAAAAATTTGGATAAGTCAGTCCATTCCCGGTCATTGGCCTTTGCCAGATGCTCTCCTCCTCAGCACACTCGGTGCTAACAGCCACAACATGGAGAAAATCAATGGCAGTTGCGAACGTTGTCTTCTTTATTATCTACGGCGGCTTATTGCTCACTCTCAGCTGGCACGATCTGCGCTATGGCTTGCTACCCGATAAATTCACCTGCCCTCTGCTCTGGAGCGGGCTGCTTTACTATGTATGTATGTCGCCGGTCAATCTGCCGCATGCGGTATGGGGAGCGATAGCAGGCTATCTGGCCTTTGCGTTAATTTATTGGTTCTACAGGGGAGTACGTGGGTCTGAAGGTATCGGCTACGGTGATGTAAAGTTACTCGCCGCACTCGGAGCCTGGCATGGCTGGAGAGCTTTACCGCAGCTGGTTCTTATCGCAACGATTCTGGCATGCGCTGCCGTAGCAGTAGTGATTCTACGCACCAGAGAAAGAGAGGCATTACATAACCCGCTACCTTTTGGCCCTTTTCTGGCCGTAGCGGGTTTATCATCTGAAGGTGTGACCTTTCTTAGTCCGCCACTTTAATCTGCGACTGAAGATAATTCTGCAGACCAATTTTAGCTATGAGATCCAGTTCGGTTTCAAGCCAATCGATATGCCCTTCTTCGTCTGCAAGGATAGTGATTAACATATCCCGGCTGACGTAGTCATGGACGCTGTCGGCATAGGCAATGGCTTCTCGTAGATCCTTTGCCCCTTCCAGTTCCAGCCTCAGGTCAGATTGCAGCATCTCCTCGACGTCCTCCCCAATGCGGAGTTTACCGAGGTCCTGCAGGTTAGGGATCCCCTCAAGAAACAAAATACGCTCAATATACTTATCGGCATGCTTCATTTCATCGATGGATTCATGGTATTCGACATCATTGAGGCGCATCAGGCCCCAGTTTTTGAACATTCTCGCATGGAGAAAGTACTGATTAATTGCGACCAGCTCATTTCCCAATAATTTATTGAGATAACTTATGATTTTGACATCACCTTTCATTATATAGTCCCTCCGCTTCCACTTATTGAAGCGTAGTTCGGGCTATTAGGATGTCAAAGTTAAGCCGTGGTCTTCAGGCAATCTCTTGATATTCCGGCATGCGAGTCAATTCATCTTCCATAATTTCTCTGGCCGCGCGCACACACTTACCGCATTGATTTCCCACGGGAATAAATTTGCGCAACTGCTGGAAAGATTGAGGGTGAAACTGGCGCACAGCCTGACGAATTTTTTTATCGTTCACACCATTACACAGACAAACGTACATACATACTCCCGTTCAACTTACAGGCGAAGTGTAAATGAGAATAGTTATGATTACAATAGGCTGTTTATTAAATATACATATCATTTATTGTCTGTAATCTTTCACGGATATACCTTCAAATTACAGACAGCAAAAAGGGCGCCTTAGCGCCCTTTTTCATTCCGGACTAATAATTAGCCGAGAACTTTAGCAACAACGCCCGCGCCAACGGTACGGCCGCCTTCACGGATTGCGAAACGCAGACCGTCGTCCATCG
>NZ_JBEAIU010000003.1:0-28291 GCF_040065135.1 Klebsiella sp. CN_Kp066 | reverse complement strand
AGCGCACAGTGCAGCAGAGTTTCCCGGAGGCGATGCTGCGCATCTGTCCGGGCTATCAGACCCTCAGGGGGTTCTGAACAGATCCAGCAGCGTGGCGACCTGCTCATCAATGGGCGTTAAATCACGCTTAACGATCAAATGCAGCGGCGTGGCGCGCCGCGCGCCGTGTCCCAGCGGCAGCATCTTCAGCACTCCTTGCTGTAGCTGAGGGCGAATACGCTCCTCCGGCAGCCAGCCGAAACCGACCTGGTACAGCACCGCATCAATGGCGGCATCAATGGTGGAAAAGGTCCATGCATCGCGGGAGGATTGCGGATCGCTGCTGCGATCGGCGATGCGCACCAGCGGCCAGGGGGCCAGCGCGTTATCATCCAGCGGCCCCTGCAGCGCGGAGAGCGGATGCTCGCGATGGGCGACGGCGACAAAATCAATGTTCATCAGCCATTCGCCGCGGCCGGTAATATCCTGGCGGCGGGTCAGCACCATCACGTCCGCCTCGCTGCGGGCCGGATGTTCCTCTTCAACGTTTTCCAGCACTTCGGTCAGCCTGACCTGGGTCTGCGGATAGCGCTGTTGAAACTGGCGCAGAATGGCGAACAGCCGCTCGCGCGGAAAAATGCTGTCGACCACCAGGTCCAGTCGGGTCCGCGTGCCGTCGCGCAGGGTGGCGGCATGGGTTTCGACGTAAGCGAAGGCCTGCAGCAGCGGTTTAACCTGGCCAAGCAGCAGCTCACCCGCCGGGGTCAGCACCGCGCGACGGCCCGATGGCGTGAGTAGCGTGACGCCGAGGCGCTCCTGCAGCAGCGCGAGATTATAGCTCACCGACGACTGACTGCGGTGGGTCTCTTCCGCCGCCTTCGCGAAGCTACCCAGTTCGACCACCTTTTCCAGCAGCGCCCATTGTTCCAGCGTAGTCTTGTGCATGATTCATCTAAAAAGTGAATGAGTTTAATCCAAACATAGCGTTATTCATCCATTTTTTAAAGCAGTATGCTTGTTCTCAACAAATAGAGGAGAACAAATTATGAGCACATTCGACAAACATGACCTGAGCGGTTTTATCGGTAAACATCTGGTTTATACCTATGATAATGGCTGGAACTACGAAATTTACGTGAAAAACGCCACCACTCTGGATTACCGCATTCACAGCGGCATCGTCGCGAATCGTTGGGTGAAAGATCAACAGGCTTACATCGTTCGCGTTGGTGAAAGCATCTACAAAATTTCCTGGACCGAACCGACCGGTACCGACGTCAGCCTGATCGTAAACCTCGGCGACAAACTGTTCCACGGCACTATCTTTTTCCCACGCTGGGTGATGAATAATCCGGAAAAAACCGTCTGCTTCCAGAACGATCATATCCCGCTGATGGTTTCCTACCGTGAAGCCGGCCCGGCGTATCCGACGGAGGTGATTGATGAGTTTGCCACCATCACTTTTGTGCGCGATTGCGGCGCGGATAATGACGAAGTGATTAATTGCCCGGCTAATGAATTGCCTGAAAATTTTCCTGGCAATCTGTAATAATTTTGAAATAGTTTAGTGATTCGACTGGATTTTTTATATTTGGTCATCCATGTTTAAAAATGGCTAATTGAAAGCTGGTTTAACTTCCGTTTACTTTTCCCCACTGCGTTCCCGCTATTTCGCTATATGGCGGGAACATCATGCCTCCTTACCTTACTCTGAATGCCTTCGTACCTTATTGAATTTAAACATAATTACCATTCACATTTAATTAATATTAATTTCTTAATATTATCCTAAGCAAACCTGTCTAGATTTAATAACATCTGAATACAAAGTAATGAAACGCGGCATCGGACTGATTTGCTTTCATTTTCATTTTGTTTAAGTCAGCAGGTGCAGGATATTTCTTATCGACCCCGTCTTTAGTCGGGTCATTTACAGAACAGGAAAATGATGAGCGATTTTTTGCCGTTTTCGCGCCCGTCGATGGGCGACGCAGAGCTGGCTGCGCTGCGTGAAGTTTTGCAATCCGGCTGGATCACCACCGGACCGAAAAATCAGGCGCTGGAAGAAGCGTTTTGCGCATTAACCGGCAACCGCCACGCCATCGCCGTCAGTTCGGCGACCGGCGGCATGCACGTTACGCTGATGGCGCTGGGTATCAGCGCCGGCGATGAAGTGATCACCCCTTCGCAGACCTGGGTCTCCACGCTGAACATGATCTGCCTGCTCGGCGCGACGCCGGTGATGATCGATGTCGATCCCGATAACCTGATGATTACTCCCGAAGCGGTTGAAGCGGCGATCACTCCACGGACCAAGGCGATCGTCCCGGTGCACTATGCGGGCGCGCCGGTGGATATCGACGCCATTCGCGCGATTGCCGAGCGTCACGGTATTCCGGTGATTGAAGATGCTGCCCACGCGGCAGGGACGTACTACAAAGGCCGTCACGTCGGCTGGCGCGGCACCGCCATTTTCTCATTCCATGCGATCAAAAATATGACCTGCGCCGAAGGCGGGCTGGTTGTAACCGACGATGATGAACTGGCCGCACGTATTCGCAGCCTGAAGTTCCACGGCCTCGGCGTAGATGCTTACGATCGGCAGACCCTGGGCCGCGCCCCGCAGGCGGAGGTGATTTCGCCGGGCTTTAAATACAATCTGGCGGATATCAACGCCGCGCTGGCGCTGGTGCAGCTGGACAAGCTTGCCGCCGCCAATCAGCGCCGTGCCGCCATTGCGCAACGCTATCTCCGCGAGCTGGCGGATACGCCTTTCCGGCCGCTGGCGGTGCCGTCATGGGAGCATCAGCACGCCTGGCACCTGTTTATTATCCGCGTTGATGAAGCCGCCTGCGGTATCAGCCGCGATGCCCTGATGGAAAAACTGAAGGCCATGGGCATTGGCACCGGTCTGCACTTCCGCGCCGCGCATACGCAAAAGTATTACCGCGAGCGTTTCCCCGACGTTTCATTACCGCATACGGAATGGAACAGCGCGCGCATTTGTTCCATCCCATTGTTCCCGGATATGACCGACGACGATGTCACTCGGGTCATTTCCGCACTGCACCAGCTGTCAGGACGTTGATATGTTTAGCTATCCTCCCGTGAAAAAGGTCTCGGTCGTTATTCCTGTCTATAACGAGCAGGAGAGCCTGCCGGAGCTTATCCGCCGTACCGATACCGCCTGCGCGACGCTCGGTCGGCAGTATGAAATTCTGCTGGTCGACGATGGCAGCAGCGATGACTCGGCGCGAATGCTGACCGAAGCCGCTGAAGCCGAAGGCAGCCATGTAGTTGCGGTACTGTTGAACCGCAACTACGGCCAGCACTCGGCAATTATGGCGGGTTTTAGCCACGTCACCGGCGACCTGATCATCACCCTCGATGCTGACCTGCAAAACCCGCCGGAAGAGATCCCGCGCCTGGTGGAGAAGGCCGACGAAGGCTACGACGTTGTCGGTACCGTGCGTCAGAATCGCCAGGATACCTGGTTCCGTAAAAGCGCCTCCAGGATGATCAATCGTCTGATTCAGCGCACCACCGGTAAAGCGATGGGCGATTACGGCTGCATGCTGCGCGCCTATCGCCGCCATATTATCGACGCGATGCTTAACTGCCATGAGCGCAGTACCTTTATCCCGATTCTGGCGAATACTTTTGCCCGTCGCGCGGTGGAGATCCCGGTGATGCACGCCGAGCGCGAGTTCGGTGATTCCAAATACAGTTTTATGCGTCTGATTAACCTGATGTATGACCTGGTGACCTGCCTCACTACCACGCCGCTGCGCCTGCTGAGCCTCTTCGGCAGCGCCATCGCTCTGCTGGGCTTCGCCTTCGGTCTGCTGCTGGTGGTGCTGCGCCTGGTATTTGGCCCGCAGTGGGCGGCGGAAGGGGTGTTCATGCTGTTCGCGGTGCTGTTTATGTTTATCGGCGCCCAGTTCGTCGGTATGGGTCTGCTCGGGGAGTATATCGGCCGTATCTATAACGACGTTCGCGCCCGTCCCCGCTACTTTATTCAACGTGTTGTTCGCCAGCCGGAAACGGCATCTCAAGAGGAAGATCGTTCATGAAAGCCGTAGTCTTCGCTTATCACGATATGGGTTGTGCAGGTATTCAGTCTCTGTTGGATGCCGGTTATGACATCGCCGCCATTTTTACCCATCCGGATAACCCTGGCGAAAACCATTTCTTTGGCTCCGTGGCGCGCATTGCCGCGGAACAAGGTATTCCGGTATGGGCGCCGGAAGATGTGAATCATCCGCTGTGGATCGAACGTCTCCGCGAGATAAAACCGGACGTGCTGTTCTCGTTCTATTACCGCAATCTGCTGTGCGAGGACATTCTGAATATCGCGCCGCAGGGGGCTTTTAACCTGCATGGTTCCCTGCTGCCGAAATACCGCGGCCGCGCGCCGCTGAACTGGGTGCTGGTCAACGGCGAAAGCGAAACTGGCGTGACGCTGCACCGTATGGTGAGCCGCGCCGATGCCGGGAATATCGTAGCGCAGAAAAGCGTAGCTATCGGCGAGGATGAGGCGGCGCTGGCCCTGCATCGTAAACTCTGCGCTGCGGCGTCGGACCTGCTGGCTCAGGCGCTGCCCGCGATCCGCGATGGCAAAATCGAAGAGCGCGCGCAGGATGAAAGCCAGGCGACCTGGGTCGGTCGCCGCACGCCGGAAGACGGTCGCCTCGACTGGGATCACTCCGCCCGGAGCCTGCATAATCTTGTGCGCGCGGTTTCCGATCCATGGCCGGGCGCGTTCGGCTATGCTGGCGCGAACAAGTTTATCGTCTGGAAGTCCCGCGTACGTGACGATCTACCCGCCGCCAAAGCGGGGACCGTGCTTTCCGTCACGCCGCTGGTCGTCGCCTGTCAGGAAGGGGCATTAGAAATCGTCACCGGGCAGACCGAGCGCGGCGTTTATATGCAGGGTACGCAGCTGGCGCAGGCGCTGGGGCTGGTAGCCGGAGCGGTGCTGAGCAGCAAACCGGTCGTGGCGATTAAGCGGCGCACCCGCGTGCTGATCCTCGGGGTGAACGGTTTTATCGGCAACCACCTGACCGAGCGTCTGCTGCAGGACGACAACTACGAGATTTACGGACTGGACATTGGCTCAGACGCCATCAGCCGTTTCCTCGACAACCCGCGTTTCCACTTCGTTGAGGGCGATATCAGCATCCACTCCGAGTGGATCGAGTATCACATCAAGAAGTGCGATGTGGTCCTGCCGCTGGTGGCGATTGCCACGCCAATCGAATATACCCGTAACCCGCTGCGCGTGTTTGAGCTGGATTTCGAAGAGAACCTGAAGATTATCCGCGACTGCGTGAAGTACGATAAGCGCATCATTTTCCCGTCGACCTCGGAAGTGTACGGCATGTGCACCGACAACAATTTCGATGAAGATGCCTCTAATCTGGTCGTCGGGCCAATTAACAAACAGCGCTGGATCTATTCGGTCTCCAAGCAGTTGCTGGATCGCGTGATCTGGGCCTACGGCGATAAGAACGGCCTGAAGTTTACCCTGTTCCGTCCGTTCAACTGGATGGGGCCGCGCCTTGATAACCTGAACGCCGCGCGTATCGGCAGCTCTCGCGCCATTACCCAACTGATCCTCAACCTGGTAGAAGGCTCGCCGATCAAGCTGATTGAAGGCGGGAAACAGAAGCGCTGCTTCACCGATATCAGCGACGGTATCGAAGCGCTGTTCCGCATCATTGAGAACAAAGACGGCCGCTGCGACGGGCAGATCATCAACATCGGTAACCCGGATAACGAAGCGAGCATCAAAGAGCTGGCGGAAATGCTGCTGGCCTGCTTTGAACGTCATCCGCTGCGCGACCGTTTCCCGCCGTTTGCCGGTTTCCGCGAAGTGGAAAGCAGCGATTATTACGGGAAGGGTTATCAGGACGTCGAGCACCGTAAGCCCAGCATTCGCAACGCGAAACGCTGCCTGAACTGGGTGCCGACGGTCGAAATGGAAGAGACCGTGGAACATACCCTGGACTTCTTCCTGCGCACGGTTGAATTGACGGACAACGGCAAATCATGAAACAGGTCGGCTTACGCATAGATGTCGATACCTTTCGCGGCACGCGGGACGGGGTCCCGCGGCTGCTGGCTCTGCTGAGCCAGCACGGGATTCAGGCAAGCTTCTTTTTCAGCGTCGGGCCGGACAATATGGGGCGTCATTTATGGCGCCTGATAAAACCGAAATTTCTGTGGAAGATGCTGCGCTCAAAGGCCGCTTCGCTGTACGGCTGGGATATCCTGCTGGCAGGTACCGCCTGGCCAGGGCGCAGGATCGGCGCGGGCAATGAAGAGGTTATCCGCGCCGCCGCGCAGGAGCATGAAGTCGGTCTGCACGCCTGGGATCACTATAGCTGGCAAACGTGGAGCGGAGTCTGGCCGCAGGAGAAGTTGACGCTGGAGGTGGAGCGCGGGCTGCTGGAGCTGGAGCGGATCATCGGTCGTCCGGTGACCTGCTCCGCCGTTGCCGGCTGGCGTGCCGATCAGCGGGTCATTAAAGCCAAAGAGGCGTTTGATTTCCTCTACAACAGCGACTGCCGGGGAATCGCCCCTTTTCTGCCGCAGCTCGGTAACGGCGCTTCCGGGACCGTGCAGATCCCGGTCACCTTACCCACCTGGGATGAAGTGGTCGGCAGCGCGGTCGATATTGCGGGCTTCAATCGCTATCTGCTGGATTGCATCCACCGCGATAAGGGCACCCCGGTCTATACCATCCACGCTGAAGTGGAAGGGATCGCCTTTGCGCAACAGTTTGACGAGCTGCTGACCATGGCCGCTCAGCAAGAGATTCGTTTTTGCCCGCTAAGCCAGCTGCTGCCCGCCGATTTTAGCGCGCTGCCGCGAGGCAAGGTGGTTCGTGGTGAATTAGCCGGCCGGGAAGGCTGGCTTGGGCGTGAACAATTACTGAATTCGGGTGTTTGATGAAAAGCATTCGCTACGGCGCCTCTCTGGTCGCCCTTTTTGTCCTCTACTATTTACTCCCCCTCAACTTCCGCCTGCTGTGGCAACCGGATGAAACCCGCTACGCGGAGATCAGCCGCGAAATGCTGGCGACCGGCGACTGGGTGGTGCCGCACTTCCTCGGTCTGCGCTACTTTGAGAAGCCGATTGCCGGCTACTGGATCAACAGCATCGGCCAGTGGCTATTCGGTCATAATAACTTTGCCGTCCGCTTTGGGGTGGTGTTCTCCATTACCGTCACCGCCCTGCTGGTGGCCTGGCTGGCATGGCGTATTTTCCGCGATAAACGCCTGGCGATTTTGTCGCCAGTCATATTCCTGACCGCGCTGCTGGTCTACGGTATTGGCACCTATGCGGTGCTCGACCCGATGATTACCATGTGGCTGGCGCTGGCAATGTGCAGCTTCTGGGGTGCGGCCCAGGCTCAAAGCCACAGCGGTAAAATCTTCGGCTACGTCTTGCTGGGCGTGGCCTGCGGGATGGGGGTAATGACCAAAGGCTTCCTCGCGCTGGCGGTGCCGGTGGTTGGAGTGCTGCCATGGGTCATTGCGCGTAAACGCTGGCGTGAAGTGCTGACTTACGGCTGGCTGGCGGTGGGCGTCTGCGCGCTGGTGGTTCTGCCGTGGGGGCTGGCCATCGCCAAACGAGAGCCGGACTTCTGGCGCTACTTCTTCTGGGTTGAACATATCCAGCGTTTCGCGGAAAAAGATGCCCAGCATAAAGCGCCATTCTGGTACTACATCCCGTTCCTGATTGCCGGAAGCCTGCCGTGGCTGGCGCTGCTGCCGGGAGCGCTCAAGCGCGGCTGGACCGAGCGCGACGAGTCGCGCGGGGCGCTCTATTTGCTCGGATGGGTGGCGATGCCGTTTCTGTTCTTCAGCATTGCTAAGGGTAAGCTTCCGACCTACATCCTGCCGTGTTTCGCGCCGCTGTCGATTCTGATGGCGCGCTACGCGCTGGATGCGGCAAAGGCGGGGGCGAAAGCGCTGAAAATTAACGGCGTGATCAACCTGGCTTTTGGCCTGATTGGTCTGGTAGCGGTGCTGGTGGTTTCGCCGTGGGGCTTTATGCACAAGCCGGTATGGAGCCATATTGAGCTGTATAAATGCCTGCTGGCGGCGCTAATATTCGGCTGTTGGGCGCTGATGGGATGGCTGGCGATGAAGAATAACGGTCGCCGCTGGACGCTTGCCGCGTGCTGCCCGCTGGGGTTGGCGCTGCTGGTGGGTTTCGCGATTCCCGACCGGGTTATCGACAGCAAGCAGCCGCAGTTTATGGTGGATATCGTGAGCGAATCGTTGACGCCGAGCCGCTACGTGTTGACCAATAACGTCGGTATTGCCGGCGGACTGTCCTGGGAGCTCAAGCGCAGCGATATTATCCTGTTCGACAAGCAGGGCGAGCTGAAATATGGTCTCTCCTGGCCGGATGCACAGCACCAGTTTGTCGATAAGGCGCAATTTGCTGACTGGTTAGCGGCGCACCGCCAGCAGGGGCCGATCTCGTTGGTTCTGCTGATGGATAAAGGAGAGAGTATGGCCGATCTACCGCTACCGAAACCGGATAGCTCTTATGAGCTGGGGCGGGTAGTGTTTATCCAGTACCTGCCGCAATGAGCGTGTGGATCTGTCTGGTTTTCGCCAGCCTGCTGAGCTGCGCCGGACAGCTGTGCCAGAAACAGGCGACCCGCCCGTCCAAATCCGGGCGGCGCGGGCACCATATTCTTGGCTGGCTGGGGCTGGCGCTGCTCTCTCTGGGCTGCAGCATGCTGCTGTGGCTTAGCGTGCTGCAGTCGATTCCGGTCAGCATCGCCTACCCTATGCTGAGCCTGAACTTTGTCTGGGTGACGCTGGCAGCATGGGGGATCTGGCGCGAGCCGGTCGCGCGCCGCCACTGGTTTGGCGTGGCGCTTATCGTCGTTGGGATCGTTATTCTGGGGAGCCGCATCTGATGGGCTTAATCTGGGCGTTATTCAGCGTCGGACTGGTGAGCGCCGCGCAGCTGCTGCGGCGCGGCGCGATGGTCGAGCTGCCGCCGCTGACGGATTTATTTACCTTCCTCAACCATCTGCTGCATCTGCGGGCGGGCACCTTTGGCCTGGCGTTTGGTCTTTTGGGCTACCTGCTGTCGATGGTCTGCTGGTACTTTGCCCTGCATCAGCTGCCGCTGGCGAAAGCCTACGCGCTGCTGAGCCTGAGCTACATTCTGGTCTGGGCCGCCGCCATCTGGCTCCCCGGCTGGCATGAACCTTTCCACTGGCAATCGCTGCTGGGCGTGCTGCTGATTGTCGCCGGGGTGCTGACGATCTTCTGGCCGGTGAAGCGGCAGGGCTAGCCCGGCAGCCTGCTTTTCGGGCGTCCGGGCCCGAGCAGGATGGCTAACTTACTGCCGCCTTTAGTGGTTTCCATCCATATTTTACAGACGCTGGTTAACGGCACCGACAGCAGCATTCCCACCGGGCCAAGCAGCCACCCCCAGACCAGCAATGAGAGGAAAACTACCAGCGTAGACATGCCCAACCGGTGGCCCATCATGCGCGGTTCGAGAATATTGCCGATAATCATATGCACGACTAAAAAGAGCGCGCCAACCAGCAGGCATTCGTAATAACCGTTAAAAAGTAACGCCTGGATCATTGGCGGGACGGCGGAAATCACCGAGCCAATGTTAGGCACATAGTTCAGCAGAAAAGCCAACACGCCCCACATCAGCGCAAACTGAATCCCCATCAGCATCAGTCCTAACCAGATAATCCCCCCTGTCCACAGGCTGAGCAGCGTTTTCAGCGCCAGATAATGCGAGACGCCTTTTAACGCCCGGTGAAGACCGGCGATATGGATTTGCGGGTTGTTCAGTGCAAAGCGGAGTTTATAGGGGACATGACGGACTTCAAACAGCATAAAGACCACGGTCATGACCAGTAAAATAACGCTGGCCATGGCGCCAGAGAGGCCAGTCATCAGGACGGTAGTGAATGTCATTAACTTGTCGGAGTCCATGCGTTGCAGCATACGTTCCGGGGACATGTGAATATGCAAAAACGGCAGCGCCTCCTGCAGGCGCAGGACTTTCGCCGTCAGCTCCTTATTATACTTTGGCAGCATGGCGACGAATTCGTTAACCGACGCGGCCAGCACGCCAATTAACGCGGTAAGTACGATCAGCATCACCACGACCACGATGGTAATGGCTACCGGACGTCTGATACCGCGGCGAATAAACCAGGTGACCAGCGGATTCAGGACAATGGCGAAGAACAATGCCAGTAATAGCTGCACGATGATATCTGCCGCGGCGTGGATACCGGCGAGGATAACCACCAGTGACGCCAGTTTGAGCAGAATATGCATGCCCGTTTTATCGGGCTGAGGGGTTGTCATTCACTCTTCCTTTCTATGATTTTCATTAAGTGTAGCGTCTGGCTTGCTGCCAGGAATCCTAATCTGGCTGCTGATTTATAACGTGCGGCGTGGTAGAAATGAAACACTGTTGTAAAAATCTGGTGGAACCCGATGCCCGAAACCGTCGCTGAACCGGCGCTTAATGGATTGCGCCTCAATCTGCGGATTGTCTCTGTCGTTATCTTTAACTTTGCCAGCTACCTGACCATAGGCCTGCCGCTGGCGGTATTACCCGGCTATGTTCATGATGTAATGGGGTATAGCGCCTTCTGGGCCGGGCTGGTGATTAGCCTGCAGTATTTTGCTACGCTGCTCAGCCGCCCTCACGCCGGGCGCTATGCCGATCTGCTGGGCCCGAAAAAAATCGTTGTTTTTGGCCTGTGCGGCTGCTTTCTGAGCGGACTGTGCTATCTGCTGGCGGCGTTATGCGGCGGCTGGCCCGTGGTTAGTCTGGCGCTGTTGTGTCTGGGGCGCATTATTCTCGGCATCGGGCAGAGCTTTGCGGGCACCGGCTCAACGCTGTGGGGCGTAGGGGTAGTCGGTTCGCTGCATATCGGGCGGGTTATTTCCTGGAACGGGATTGTGACCTACGGGGCGATGGCGATGGGCGCGCCGCTCGGGGTGCTCTGTTACTCGCTGATTGGCCTGCACGGTCTGGCGTTGACGATTATGGTGGTTGCGCTGGTGGCGGTGCTGTGCGCGTTGCCGCGGGCGGCGGTAAAAGCGGGTAAGGGGAAAGCGATGTCGTTTCGCGCGGTGCTGGGGCGCGTCTGGCTCTACGGCATGGCGCTGGCCCTCGCATCGGCGGGTTTCGGCGTTATCGCCACCTTTATCACCCTGTTTTATGATGCCAAAGGCTGGGACGGCGCGGCCTTCGCCCTGACGCTGTTTAGCTGCGCCTTTGTCGGCACTCGCCTGCTGTTTCCCAACGGAATTAATCGCCTCGGTGGGCTGAACGTGGCGATGATCTGTTTTGTCGTCGAGATTATCGGGCTGCTGTTAGTGGGCCTGGCGGAGACGCCGCTGATGGCGAAAATCGGTACTTTCTTTGCCGGAGCCGGTTTTTCGCTGGTGTTCCCGGCGCTTGGCGTGGTGGCGGTGAAGGCGGTGCCGCAGCACAACCAGGGGTCGGCGCTGGCAACCTATACGGTATTTATGGATCTCTCGCTGGGGATCACCGGCCCGCTGGCCGGGCTGCTGATGGCGTGGGCGGGAATTTCATCGATCTATCTGGCGACGGCGGGGCTGGTCGCGGTAGCGCTGCTGCTGGGATGGCGATTAAAAAAACGGCCCCCGGTCAATGAACCGGAGGCCGCGGCGTCAGGCCAGTAGTTACTGGATGACGAGGGTGTTGATAATGTTTTCCGCTTCGGTCTGAGCCTGCTGCTGGTTGTCCGCTGGCAGCGTGATCTGCAGCGTCAGCAGTTTGTCATCAACCTTGCCGAGAAGCACGGAAGACCAGGCGGTCTGGCCCTTAGCGGAGATGATGGTGTCCAGCTGTTGCAGGGTGTGGCCTTTGAGCTCAATGGATTTATTGCTCACGACCTGCAGCTGCGGGTCGCGGCTGCGCTGCTGCTCTTCCAGGCGCTGGCTCATCACCGCCAGCTCTTCATTGGTATTGTCGCCAACAATCACGATCACCGCTTTTTGTCCGGTGGCATCAGAGTAGACGTGCATATTGTTGGCCTGGGTGCCCAGCTTGCCGCTCTGGTCGGTCATACCGGCAGGCAGGGAGAAGCTCAGTTTGCCATCCAGCAGACTAATAGGTTGCCCGCTGGCGTTGCTTTCCGCAGCAGCCCCGGCAGTCGGCGTTTTGGTATCGCTGTTATCACAGGCAGCAAGCCCCATAACCAGCAGGCCAATACCGACATATTTAACCAAATTGCGCATTGACATCTTCCTTTCGATAAACGGCCATTAACGGCTCATTCGCTTATCTTATCACATCGTTTCGCGAGTACTCTTAACCTGGCTGCAATGCGGATAAATCAGATTTATCTGCCAGTTTTTTCAGCAGCATATTCAACAACATGCCGTACATCGGCAGGAAGAATACGATGCTAATCAGCACCTTGAAGCAATAATCGACGATGGCGATTTCCCCCCAGTGCGCCGCCATAAACGGGTCCGGGCTGCGCCAGAAGGCGATAAAGAAGAAGGCCAGCGTATCGCTGATGTTACCGAAAAGGGTGGATGCCGTGGGCGCCAGCCACCAGCGGCGGCTCTGACGCAGGCGGTTAAAGACGTGGACGTCAAGGATTTGCCCCAGCGCGTAGGCCATAAAGCTGGCGGCGGCGATACGAGCGACAAACAGGTTAAAGCTGGTTAAGGCGGCAAAGCCCTGCCACTCGCCCATGTAGAACAGCGCGGAAACCCCGTAGGAGATCAGCAGCGCCGGGATCATCACCGCGAGGATAATGCGTCGCGCCAGCGGAGCGCCGAAAATGCGTACCGTCAGATCGGTGGCGAGGAAAATAAACGGAAAGCTGAACGCGCCCCAGGTGGTATGAAAACCAAAGATGGAGATCGGTAGCTGCACCAGATAGTTACTGGAAGTGATGACCAGCAGATGGAAAAGCGATAGCCAGATCAGCGCTTTTTTACGCTGTACGGTAGTAAACGGACTCATATTGTGACCTTTTTATGCCCGTTATTCTTCAAGCTGCAGATGCGTTAACTTTCCTCGCTCATCCCAGTCACTTACTGATGTAAGCTCCTGGAAATTCGCTGCGTCGTCGCCTTTCTGCAACTCGAATGATTTAGGGCCAGAGAGTTGGGGTGAGGGAACCCAATAAAAACGGCTGCATGATACTGCGTTGCGTGCGTAATGCAATGGTTGTTTTTCGCGCAAACGTTAACCTGGCTTGCGTACTGGCGAACTGGGGGTAAACTAGGGCCGTTTTGTTAATGTGAGATGAAAATGAGCGAACTTTTCTCCAGCCCTGACCATACGCTTGATGCGCAGGGGCTTCGTTGCCCGGAACCGGTGATGATGGTGCGCAAGACCGTGCGTACGATGCCGGTGGGCGAGACGCTGCTAATTGTGGCCGACGATCCGGCGACCACCCGCGATATTCCCGGTTTCTGCCGCTTTATGGAGCATGAGCTACTGGCGCAGGAAACCGAGGCGCTGCCGTACCGCTATCTGATTCGTAAAAGCCACTGAGCCAGGCCTCCCCGGATCGCGGCTGACGCCTTATCCGGGCTACAAAAAACAGACCGCACTAACCTGTAGCCCGGGCAAGGCGCGTCAAGCGCCGCCTCCGGGGCTTGCCCTTACTTCTTACGCAGCAACCGCAGCGCGTTAGCGGTGACCAGCACCGTCGCCCCGGTATCAGCCAGCACCGCTAGCCACAGGCCGGTCAGGCCGAGCAAGGTGGTGACGAGGAAAATGCCCTTCAGACCCAAAGCGATGGCGATGTTCTGCCGGATATTGGCGTGGGTGGCGCGCGCCAGCGAAATCATCTGCGCCAGCCCGGTCAGGCGGTTATGGGTCAATGCCGCATCGGCGGTCTCCAGAGCAACGTCGGTGCCGCTGCCCATCGCGATACCTATCGTCGCCGCTTTCATCGCCGGCGCATCGTTGATACCGTCGCCGACCATGGCCAGCGGCGACTGGGCATTAAGCGCTATCACCGCCTGCACTTTGTCCGCGGGCAGCAGCCCGGCGCGGAACGCCAGTCCCAGCTCGTTAGCGATAGCCGCCGCCGCACGTGGATTATCGCCGGTCAGTATCACTCCCTGAACGCCCAACTGATGGAGCTCATCCACCGCCTGACGGGCATCATCGCGAAGCGTATCGCGCAGCGCCAGAATCCCCAGCAGCGTCTTATCGCGCATTACCAGCACCACGGTTTGCCCGGCGCTCTCCAGCTGCTGAATAGGTTCATCGTACTGCGGATCGCGAGTTTTACCGGCGGCGCAAATCAGCACCTGGCGTCCTTCAACCTGAGCCTCAATGCCGGATCCGGCCAGCGCGCGCTGATCGCTTGCCGACGGAATGACCAGCCGGCGCTGTTCTGCCTCACGCACGATAGCCTGGGCTAACGGGTGGCTGGAGCCTTGCTCCACGGCGGCCGCGAGCGCCAGCAGATCGTTTTCGCTGATGTCTGCGGTCGCCATCACCGCGGTGACGCGCGGCTGGCCGATGGTCAGGGTACCGGTTTTATCAAATGCCACCTGACGCACGCGGCCGAGCTGCTCCAGCGCCGCGCCGCCTTTAATCAGCGCGCCGCGTCGTGCCGCTACCGCCAGCCCGGAGGTAATTGCCGCCGGGGTGGAGATCACCAGCGCGCACGGACAGCCAATCAGCAGCAGCGTTAAGCCTTTATAGATCCACGGCAGCCAGGCGCCCGCAAACAGCAGCGGCGGAACAATGGCCACCAGCAGGGCGACGACCATAATCGCCGGGGTATAGATGCGGCTAAAGCGATCGATAAAGCGCTCAATCGGCGCGCGGCGCTCCTCCGCTTCTTCAATCAGCTTAAGAATACGATCGATAGCGCTGTCGCCCGGTTCGGAGATCACCGTCAGCTGTACCAGATGATCGACGCTGGTGGCGCCGGCCGCTACGCGTTCCCCGGCGTTACGCTCTACCGGTACGGATTCACCGGTCAAAGCGCTCTCATCGAAGCTGGCGAAGGGGGAGAGTAGCTGGCCATCGGCAGGGAGGCGGCCTCCGGCGGCGACTTCAATCACGTCGCCGGGGCGCAGGTCGCGCTGGGCTACGGTTTCACGCACGCCATCGCGCACGCGGATTGCCGTGTCGGGCTTCAGCGCCATCAATGCGCTGACGCCTTGCCGCGCGCGGCTGGCAGCCCATCCCTCAAGACGTTCGCCGATTAAAAACAGTAGCAGGACCATCGCCGCTTCGGCGGTGGCGCCGATAAACAGCGCGCCGATGGCTGCGACGCTCATCAGGGTTTCAATGGCGAACCAGCTTCCGCTTCTGATCAGGCGTATCGCTTGCCGGGCGACCGGCCACAGGCCGACCAGCGTGGTTGCGATGAAGGCGATTTCGCCCAGAGGCGGGCTGAACTGCTCCAGCCCCCAGCTTAGTCCCATCATGATGACCAGCGTGATGAGCGGCAGATTCTCGCGCAGCCACGAGGTGGACTCCTCTGCCCGTGGCGCGTTTTCATCACGCAGCTGATAGCCCGCGGCGCGCACGGCGCTTTCGATTTGCGGACCAACATCGCCCTCGGCGTTGACCAGCAGCTTTTCGGTGGCGAACAGTACCTGCACCTGGCTGACCCCCGGTACCTGGCGAACGGCGGTTTCGACCTTGCGCGCGCAGGCTGCGCAATCCATGCCTTCTACCAGCCAACTAAAGCGTGCGTGCCTCAGAGCCTCGTTTTCCTCGGTGGTTTCGCTGCTGCAGGCGTGGTCCGCGCAGCAGCTTTCCGCCGGCTGCGCGGCAGGGGTAAATTTTAACGATGAGAAGTGTGGGACTTTTTTATCCTGCGATTCTGGAGCCGACATAGGACCCTCCGGGTAATGATAATTTTCTCATTACCCGCAGGATACACTCTGGAGTCGACTCCAGAGTCAAGCGCTTAATTACAAATAAAGCGCGCGGACGATCAGGAAGTGCCCGGCGAAGTAAAATGCCGAGGAGATCGCGTTGTCAGCGCGGAAGCGGCGGCGATAATGGCTGATCAGCCAGACCGCGTTGCCGAGCAGCAGGAATGCCGCGCCAGCGAAGCCGGACAGGGCGGTATCCGTCGGGCGGGCGAACCACAGCTCCCCGGCCAGCCAGACCATCACCAGCGTCATCGCGATAAAGGTAAACACCGGCATCCGCATCTCTTCCAGACGCGTCCAGATAATCGCCAGCAGCAGCGCGCCGAGGATCAGCAGCACCAGCGGCAGCGGCCAGAAGAAAGATAGCGTCAGCTGGCTGGCAAACCAGATGGTGTAGAGCAGATGCGAGAGAAAGAATGCCCCCACGGCGTACATTACCCGCTGCCGCGGCAGCAGGGTCAGCGCGTCGCCGACCAGCGAGGCGCAAAGCCCCGCCAGCACCAGATAGCTGATGGCGTTAAACATCGGCGCTTGCCAGGCCAGTAACAGAAGCAGGATCAGCGTGACGGGTTTAAACACCCAGCGACGCCAGGCAGGCCCACGATAAGACGCATCGACGTAAAGCCATGCGGAGAAACAGACAGCAATAAATGACCAAAGCATAGTAAGTCCCTGTATCTGTTATCATTACGTAAGTGATTGTACTTACAGTACTGAATCTCAGTGTAGTGGTTTGCAGAGGAAGATGACAATGATAATCAAGCCACAGTATGCTTATTCCTGATAATTCCTGGGGGCAAGGTGAATGAGTAAAGTTCCGCTGTTTTTTATGGTTGCCGTTGCCATCATTGCGGTTGCCGCGTCGTATCGCTATGTGCAGCAGCGTCGGGAAAAAATGGATAACGATGCCGCGCCGCTGTTGCAAAAACGGGTGGTGGTGAGCAATAAGCGGGAGAAGGTGATTAACGATCGCCGTTCGCGCCAGCAGACGGTGACGCCTGCCGGCAGCGAAATGCGTTATGAAGCAAGCTTCAGGCCGGAAAGCGGCGGGCTGGAAGTGGTTTTTCGTCTGCAGGCGCCGCAGTATCATGCGCTAAGCGTCGGCGATAAGGGCGTACTGAGCTATAAAGGTTCGCGGTTTATGGGTTTTACGCCCGAGCCCTGAACCTTTTATTCGGCCTTATTTCTTCTTCAGGGTCGCCTTGAGCTTTTTCTGCCAGGCGACCAGTTCGAACACGCCGAAGATGAAAATACGAATTTGCTCGAAGCGCCCCAGCGGCGGCATCTCTTTCGTCTGCGTCGCCTTGAGCAGCGTGAGCTGCAGGCCGTGCATCAGAATCATAAAGATCAGCGCCACGTTAACAAAGATATTGAGCGGCTTTGGGAACGGTTGGAACAGATTCAGCAATAAAAACGCCCACACGCACAGCATCAGCAAGCGGCCAAAGTTAATCAGCATGGTTTTCTCCTTGTGCCTCACGTTGATAGAGACGGTAGGCGACCTGTCCGGCCACTTTCTCACGGTACGGATGCCAGTTTACAGGCACCGGCGGTAACCCGTTTTCAACTTCACTTTCAATGTAGATGAGCGCTTCATCGCTAAGCCAGCCGTTGTTTTCCAGCAGCTTTAGCGTCTCTTCAAGCAGCCCTTTGCGAAACGGGGGATCGACAAACACGATGTGATGCGGCGTGCCCGCCTGAGCAAGAAACGCTAAGGTATTGGTATTCACGACTTTGCCGTTGCTGGCTTTGAGAGTCGCCAGATTTTTTTGCAACTGCTGCGCGACGCCGCGTTCCATTTCCAGCAGCGTGGCGTTAGCCGCGTAGCGGGAGAGGGCTTCAAGGCCCAGCGCGCCGCTGCCGGCGAAGCAATCGAGGCAGCTCGCGTCAACGATCGACGGCGCCAGCCAGTTAAATAGCGTTTCGCGCACCCGGTCGGTGGTCGGGCGCAGACCCGGGCTCTCCGGCACCGGTAATTTACGGCCTCGCCATTGCCCGCCGATAATACGGATCTGACCGCTGCCTGCGTGGTTTGGTTTCTTCATTTCTTTGCTCAAGTCTCAACTTCCGGGCTGCTATTCTAACGATCGCCAGCGGTTGACGAAACCTTAATCCGGGGGCGGTGATGCGAGTTAAGTTAAGTGGTAGACTATCCGACTAATTTCATCATTTTTCAGCTTCCGCTATCAACAGGCCGAAGCTGTGCCATGAATTAACAGCGAGGAGTGTAGTCGCAAATGGCGAAAGACAAAAAACGTGGCTTCTTTTCCTGGCTGGGCTTTGGTCAAAAAGAACAGGCGCAGGAAACCGACGCAGAACAAAAAGTAGAAGCCCAGCAAGAGGTTGAAGAACAGGCTCCGGAAAGCGAAACGCCTGCGGCTGCGCCGGAAACGGTCGACGCGCCGGCGACGGAGCACCAGGATGCCGAAGCCTTTGCCGTCGAGGTGGTCGAGGTGACCGGGCAGGTTGTGGAGAGCGAACAGCCGCAGGCGGTTGTCGACTCCCCGGCAGTTGAGACGATTGCAGAACCGCCTGTGGTTGAAGAAATTGTCGCTGAGCCTGTAGTTGAAGAAGCTATCGCCGAGCCGGTAGTGGCTGAAGCTATAGTTGAGCTGACGCCGGAAGAGGTGATTGCCGAACCGGAAGCTGGCGTTGTTGAAAAGGGTGAAGAGGCTGTCATTGAAGAGCCGGAAATCGTTGAGCCGGTAGAAGAAGCCGAAATCACTGACGAAGAGCTGGAAGCGCAGGCGCTGGCTGCAGCCGATGCGGCGGAAAATGCCGTGGAAGTGGTGCCGGACGAAACCGTGGTGACGCCGTTAGAGCAGGAAAAACCCACCAAAGAAGGGTTCTTCGCTCGCCTCAAACGCAGCCTGATAAAAACCAAACAGAACCTCGGTTCCGGATTTATCAGTCTGTTCCGCGGCAAGAAAATCGACGATGATCTGTTCGAAGAGCTGGAAGAGCAGCTGCTGATTGCCGATGTCGGCGTGGAAACCACCCGTAAGATCATCACTAATCTTACCAACGACGCCAGCCGCAAGCAGTTGCGCGACGCCGAGGCGCTGTACGGCCTGCTGAAAGAAGAGATGGGCGATATTCTGGCGAAGGTGGACGAGCCGCTGAACGTAGAAGGCAAGGCGCCATTTATCATTCTGATGGTTGGCGTCAACGGCGTCGGTAAAACCACCACCATCGGCAAGCTGGCGCGTCAGTTTGAGCAGCAGGGCAAATCGGTGATGCTGGCCGCGGGCGATACCTTCCGCGCGGCGGCGGTAGAGCAGCTTCAGGTGTGGGGTCAACGCAACAATATTCCGGTGATTGCCCAGCATACCGGCGCGGATTCGGCATCGGTTATTTTCGATGCCATCCAGGCGGCGAAGGCGCGCAACATTGACGTCCTGATTGCCGATACTGCGGGTCGTCTGCAGAATAAATCGCACCTGATGGAAGAACTGAAGAAGATTGTCCGCGTCATGAAAAAACTGGATGTCGATGCGCCGCATGAGGTCATGCTGACCATTGACGCCAGCACCGGGCAAAACGCGATTAGCCAGGCCAAACTGTTCCATGAGGCGGTTGGACTGACCGGTATCACTTTGACTAAGCTGGATGGTACCGCCAAGGGCGGGGTTATCTTCTCGGTTGCCGATCAGTTCGGTATTCCGATTCGCTACATCGGTGTTGGCGAACGTATTGAAGATCTGCGTCCGTTTAATGCGGGCGACTTTATTGAGGCACTTTTTGCCCGAGAGGATTAAAAATGATTCGCTTTGAACAAGTCAGCAAAGCCTATCTCGGTGGGAGACAAGCGCTGCAGGGGGTGACTTTTCACCTGCAGGCGGGTGAGATGGCGTTTCTGACCGGCCATTCCGGCGCGGGGAAAAGTACCCTGCTGAAGCTTATCTGCGGTATCGAGCGGCCCAGCGCCGGCAAAATCCTTTTCGGCGGCCATGACATTAGCCGCCTGAAGAGCCGCGAAGTGCCGTTTTTGCGCCGTCAGATTGGCATGATTTTCCAGGACCACCATCTGCTGATGGACCGTACCGTTTACGATAATGTGGCGATCCCGCTGATTATCGCCGGCGCCAGCGGCGATGACATTCGCCGTCGCGTGTCGGCGGCGCTGGATAAAGTCGGGCTGCTGGACAAAGCGAAAAACCTGCCGATTCAGCTTTCAGGCGGGGAACAACAGCGCGTGGGTATCGCCCGCGCGGTGGTCAACAAACCAGCGGTCCTGCTGGCGGATGAACCGACCGGTAACCTCGACGAAGCGCTGTCGGAAGGGATCTTACGTCTGTTTGAAGAGTTTAACCGCGTTGGGGTGACGGTGCTGATGGCGACGCATGATCTGGGGCTTATCTCCAGTCGTCCGTATCGCGTTCTGTCCCTCAGCGAGGGGCATATGCATGGAGGCCATATCGGTGAATAAGCGCGAGGCAATGAACCACATTCGCCGGTTCGGCAATCGATTCGATCGTTTCCGCAATGCGGGCGGAGCGGGCGGCAGCGGTGGACGCAATACGTCGAAGCGGCCTAAGGCGGCGCCGAATCCGGCTTCCCGCAAGAGCAACGTGTTCAATGAACAGGTGCGCTATGCCTGGCATGGTGCGGTGCAGGATCTGAAAAGCACGCCCCTGGCGACGTTCCTGACGGTGATGGTTATCGCCATTTCGTTGACCCTGCCAAGCGTGTGCTATATGGTCTACAAAAACGTCAGCACCGCGGCGTCGCAGTATTATCCCACGCCGCAAATCACCGTCTATCTGGAGAAAACGCTGGATGACGATGCCGCTGCGCGGGTAGTCGGTCAGCTGCAGGCGGAGCAGGGCGTCGAGAAGGTCAACTATCTGTCGCGCGATGAAGCCCTTGGCGAATTCCGCAACTGGTCAGGCTTCGGCGGCGCGCTGGATATGCTGGAAGAGAACCCGCTGCCGGCAGTGGCGATCGTCGTGCCGAAAATTGATTTCCAGAGTGTCGAAGCGCTGAACACGCTGCGCGACCGCGTGAGTCATGTTCAGGGCGTTGATGAAGTCCGAATGGATGATAGCTGGTTTGCGCGCCTCTCGTCGCTGACCGGGCTGGTCGGACGCGTGTCGGCGATGATCGGCGTACTGATGGTGGCGGCGGTGTTCCTGGTGATCGGCAACAGCGTGCGTCTGAGCATTTTCGCCCGCCGCGATACCATTAACGTGCAGAAACTGATTGGCGCAACCGACGGCTTTATTCTGCGTCCTTTTCTTTACGGCGGTGCGCTGCTGGGGTTCTCCGGCGCGTTTCTGTCGCTGATCCTGTCGGAAATTATGGTCATGCGCCTTTCGTCGGCGGTCACCGAAGTGGCGAAAGTCTTCGGCACGCAGTTTGAACTCAGCGGCTTAGGCTTTGATGAGTGCCTGCTGATGCTGATTGTTTGCTCAATGATTGGCTGGGTCGCCGCCTGGCTGGCAACCGTACAACATTTACGTCACTTTACTCCCGAGTAGTAAAAATCTGGTATAATCTTTCCCTGCACTGAATATCTCTCTGCAGGGAAAGAGTCCCTGTCGACGCTTCCCTAAACTTCATAACCATGTCACATTTTGTGCGTAATCTATTCACATCGTTGCATGGAACTTGTGGATAAAATCACTGTCTGATACTAATGTGAGTGATATTCTCGTTGCTCATCAATGCTGGCATGTTTGTTGCTCCGCTGTGAGGACAGAATGGTGCCAGAAGATATCGATTGAGAGGATTTGAATGACCAAAGATATGCAAACTTTAGCCTTAGCCCCCGTTGGTAACCTGGAATCGTACATCCGGGCTGCTAACACTTGGCCGATGTTGTCGGCTGATGAAGAGCGGGAGCTTGCTGAAAAGCTGCATTACCAGGGCGATCTGGAAGCAGCGAAAAAGCTGATCCTGTCTCACCTGCGCTTTGTTGTTCATATTGCTCGTAACTACTCGGGTTATGGCCTGCCGCAGGCGGATCTGATTCAGGAAGGCAACATTGGCCTGATGAAAGCCGTGCGCCGTTTTAACCCGGAAGTGGGCGTGCGTCTGGTTTCCTTCGCCGTGCACTGGATCAAAGCGGAGATTCATGAATACGTTCTGCGTAACTGGCGTATTGTGAAGGTCGCGACCACGAAAGCGCAGCGTAAGCTGTTCTTTAACCTGCGTAAAACTAAGCAGCGTCTGGGCTGGTTCAACCAGGACGAAGTCGAAATGGTGGCTCGCGAGCTGGGCGTATCGAGCAAAGACGTGCGTGAGATGGAGTCACGTATGGCGGCGCAGGATATGACCTTCGACATGTCGTCGGATGATGAATCCGATAGCCAGCCGATGGCGCCGGTGCTCTATCTGCAGGATAAAACGTCTAACTTTGCCGACGGTATTGAAGACGATAACTGGGAAGAGCAGGCGGCGAACAAGCTGACCGACGCAATGCAGGGGCTTGACGAACGTAGTCAGGATATCATCCGCGCCCGCTGGCTGGACGAAGACAATAAGTCCACGCTGCAGGAGCTGGCGGATCGCTACGGCGTATCGGCCGAGCGAGTACGGCAGCTTGAAAAGAACGCCATGAAAAAACTGCGCGCCGCTATCGAAGCCTAATCTGCGCGCCAGTCCCGCGATAACGCCCCACATTACGTTGGGGCGTTTTGTTTTTCTGCCTCCGTCAGCGCCTGCGGGCAGTGCCTGTTCAGACACTCAAGCAGCACGTTGAACGCCGGCTCCATCTGCGTTTCCGGCTGCGAAGCAAACCCCATCAACAGTCCTTTCTTCCGCTGCGCCGTCAGGTAATAGCGCGACAGCGGACGCACTAAGATATTGCGCGCGTTGGCATCGCGGGCAATCGTCACGTCATCTGCCTCATCCGGCAAATTCAGAATCAGATGCAGTCCGGCATTGTCGCTGAAGTCCGACAGCGCATGCGCTCCGCAGTGCCGCTGAATCAGTTCGGTCAAAAAGACGCGACGGCGGCTGTAGAGCAGGCGCATGCGACGAATGTGCGCCGAGTAATGACCGGCATTGATAAATTCCGCCAGCGCCAGCTGGATAAGCGAATGGCCGCCGCGGTAGAGCTCGGCATGGGCGTTTTTGAGTTCAGCCGCAAGCGGTCGAGGCAGCACGACGTAGCCCAGCCGCAGCCCCGGGTAGAGCGTTTTACTGAACGTGCCGACGTAGACCACCGGCGCTTCGGGGACTAAGCCCTGTAGTGCCGGGATCGGCTGGCCGGAAAAGCGAAACTCGCTGTCGTAATCATCTTCCACAATCCAGCTGCCGTGCTGATGGGCCAGGGTGAGCAGGCGCTGTCGGCGTTCAAGGCTCATTACCGCGCCGAGGGGATACTGATGGGATGGCGTAACGAAGATCAGCCGCGGCGCTTCGGCTACGCTTTCGGGCGGGCACAGGCCGCTGGCATCCACCACAATCGGCTCAGCCCGCACTTCATTCATCGCCAACACGTGGCGAATGCCCCAGTAGGAAGGCTCCTCCACCCAGGCGAGATCGCCGCGGTCGCACAGCATGCGGGTGATCAGGTCGATGGCCTGGTGGATCCCTTCAGTAATAAGAATTTGATCTGCCTGACACAGAACGCCGCGCGCTACTCTCAGATAGTCCACCAACGCGTGCTGCAGCTCGGCGGTACCGCCGTTACAGCTATAGCTGAGCTGTTCGGGTTTTGGACGGCGGCTGATGCGTGCCTGAATTTTACTGAACAGCGGGTGGGGAAATGCATTGACGTCCGGTACGCCGGGGATAAACGCCCCCCACTGACGCGGGCTGGCGCTGATGTGCCCCAGCAGATGTTGGCCGCGACGGGAAAGAGTCCCGCTGGGGGGCTGCGCGGGATGGCTTTCGTTGGCGCTGCTGGCGGGAAGAAACATATCGGGCAGCGTTTTCGCCACGAAAGTGCCGCTGCCGCGACGGGACACAACGTACCCCTCAGCCAGGAGTTGTTCGTAAACTGTTAAAATTGTGTTGCGAGACATTCCTAGTTCCCCCGCCAGATCCCGCGACGGCGGCAGTCGGCTATGGGGCGGGAGAGAACCATCCAGAATGGCGTGGCGAATCGCCTTGTAAAGGCGCTTGTGCAGGAGCGGATCGGTTTCTTTCTGCAATCTGACCAGCACCAGGTCTGCGATAAGCGAACGCAATTGGATCCCTCAGATAATCTGAATTGGTACTCGATTATAGGGCCAAATCCTGTGTAAATAAACGACATAGTTTCGGATTTGTTGCGATAACGTGACACACATGACAGGAGATTCCCGGTGAAAAGTTCAGAACTGAATCAGCGTCGCCAGCAGGCGACTCCACGCGGCGTAGGGGTGATGTGCAGCTACTTTGTTGAGAAAGCGGAGAACGCTACGCTGTGGGATATTGAAGGGAATGAGGTGATCGATTTCGCCGCCGGCATCGCGGTGCTGAATACCGGCCATCGCCACCCAAAAATCGTTGCCGCCGTTGAACAGCAGCTGCAGGCCTTTACCCACACGGCTTACCAGATTGTCCCGTACGAAAGCTATGTCACGCTGGCCGAGCGGATTAACGAACTGGCGCCGATTGACGGTCCGGCAAAAACGGCGTTCTTTACCACCGGGGCGGAAGCCATTGAAAACGCGGTGAAAATCGCGCGCGCTTATACCGGCCGTCCGGGGTTGATTACCTTCGGCGGCGGCTTCCACGGTCGTACGTTTATGACCATGGCGCTGACCGGCAAAGTGGCGCCTTACAAGATTGGTTTCGGCCCGTTCCCGGGCTCGGTTTATCACGCCGTCTACCCTAACGCCGCCCATGGCATTACCACCGCCGACGCGATGAAGAGCCTGGAGCGCATTTTCAAAGCGGATATCGCGGCCGATCAGGTGGCGGCGATTGTGCTGGAGCCGATTCAGGGGGAAGGCGGCTTTAACGTTGCCCCGCCTGATTTTATGCAGGCGCTGCGCGCGCTGTGCGATACCCACGGCATTCTGCTGATTGCCGATGAAGTACAAACCGGCTTTGCGCGCACCGGTAAGCTATTTGCGATGCAGCACTATGATGTGAAGCCTGACCTGATGACGATGGCCAAAAGCCTGGCCGGCGGTTTCCCGCTCTCCGGCGTGGTAGGTCGCGCCGAGGTGATGGATGCGCCTGCGCCGGGCGGCCTGGGCGGCACCTATGCCGGTAACCCGCTGGCGGTCGCGGCGGCGCACGCTGTGCTGGACGTGATTGAAGAAGAACAGCTGTGCCAGCGCGCTGAGCGCTTAGGCAGCCATCTGAAAGAGGTGTTGAATCAGGCGCGTCAAAGCTGCCCGGCCATTGCTGACGTTCGCGGTCAGGGCTCGATGGTGGCGGTGGAGTTTAACGATCCGCAAACCGGGGAGCCGTCGGCGGAGATCACCCGTCAAATCCAGCAACAAGCCCAGGAGAACGGCCTGCTGCTGCTGAGCTGCGGCGTCTATGGCAACGTTATTCGCTTCCTCTATCCGTTAACGATTCCGGATGCGCAGTTTACGAAAGCGCTGGATATTCTGGCCCGCGTGCTGAAGCGCTAACTTTTCGTCCGGTCAGGCTGCGGCGGCACGGAAGCCGAACAGAAACAGGAGGCCGCAGACTGGTTATTCATGCTCAGCGTGAGTGGTTTATCACCCTGATATCACCTTTTTTCCGGCAGCGCACGCTGCCGGAATAAAACGGAAAATATTATGTCTGACAACTCCACCTTTTCTTCGGTTCTGACGAGCCGGGAGCGTACCGCTGTACCTGCAAAATCCCTGAGTTTCATTGAAGGCGTGTCAATGATCGTCGGCACCAATATCGGCGCAGGGGTGCTATCCATCGCCTATGCCTCCAGCAAAGCGGGCTTTCTGCCGCTGCTGTTTTGGCTGATTGTGGTCGGTAGTCTGACGACCATTACCATGCTCTACGTAGCGGAGTCGACGCTGCGCACGCGCAAGCATCTGCAGCTTAGCGGCCTGTCGCAGCGCTACGTTGGCCGCTTTGGCGCGCTGATGATGTTCCTCTCTGTTTGCGTCAACAGCGTCGGCGCGCTGACGGCCTATATGACCGGCAGCGGTAAATTATTGCATTCGTTATTCGGTATCTCGCCGGCTCTCGGCAGCGCGCTGTTTTTTATTCCGGCGGCCGGGGTACTTTATCTTGGCCTGAAGGCGATTGGCCGGGGCGAGAAATTTATCAGTATCGGCATGGTCGTCATGATAACCATACTTGTCGCCGCGACGTTGCTGAAAGAGACCGCCAGCGTCGGCTATTTGCTGGATGGTAACTGGCTGTATATGGTGCCGGTATTTAACGTTGTCGCGTTCTGCTTCTCCGCGCAGTATATCGTGCCGGAAATGGCGCGCGGTTTCGCTGATAAACCGGAGAAACTGCCGAAGGCCATTATGGTGGGGATGTTATTAACCTTTTGCCTGCTGGCGCTGGTCCCGCTCTCGGTGATTGCATTAAGCGGGCTGGATAATATTTCTGATGTGGCGACCATTTCCTGGGGCCGTGCGCTCGGCGAGTGGGCCTTCTTCTCGGCAAACCTTTTTGCGCTCTGCGCGATGCTGACCTCCTATTGGGGGCTGGGCGGCAGCTTCCTGACCAATATCTTCGATCAGTTTCGCCTTGGCAACGACGAGCAGCCGTTGAAACGCTTTAAGGTGCTGTTAGTGGTCGCCGTACCGCCTTTCATTCTGGCCTACAGTGGGATGGTATCCTTCGTGAATGCGCTCTATTTTGCCGGGGTATTTAGCGGGGTGATTTTATCTATCATGCCGATCCTGATCCTTAAAGGCTCGCGCAGGCAGGGTGATATCAATCCCGGCTGGACCTGCCCGGCGCTGATTACGCATCCTTTAATCCAGATCTTCATCGTATTGCTCTATCTTTGCAGCGCCGCCTACGCCATTGCTTCCGCCTTTGGCTACCTGCCTGCGGGCTGGTAGTACCGTCGCTCATGCCACCGCGTTCGGTTTATTCCGGCGCGGGTTTTTATTTGTCACTTATCTGTTACATACTCCGCAATTTTATCGTTTCCAATTCTCCTGAATGACGGTATGTTTAGCATAGTGTGCTGCAAAAGCGCAGGCGGCAGACCCTAATCTAACTATCATATGCTTTACTTATGTGTCTAATTAGAATAATGCGCTAATAAACAACATCACAACAAATGCAAAAACCATAATAATGGGGAGCCTCAGGATGAATATGAAGGGTAAAGCGTTACTGGCAGGATGTATTGCCTTAATCATGAGCGGTGCGGCAATGGCCGAGGATATCAAAGTGGCCGTTGTTGGCGCGATGTCCGGTCCGGTAGCGCAGTACGGCGACCAGGAGTTCACTGGCGCAGAGCAGGCTATTGCGGATATCAACGCTAAAGGCGGTATCAAAGGCAATAAGCTGCAGATGGTAAAGTACGATGACGCCTGTGACCCGAAACAAGCGGTTGCCGTCGCCAACAAAGTGATTAACGACGGTATCAAATACGTTATCGGCCACCTGTGCTCTTCTTCCACCCAGCCGGCGTCTGATATCTATGAAGATGAAGGCGTGCTGATGATCACCCCGGCGGCCACCGCGCCGGAGCTGACAGCTCGCGGCTATCACCTGATTCTGCGCACTACCGGCCTGGACTCCGACCAGGGGCCAACCGCCGCCAAATATATTCTGGAAAGCGTGAAACCACAGCGTATCGCGATTGTTCACGATAAGCAGCAGTACGGCGAAGGCCTGGCCCGTGCTGTACAGGATAATCTGAAGAAGGGTGGCGCCAACGTGGTGTTCTTTGATGGCATCACCGCCGGCGAGAAAGACTTCTCCACCCTGGTGGCGCGTCTGAAAAAAGAGAATATCGACTTCGTTTACTACGGCGGCTATCACCCGGAGATGGGGCAGATCCTGCGTCAGTCTCGCGCCGCTGGCCTGAAAACGCAGTTTATGGGGCCGGAAGGTGTCGCCAACGTGTCGCTGTCTAATATCGCGGGCGCTTCTGCGGAAGGTATGCTGGTCACCAAGCCGAAAAACTACGACCAGGTTCCGGCGAACAAACCGATTGTGGATGCGATCAAGGCGAAGAAACAGGATCCGAGCGGCGCGTTCGTGTGGACCACCTATGCCGCGCTGCAGTCGCTGGAAGCGGGCCTGAATCAGTCTGACGATCCGGCTGAAATCGCGAAATACCTGAAAGGGGCAACGGTTGAGACCGTGATGGGGCCGCTCTCCTGGAACGAGAAGGGCGACCTGAAAGGCTTCGAATTCGGTGTGTTTACCTGGCATGCGAACGGTACGGCGACCGACGCCAAATAAATTTAACCTGCGCCTTTCGCGCCGCAGAGGCGTTGGCTGCACGCTTCAACCCCGGTCACTTACCGATGTAAGCTCCCGGGGATTTCAGCGCTTGCCGCCTTTCTGCAGCGCGAAATTCT
>NZ_JBEAIU010000002.1:0-225315 GCF_040065135.1 Klebsiella sp. CN_Kp066 | reverse complement strand
AGACCATCACCTGACGCTGCTTCATCAGCGCCGCCATACGTACCGCGTTACGCGCGTACTCGACGAACATCAGGAAGGTGGAGGTGTACGGCAGGAAACCGCCGTGCAGGGCGATACCGTTGGCAATCGCGGTCATACCGAATTCACGCACGCCGTAGTGGATATAGTTACCAGCGGTATCTTCGTTGATAGCCTTAGAGCCGGACCACAGGGTCAGGTTACTTGGCGCCAGGTCAGCGGAGCCGCCGAGGAACTCAGGCAGCAGCGGGCCGAAGGCTTCAATGGCGTTCTGCGACGCTTTACGGCTGGCGATTTTCGCCGGGTTAGCCTGCAGCTTCGCGATGAATTCGTTCGCTTTCGCGTCGAAATCAGCCGGCATCTCGCCTTTCATACGGCGGGTGAATTCTGCTGCTTCCTGCGGGAAGGCTCTGGCGTAGGCGGCGAATTTCTCGTTCCACGCGGACTCTTTCGCCTGACCGGCTTCTTTCGCATCCCACTGGGCATAGATTTCAGACGGGATTTCAAACGCCGGGTGTTTCCAGCCGAGGGCTTGGCGAGTCAGCGCGATTTCCGCGTCGCCCAGCGGCGCGCCGTGGGAGTCATGGGTACCGGCTTTGTTCGGCGAACCGAAACCGATGATGGTTTTGCACATCAGCAGGGACGGTTTGTCGGTGACCGCACGCGCTTCTTCCACCGCGCGTTTAATCGAGTCAGCATCGTGACCGTCAACGCCGCGCACCACGTGCCAGCCGTAGGCTTCAAAACGCTTCGCGGTGTCATCGGTGAACCAGCCTTCGACGTGACCGTCGATGGAGATGCCGTTGTCGTCATAGAACGCCACCAGCTTGCCCAGTTTCAGGGTACCGGCCAGGGAGCATACCTCGTGAGAGATACCTTCCATCATGCAGCCGTCGCCCATGAACGCATAAGTGAAGTGGTCAACAATGTCGTGGCCCGGGCGGTTGAACTGCGCCGCCAGGGTTTTCTCCGCAATCGCCATACCCACCGCATTCGCAATGCCCTGCCCCAGCGGTCCGGTAGTGGTTTCCACGCCCGCGGTGTAGCCCACTTCCGGGTGGCCCGGGGTTCTGGAGTGCAGCTGACGGAAGTTCTTCAGCTCTTCGATTGGCAGATCGTAGCCGGTGAGGTGCAGCAGGCTGTAGATCAGCATCGAGCCGTGACCGTTGGACAGCACGAAGCGGTCGCGATCGGCCCAGGACGGGTTCTGCGGATTATGGTTCAGGAAATCACGCCACAGGACTTCGGCAATGTCAGCCATACCCATCGGGGCACCCGGGTGGCCGGATTTGGCTTTCTGTACTGCGTCCATGCTCAGCGCACGAATAGCGTTAGCAAGCTCTTTACGTGAGGACATTTTGACTCCAGATCGGATAATGAAGGCCATGCCCGCAGCGACTTGACGACAGCGCGTTTTGGGCTACGCCGGAAAAAAGTGTGAACAATGTAACCTAAGCGGCAAAGCATGTACATGGAGCATCCTTTTGCCGTTTAAGAAATCTCTGGAACACGTTGTGCTACGGCGTAATCCTCTCGCCCGCATTCTCATATAGTATTTATAATTTGCACAGGATACGGCAGGTCAGCTATCGCCGTTTTTTCGGATAAAGAACCATAAGATTGTGGATGATAAAAAAATGAAAATTCGCTCAGCTCTTCTTGCCTTTGGGATCGCAGCAACGCTTACCGGATGTCAGAACATGGACTCCAATGGTCTGCTTAGCTCCGGCGCAGAAGCTTTCCAGGCTTATTCACTCAGCGATGAGCAGGTCAAGGCCCTAAGCGACAAAGCCTGTCAGGAGATGGATGCGAAAGCGACTATCGCGCCTGCCAGCAGTGAATACAGCAAACGTCTGAGTAAAATCGCCGCCGCGCTGGGGGACAACATCAACGGCCAGCCGGTGAACTATAAAGTGTACCAGACCAAGGACGTTAACGCCTTCGCCATGGCTAACGGCTGTATCCGCGTTTACAGCGGACTGATGGATTTGATGAATGATAATGAAGTCGAAGCGGTTATCGGCCACGAAATGGGTCACGTCGCGCTGGGCCATGTGAAGAAAGGCATGCAGGTGGCATTAGGCACCAACGCGGTACGCGCGGCGGCGGCCTCCGCTGGCGGTATCGTCGGCAGCCTGTCGCAGTCGCAGCTGGGCGATCTTGGCGAGAAGCTGGTGAACTCACAGTTCTCCCAGCGTCAGGAGTCCGAGGCGGATGACTACTCGTACGATCTGCTGCGCAAACGCGGAATTAATCCTGCGGGCCTCGCGACCAGCTTCGAAAAACTGGCGAAGCTGGAAGCCGGACGCCAAAGCTCAATGTTTGATGACCACCCGGCATCGGAAGAACGCGCTCAGCATATCCGCGATCGCATGAAGGCCGACGGGATTAAGTAAGCCCCGGCGGACTCTCACTGTTTATAGTGAAGAGGAACGCCTTGCGGAGTCCCCCCTCTCCCGGTAAGGAGAGGGTTTGGGCCCTCTAGCCGGGCGTTTTCCCCGGAGGCGGCATGCGGGCTCGCCGGCAGATTAGTACAGCGTCTTTTGCGGCGGCCCGGCAAAACGCAGCGCGCCGATCTGGCCCATCTTCACTTCCACCACCGAGGGCCCCGGCATCGCCAGCGCTTCAGTCATCACCGCCTGGAAATCATCCGCCCGATCGACGCTCCACGCCTGCAGACCGATGGCCTGCGCCAGCAGCGTAAAGTCCGGCGTATGCAGCTCGTTATAATACTGGCGGCCGCCAAAGTACTTATCCTGAATACCGCGCATCACGCCGTAGCCGCCGTCATTCATAATCAGCAGCGTCACGTTAGCCTTCTCCTGTGCCAACGTCGCCAGCTCGCCGAGGTTCAGGCTCAGTCCGCCGTCGCCGACCAGCCCCACCACTTTACGCTGCGGATTAGCAATTGCGGTGCCGATCGCCATCGGCAGCCCCATACCGATAGCACCGGCCAGAGAATGAATATTCATCAGCGGACCGTGGGCGCGAAACAGGCGGCTCCCCCACAGGCTGCCGGACACGGTAATATCGCGAACCAGGATACCGTTCTCCGGCAGCGCCTGCGCGATAGCGTCATTTAATCTGGCGTAATCACCGCACTGTTCGCGCAGCCCCTGCTCCGCCATCGCCACCGCTTCTTTTATTTGGCTATCCCAGCGCGCGTCGCCCCATATTCGCCCCTGCGCTCGTTCCGCCAGCGCGTCTAAAAACGCGCGGCAGTCCGCCACCAGCGTATTGTCCATCAGATAGTTACGGCTGGCCGCCGCCGGGTCGATATCAATCTGCACCCGCGGCGCGGGCAGTTCCAGCGTCCATGAGCGCGTTTCGTTACTGCGCAGACGTGAACCAGCGACAAGTGTGAAATCACATTGTGAAATCAACGCTTCAACCGATGGGGAATTGTGAAATGCGCGCAGGCTGGCGCGGTGGCTATCCGGCAGAATACCGCGGCCATGGGTGCTGGAAATCACCGTCATCCCGGCATCGGCCAGCGTCTTCACCGCCTCGCCGCTTTCTAAAGCGCCGCCGCCGAGCCACAGCAGCGGCCGCTTCGCCTGCTTAAGCTGAACCCACAGCGCATCAACCATTGCCTCTTCAGCTTCCGCCACCGGTGGCGTTTTCAGCGGCGTGGTCAGCAGCGAAAGCGGAATTTTCACGCTTTGAATATCGATCGGAATTTCAACCGAGACCGGACCGCACGGCGGCGTCTGCGCATCCTGAATCGCTTTATGCAGGAGCGCTACCGCCTGATTGGCGTTACTGATACGGTATGCGCGCTTTGAGCTGGCTTTCAGGAAGGTCAGCTGATCGCGGGTTTCGTGAATAAACCCGGTGTCGGCATCCAGCCAGGCCTTTTCGACCTGACCGGTCAGGTGCAGCAGCGGTGTGCCGGCGTTCATTGCCTCAACCAACGCGCCGACGGCGTTGCCCGCCCCGGCGCCGGTGCTGGTCAGCGCCACGCCGAGCCCGGAAAAACGCCCGTGGGCGTCGGCCATGGTCACCGATCCCGCCTCCCCGCGCGCCGGGACGAAGCGGATTTTTTCCCGCTGGCCGACGGCATCGGCGATCGGCAGATTGTGAATAGAAATGACGCCATATATGGCTTCAACGTGATACTGCTCCAGCGTTCTGGCGATGGCGTCGCCGACGGTTATCATTTCACTCATTGCTCACCCTTCTCTCAATCACACCAGTGGTTGACGCTATTACCCGTCGCCAGATAAATACTCTTCTGCTGCATCCAGGCCTTCAGGCCCTGGATACCTTTTTCGCGGCCCAGACCGCTCTCTTTAAAACCCCCAAACGGGGACGAAATAGAGAAAACCTTGTAGGTGTTGATCCACACCGTACCGGCCTCCAGCTGTTCGCTCAGGCGCAGGGCGCGGCCGGTATCGCGCGTCCAGATCCCCGCGGCCAGCCCGAACACCGAATCATTGGCCTCGCGGATCAGCGCCGCTTCGTCGCGAAAGCGCATCGCCACCAGTACCGGCCCAAAGATCTCTTCCTGACAGACGCGAGCCCGGTTGTTGAGTCCCTCGACGATCGTCGGCAGGAAGTAGCTGCCCGCCGCCAGCGCCGGATCCGCCGGGATCTCGCCGCCGCACAGCACGCTACCGCCTTCGCGCTTCGCCAGCTCGACATACTCCAGCACGCTCTGACGATGCTTATCGTTAATCAGCGGTCCGACGTGGGTATCCGCGCTAAACGGGTGGCCCACCCGCAGCCCTCGGGTTAATTCCAGCAGGCGGGCCATTAATTGCGGATAGACTTTTTCATCAATGAACAGACGCGATCCGGCGATGCAGGCCTGGCCGCCGGAGCTGAATATGCCGTAGCAGATACCCCGCGCCGCCTGTTCGATGTCGGCATCTTCCAGCACAATAGTTGGCGATTTTCCGCCCAGCTCCAGCGACGCCGGGATCAGCTTTTCCGCCGCCACGTGCGCCAGATGCCGCCCGGTAGCGGTACCGCCGGTAAAGGAAATTTTGCGCACCTTAGGATGGCGAGCCAGCGCATCGCCAATGACCGAGCCTTTTCCGGGCAGAACGCTCAGCAGCCCGGGAGGTAATCCGGCCTGTGCAAAAATCTTCGCCAGCTCCAGCGCCATCAGCGGCGTCGCTTCCGCCGGCTTGAGGATCACCGCGTTACCGGCGGCGATGGCCGGAGCCACCTTCTGCATTTCGCTGGCGATGGGCGAGTTCCACGGCGTAATCGCCGCCACTACGCCCAGCGGTTCATAGCGGCTCAAGGTCAGCAGATCCGCCTGACGCGGCGTCGGCAGCTCGCCTTCCAGCAGTTCGCAGGCGGCGGCAAAATAGCGCGCGGTGCCCGCCGCGCTCATGACCAGGCCCCGCGCTTCCGCCAGCGGTTTACCGTTGTCGCGGCTCTGTTTACGGGTTAACTCGTCAATTTGCGCTTCAATCAGATCGGCGACGTTATGCAGGATCTTTGCCCGCTGATGCGGCAGCATGTTCCGCCACGTCGGTTCCCGCCATGCGCGATCGGCGCAGTCGATCGCCTCCTGCAGGTCGTCCAGGCTGGCCGCATATAATGAAGCGTTAAGCGATCCATCCGCCGGAAAGCGGCTGTGCATCAGGTTGCCGCCGCCGCGCCGCCACTGACCGCCGATAAAAATGTCTAACTCGTCCATCTCAGCCTCTCTGCGTTATGTCAGTTCGCAGCAGGCGCGTACCGCGCTCAGTGCCGCCAGGGTCGACGTTTTGGGATTGCTGGCGAGCGGCAGACCGCTCAGCTCCAGGTGAAACTCGCCGAACAGTCCTTCGGCGTGCAGCGTATGGGTGTTGCGTTGGGTCGTCGGATCCACCATCAGCTGCACCCGGGTGGCATCGAGACCAATACCGCCCAGCGCCACGGTCGCCGCCACGTTGGCATTCGCCGGAAACAGCCGCGCCGCTTCGCGGGCGCTGCCTTCAAAGAAAATGCGCGTTTCATGTACCGCGCTGAGATCGATAAGCTGCTCAGCGTAGCTGCCGCGCCAGCTGGCCGGACTTTTACGCGACTGATAGGTCACGCGCTCAAGGCCGCCCTCTTTCGCCGCCGCCAGGCCATCAATACCGGCTATCGCGCCCGCCAGCAGCGTGAGCTTGCCGCCCGCCTGGCGAAGGCGCTGTTCCAGTTCGCTATCCGCCAGCGCGCCGGTGGAGATCACCGCCAGATGCCAGCCGCGGGCCAGCACCGCCTCGGCGTACTGCGCTACCGCCTGCTGGCTGGCGCATTCAAGCACCAGATCCGGCGTCCGATCGCACTGCTGCGGATCGCTCAGCGGCGTAACCGCCCCGGCAAACTGCTGGCGGATCGCCGCATGATGCGGCTCGCGAGCCACGATCCAGCCCAGCGACACCTGCGGCGGTAACCGCTCAATGATCGCCTGCGCCATCGCGCCATAGCCGATTAACATCACCTTTTTCATCATCTTTCCTTACAGGTGACGGCAAAAGCCGCCGGACACATCCAGCGCCGCGCCGGTGGTAAACGAAGCCAGCGGCGAAGCGAGAAACAGCAGCGCCTGCGCCGGTTCCTGTGGTTTGCCAAGCCGCGCCATCGGGATCCCGCGCTTACGGGCGATGTCGGCGGTCCACTCTGGCCAGCTCTGGCTCTTATCGCTGCGGTCTGCAAAACGGCGCTGCCACTGCCCGGATTCGACCATGCCCAGCAGAATGGAATTGACGCGAATCCCTTTGCCAATCAGATCCTTCGACAGGGTCAGCGTCATATTAAGCAGCGCGGCGCGGGCGGCTGAGGTGGCGATCATGTGCTCTTCCGGCTGCAGCGCCAGCAGCGAGTTCACGCAGGTAATTGAAGCGATGTCCGACCGTTCAAGCTGCGGCTGGAACGCCCTGACCGGATTAATCACCCCGAACAGCTTCAGTTCGGCTTCGTGCAGCCAGGCCTCGCGCGGCGTATCGGCGAAATGGGCGACATAGCCCTGGCCAGCATTGTTTATCAGCATGTCAGCGCCGCCAAAGTGGGCCCCGACCGCATCTGCAAAGGCCTGAACCTCTTGTTCGTTCAGAACGTCGCAGCGCCAGGTAAACACGTCGCCTGCGGGATATTCGTTTAACAGCGCCGCGTGAGCGCTGGCCAGCCGGTCCGGGTTGCGGCCGCAAAAGGCGACTTTCGCCCCTTCGCCCAATAGCAGGCGCAGCGTTTCGAAGCCAATCCCTGACGAGCCGCCGGTGACCACCGCGACGCGTCCTTCAATTTGTGCATTCATCGCGCACCTCTTCCCCTATGCGTAAAAGCTGTTGGTTAAAAAACGTAGCGTTATCGAGATAGCTGGCGTGCCCGGCCTGCGGGATGGCGAGATACGGCATGCCGTAGCGTAGCGCCACCCCCTGCACCAGCTCGGGCTGGGTGATGGCATCCTGCTCGCCGCACCACACGGCGAAGCGGCCGCGATACCCGGCAAGCCAGCGGTGGATGTCGTCGTGCGCCAGCATCCAGGCGGCAGCGAGATAGCCTTCACTGCGCAGCCTGCGCATGCCTGCCGCGACCGTCGCCACATCGGCTTCGCGCGCGCCAGCGCGCAGCAGCTTCGCCGCCCGCCCCTCGGCCATCGCCTCGCCGCCCAGAGCCATTTGCTGCTGACGCCCCTGCCAGATTTTTTCCCGCTGCGCGGCCTCCGCCTGGCCGTAGCCCTGGGCGACGTCGGCCAGCACCAGATACCGCACGCGCTGGGGATATCTGGCGGCGAAAGCGGCGGCGACCAGCGCGCCCAGCGAATGGCCGAGCAGAACGGTTTTCTGCACCCCGGCGCGGTCAAGCATCCGCGCCAGCGCATCGGCGTAGGCGCCGGCATCCGCCCTCGCCGTCGCAAGCATCGGGCTTTCGCCATAACCGGGCATATCCCAGGCCAGCACGCGGTAGCCGGGAAGCGCCATCTGTTTATGCCAGGAGGCCGCGCCGGAACTGATGCCGTGCAGCAGCGTCAGCGGCGTACCGCTTCCTTGTTCACGAAAACCCGTCATCATCCCCCCTTAGCTACGCTTCACTTTCGACAGCGGATGATCTTCCGGGTAGGTCGGAATATGCGGCTTTGGCGTACCGAGCATCACGCACATCAGCGCTTCTTCCTCGCCGTGGTTGAATAGCCCGCGATAAATCCCGGCAGGAACAGAAATCAGATCGCGTTCGCGCAGAACGGTCTCGGTGTAGTTGTCGCCATCCTGAATCATCAGGGTGATCTGCCCTTTGAGCATGAAGAACACCTCTTCCACATCATCATGCAGGTGCAGCGGGCCTTCGCACCTGGACGGCAGTACCATGGTGGAGAAGGTAAAGTGTTCCGCCTGGACGGTATTGCTATCGCTGGCGACGCCGGTCGCGCCGGTGCCAATGTAGCGCATCTGCGCGCGACGATATTTCGGGTCAAAATCTGCCTGGAACTTCAGCGCATTCCAGTCGTATTTACGGCCTTCAAAGCGCGCGATACGCGACTCGACCCACTCCTCCATCGTCAGATGTTCAGGTTTGAGACTCGGTTTTGCAGTTACGGTTGAATCAGTCATCGTTTTATCCTCAGTAACGTCTTAGCAGCGGCAGTAACAGGACGCAGCCCACCGCCGCCATCACCGCCAGAAAAATCAGCCCGGAATCCATGCTGTGGGTGAAGGCGATCAGCGCGCCCATCACCGCCGGCGATAACGCCCCGGCAAAGTTTCCCAGCCCGTTGAAAATCCCGCCCGCCGTGGCGCTGACTCGCGGATGGGTTGCCTTGGCCAGCAGCGCAAAAATATTCGGTGCGCCGATCCCCCACATAAAGGTGCTAAAGCTCATCGCCGCAATCACCGGCAGCGGGGTGGTAAAATGCATCACCGCCGCCAGGCCAATGCCTGCGCCCGCCAGGGAAATAAAGCAGGCGGCGGCGCGCTTATCGACGCGGTCAGACAGCCAGGCGCCGATAATTTCGCCGAGCAGCATGGCGATAAACGGCATCGACGACAGCCAGCCGGCGTGTTCGAGATGAATGCCTTTACCCTTAATCAGGTAGCCGGGCAGCCAGCCGTTGATGCCCCACAGATAGGCGAGAAAGGCGATGTTGAAGATGCAGATCATCCAGAAGTGCGGGCTGACAAACAGCTCGCGGCGCGCGCTGCGGCGTGCCTCCTGCGACGTTTGCCCGCCGCTGGCTTTTGCCTCCAGCGTGATGCCGCGCAGCCCGATGCGCACAAAAATCAGTACCGGTACCGTCAGCATCGCCATCACAAAGAAGGTGCTCTGCCAGCCGAAGGTGTTAAGCAACCAAATCGACAGCGGGAAGCCAATCGCCGCGCCGACCGGCGTCCCGAGCAGCCAGAGCATGGTGGCGCGCGCCTGCAAATGCTGGGGAAAGGTATGGCGGACGATAGCGAACGCCAGCGGGAACAGCGGCCCTTCGGCGATACCCAGCAAAATTCGCAGCGTCACCATCAGCGTATAGTTATGGGTAAAGCCCATCACCAGCATCAAAACGCACCACACCGCCATCATTCCGGTAAGCAGGCGCAGCGGCGCAATACGGTCGCCCAGGCCGCTTAGCAGCACCGAAGAGAATCCATAGCTCAGCAGGAAAGCGCTCATCAGTATGCCCAGACGGGTGGTGTCGAAATCGATCCCCATCGCCTGCTGGAAGTAGCTATCGGAAAACAGCGCGGCGATGCTGATTTTGTCGAAGAACGCCAGCAGTACGCAGGCCAGCAGCGACAGCGGAATGGCCCAGCGAACCGCTTTTTCAGGCGTGCGGATGCCCTCGCCGCTCGCCTCAGCAGGCGCGGCGTTAGTCTCTAATGTGGTCATTTCTCCCCCTTAAGGGTGCGGGTTAGCTATCGCAATGACATCAGTGAAAAAGCCGGATCGGCGAGCGGTACAGCGGATAAATCTCGCCCCGCCGCCATCCAGCGCTTCGCCAGCTTGACGGTGCGCGCATCATTAAACGCCACCAGCTGCGTCAGCCGCCCGTTTTCGTCCAGCGAGAAGTACAGCGAATCTTCACGCGCTATCGTTCTGCTGCCCGGCTGCGGAATACCGAGGATCTGGATATTGTGCTGATATTGATCCGACCACAGCCACGGCGCGTCGTCGTAGCCTGGCGCATCGGGGTTGAGCATCGCTTTTGCCGTCGCCACCGCCTGATTCTGGGCGAAGGCCCAGGACTGGATGCACAGGCCGTAGTGATGATGCTGCGCCACATCCCCGGCAGCAAAGATGAACGGATCCGACGTTCGCCCCTGGCTATCCACAACGATCCCGCGCTCGGTTTTCAGCCCCGCGTCGCGCGCCAGTTCGAGATTAAGATCGACCCCGATCCCCACCACCACCGCATCGAAGGTTTCCCGCCGGCCGTCGCAGTGCAGCGTTGGCAGAGCGTTATCCTCTTCCAGCTCCAGCGCGCCGCAGCCGCAGCGAATATCGACACCCTGCTCGCGGTGCATCTGCGCCAGCGCCTGCGAAACTTCCGCGCTCACCGAACGCATGCACAATGCTGGCTGCTGCTCATAAAGGGTTACGGCCACGCCGCATTTGCGCGCCGAAGCGGCAATCTCAAGGCCAATCCAGCCGCCGCCGACTATCGCCAGTTTTTGACTTGCCGCCAGACGACTTTTCAGACGCTGCGCATCCTGCCAGTGACGCAGGGTATAAACCTGGGGATGCGCCGCCCACGACTCGTCCGGTAGACGCGCTCGCCCCCCGGTGGCGATTAAAAGGACGTTGTAACTCAGGCGTTCGCCGTTGCTTAAAATCACCGTTTTAGCTAGTCGGTCAATCCGCTCTGCACGCAGCGGACGGTACCAGGTCAGGTTCAGCGCCTGCTGCGCCTCGTGCGAAAACAAGCGCGGTAGCTGCGCATCGGTATCCAGCAATGCGGCTTTGGACAGCGGCGGCCGTTCATAGAAATCCCATTCCTCTTCCGCCACTACGCAAATCTCGCCCCCGAAGCCCTGGTCGCGCAGCGTTTTCGCCGCCCAGCCGCCCGCCTGGCCGCCGCCGACTATCACGATCCGCGCCGTCATACCGCCTCCGTTTTTTTCTGCTGGCGGCGGGTATCGTGGTCGATTCCGCCTTCCACCGCCCACTCGGTAAAGGAGACCAACGAGTGCTCCAGTTCGCGCGGCTGCCAGTTTTCCGTCAGATAATCATCGTTGGTGTAGTACTCGAAGGCGCCGCCGGTGGGGCTGTTGACGTACCAGAAGTAGGCCGAGGAGACCGGGTGGCGACCGGGGCCGATGAAAGTGCTCCAGGCATTTTTGTTCATCGCGATGCCGCCGCCGATCACCTCGTGAATATCGCGGACGGTGAAAGCAACATGATTCAGCCCGCGCTTACGGTTCGGCAGCTGCAGCAGGAAGAGGTTGTGATGGCCACCGCGCGCGCCGCAGCGCAGGAAGACCGCGCGGTTAATGTAGCGGTCTGACACCTGGAAGCCGAGCACCTCGCGATAGAAGCTTTCGACCGCCGCCAGCTCTTCAATGAAGAACACCACGTGGCCGACGTTGATCGGCTGCGCGTGGTCGTAAACCGGACTCGGCGTGTCGATACGACGAATATCGCCCCACTGATTAATTGGCTCGACGTTCAGCTCCACCGCCTTTTGCTGGCTGACCTGCACTCGCAGCGTCATGCCGTTCGGGTCGAGGCACTCCAGTGCGCCGTCGACCCTGCGGAAGCCAGGCTGACGTTCCAGCTTTGGACGCAGCGCTTCCAGCGCCGCCTGGTCCGCTACGCCCCAGGTCATACGGCGCAGCGTATTGCCGGTTTCAAAAGCCGGCGGCAGGTCGGCAGCCTCCAACGGGTTAAGCTCAATGCGCGCGCCGCTGAGGGTGGTGAACACGCGGCCGCTGGCGTCGCCAGCCAGGCCAAAATCGTGCATAAATTTGGCGCTATGGTTCAGGTCATCTACGCCAAATTCCAGCTTTTCAATTCCGGTAATACTCATTTTTCGTCGCCTCTTTACCGTTCAGTCGCCCGAATTTGGGCGTAAAACATGCCCGACGCACTCAAGCGCCTGCCGTTAAGTGTTTGATTTAACTTGCCTGGGACAAATATCCCAGGAAACCGGAAATTTTGTCCGCCGCCAGGCTGACGTCGTTCTGCAGCCGCTCGCGATCGCTTTGCGGGATCTCATCTGAGGGCACCAGGATACTGACGACTCCCGCCACCCGGCCGCTGCGGTCATACACCGGGTAGACAATCGACGAAATGCCGTGGCGAAAGAAAGACTCGCCAATCACATAGCCGCGGGCTTTATCCTGCTGCACCATCTGCCACAGCGCTTCGCGATCGTGCAGCTGGCCCGGGGTGTTGCCCGGCAGCCGCTCGTTGGGGAACAGCTGTTCAAACTCGCTGCGTGAAACATCGGTCAGCAGCATGCGGCCCAGCGAGGTGCAGTGCACCGGCAGCCGGGTGCCGACGCTGACCTGGTTTATCCGCGAACCGGCCGCGCTGACGCGAGCGATGTAGATGATGTCCCGGCCATCGCGGATTGCCAGATGGCTGCTGCACTGGCTGACATCACGCAACTGCTCGATAACCGGCTGACCTACCTGGGCGATATCCAGCGAGGCAATATATTCAAAGCCCAGCCGCAGCACGTTCATCCCCAGCGAAAAGGTATTGGTGCGCGCGTTGCGTTCGAGAAAGCCCATATACTCCAGCGTTTGCACCACGCGATAGGCGGTCGCTTTCGGCATATCCACCAGCCGGTGCAGCTCGGCGAAGGTCAGATCGCGATGCTGTTCGCCAAAAGCCAGCAGCAGCTGCAGGCCGCGCTCAAGCCCCGGCACCAGATACTTCACTTCCTGCTCGTTCGCCATACCGCCTCACTTATTAGTTAAAAACAAAACCGCCGTTGACCGGGATCAGCTGGCCGGTGATAAACCGCGACAGCTCGCTGAGCAGCCAGACTACGCTGCCGGTGACGTCTTCCGGCTGCTGAGCGCCGCTGAGCGCGCGACCGTTTTCATACAGCTGATGGCGTTCCGCGGGCACGTATTCCGTCGCCTCAACGCGGATCAGCCCCGGCGCGATGGCGTTTATGCGGATCCGTTTCTCCCCCAGTTCGCGGGCCATCGAGCGGGTCATCGCGATCACCGCACCTTTACTGGCCACGTAGGCCATCAGCCGCGGCGCTCCCCACAGAGCGGTATCCGAAGCGACATTGACGATCCCGGCCCCTTCACGCAGCAGCGGCACCGCCGCGCGGGTCACCAGCCAGGTGCCTTTGACGTTAACCGTCATCACCCGATCCCACAGATCCGGATCGTAATCGAGCATGTTTTTCCCGCCGACGCCGGTGGCCATCGCCGCATTATTCACTAACCCGTCGATCGCCCCCCGCTCGCCGATAGCGCTGAATACCCGGTCGATCGACTCGCTATCGGCGAGATCGATCTCATGGGATTCAATGCAGTAGCCCTTTTCCTGCAGACGATGAGCGCTTTCCGCCAGTTCGCCCCGCAGAATGTCGCACATCACTACCGCCGCTCCCTGCCCGGCACAGGCTTCGGCAAAGTGGTAGCCCAGGCCGCGCGCCGCGCCGGTGACGACGATACGTTTTCCGTTCAACAGACCGTTCATCAGGCGGCTCCCTGCTGCTCTTCCAGGGCCGCCAAGTGCTCTTTTGCCGCTTTCTGCATCATGCGGCGCAGGCGGGAAAGGCCGACGTCGTGCTGATAAAGATATTCGCGATCGCGGGCATTCGGCGCCAGGCTTTCCAGCACCACGCGATCCTGTTCGAGCACTTCCCAGTGCAGTTTTTCCAGGCGGTTGCGGTACATAAATCGCCATAGATCGCGCTGCCAGCCCTGTACGCCGCGGATGCGCCAGAAGAAGACGCGGCAGTTGTCGTTATCTTCCGGCACCACCATGCCGACAATCCAGAAGTGGCCGCCCGGCCCGAAGCGCTTTTTGTACGGAATAGAGAGGCGCATCCAGTAGGCCCCGCTGCTGCCCAGTTCGACCCAGTCGAAGTTAACGCCAACCTGCCCTTTCTTCTCAAAAATAAACCCGGTTTTCGTCGGCTGCAGCACCATGTCGGCTTTGCGATCGCCTTCCGCCATCGAGTGCGAGGAGGAGTGAAGATAGGTGCCGTGCATCGGGTCCATCACGTTTTCCAGCGCGTACTGGTAGTTGCATTTCCACGCTGCGGTACACAGGAAGTGGCTAAATTTGTCGCTATTGGCCAGCTCTTCCGGAAAGCTCAGCTCATCAGGCTGCTGGTCGGCGGTGACGCCAAACCACAGGAAAATGGCGCCATGCGCTTCCTGAACGCTGTAGCTGCGAACGCACTGCTGACCCACCAGCGGGCAGCGGTCAACCGCCGGGACGTCTTTCACTTCGCCGTTACCGGCCACTTCCACGCCGTGATACCAGCAGGCAATGCGATCGCCCAGGTTCCAGCCCATCGACAGGCGCGCGCCGCGGTGCGGGCAGCGGTCTTCCAGCGCCTGCACCTGGCCATCTTTATTGCGCCAGACCACAATCTGTTCGCCGAGGCGGGTGATTCCCACCGGCGCCGACTGCACTTCCCAGCTCGCCAGCACCGGATACCACAGGCCGCGTAATCCTTTATCAAGATAGTTCTGTACCGTTGTTGTCATCGCTGTGTCCTCAGTATCCGTTTACCTGCAGAAATGCCTGGAAGCTGCTCTCGCTCCACGGTTCCCCCTGCTGGTCGTGCATTCTGACGCCGTTCAGGCCGTTCACCAGCTCACCGAGGCTTTCTGCGCCCTGTTCAAAGAGCGTCTCGAGGGTGGCGATAAGCTGTAGCTCCCAGCTTTCCGGCACCCGGCTGCGGGTTTGCCAGATCAGATTGGTGTAGTCGCCGGGTTTGTGAATGTTGCCGTTTCCGCCTTCCGCCGGCGGCGTAAACTGACGGCTTTCCGGCAGCGCCGGGTTAAAGTCCAGGGTTTCGCTCATGCCACGTTCTCCTCGATAAAAGAAATCTGGATCTGCTTGTCGTATACCCGCACCGGGTAGCGATGCAGGTTGCGCCCGCCGGGGCCGTGCAGACACTGGCCGGTTTTGACGTCGAATACCGCTTCATGCAGCGGGCACTCCACCTTGCCATCTTCGACAAAGCCCTGGCTCAGCAGCGCATACGCATGGGGACAAACGTCTTCCAGCGCGTAATATTCGCCATCAATCAGATAGATACCGATTTCTTTACCGTCGATACTGCCGCTATAGGGGAAATCTTCCTGTACTTGCTCCGCGTCACACACGCCAATCCAGCTCATCGCATTCCTCCGGGCTTTGTTTCATATATGAAACTCTGTTTCTTATTTAATACGGTCAATATAAGAGCGATGAATCTTTCGTCAAGCAGCAATGTGACTAATTTGTTAATGAATGACTTTTTAATTAGCTAACTGTGGAATTGATCACGAAAAAAAGCAGCCAGATGAAATGATGATATTTAAAGCGCCCTTTCATTATAAAAAACGCTATCTCTTCAGAAACAAAATGCGCTATTGACTTCTTTTCATGAAGATCGTTAAAAATGAACAGGAAGGGAGCTTGCGGTGTTTCACATATGAAACAAAAAGAAAATTAAACCTTAATAAACAATGAGTTTCATAGGTGAACTATTTTAGTTAAGTGATTATTTCTGGCGTCAAAAAAAATAATAACCAAAATGTATTAAATTTAAAAAGAGGTAAATCATGGCGGCAAGATGGCAAGGTACTATCGCATTACTTTTGTTAATAATTATTTCTTACATCGATCGGATAAATATCTCGGTAATGATTCTGAACCCCGAATTTGCCGCTCACTTTCATTTAAATGAAAACAGAATGTTACAAGGCATGCTGATGACATGCTTTCTTCTTGGTTATGGTTTATCGGCTTTAATATTAACTCCCCTTATAGAAAGTAAGCTCAACTATCGCCAGGGGCTGTTAAGCAGCGTAGCGATATGGGCGCTGGTTTGCGCGGTTTCTCCGCTGCTGGGCTCCCTGCTGGGCATGTTAATCGCGCGCATCGTTCTCGGCGTTGCCGAGGGGCCGCTATTCTCGCTGAAAACCCGCTTTATCAGCGATAGCTTCGCCGCCGATGAGGTCGGTAAACCTAACGCCGTGACCGCTCTCGGCGTTTCACTCGGGCTGGCGGCTGGCTTTCCGCTGGTCACCTGGCTGATGGCGCACGTCGGCTGGATGGGATCGTTTTACGCCCTGGCGCTGCTCAACCTACTGCTCGGCGGCGGCTTAGTCTGGCGCTTTTTACCTGCTCCAGTCGTCAATGAACGCCGCGCCAGGCCCGGTATGATTACAACCTTGACCCTCGCCTGGCGCACGCCGCTGCTGGGCTGGATCCTGCTGGTGGAGATCGCCACCCTCAGCTATCTATGGGGCAGCAGCGCCTGGCTGCCGGCCTGGCTGCGCGACGAGCATCACTTCTCGCTACAGGCTACCGGCCTGCTGGCGGCGGTTCCGTTTCTGCTGAGCCTGGGTTCAAAATTTCTCGGAGGGGTACTTCTCGATAAAATGCGCCCGGAGCAGGCGCCGGTGCTGTTTATTATCGGCGGCCTGCTGACCGCCCTGTCGGTACTGGCGCTGATGCTCAGCCACCAGCAGGCGATGCTGGCGCTGTTTATGCTGGCGGCGAACGTTTTCTGGGGACTGCAGGGCGCGGCGATCCCGGCGGTCGTGCAGCATCATGCGCCGCGCGAAGCGGTAGGCAGCGCCTATGGCATTATTAATGGCATCGGTAATATCTGCGCGGCGTTTATCCCGCTGCTGATGGGAATGGTCATGAAATCGGCGGGATCGGTAAGCTCAGGATTCTCGGTACTGGTGGTATCGCAGCTGATAACGCTTTGCGCCGGAGGCATGCTGCTGCTGCGCATGCGTCGCGCAGCAGCAGTCAGCGTCTGAGGCTTATTCGCCTTTTTTCGCCGCCTGAATGTAGAGCATTTCCAGGGCCAGCGTCGCCGCCGCCAGGGCGGTGATTTCGGACTGGTCATAGGCCGGAGCGACTTCCACCACGTCCATACCGACGATGTTCAGATCCTTGAGGCCGCGCACCAGCTTGATCGCGCGATCGGAGGTCAGTCCGCCGATCACCGGTGTACCGGTGCCCGGCGCAAACGCCGGATCCAGGCAGTCGATATCAAAGGTCAGGTATACCGGCATATCGCCGACGATCTGTTTCACCTGAGCGATCACGTCGTCGACGCTGCGGTCGTTAACCTGACCCGCATCCAGCACGGTAAACCCGTTGTCCTTATCAAACTCGGTGCGAATGCCGATCTGCACTGAATGGTGCGGGTCGATCAGGCCTTCGTTCGGCGCGGTATAGAACATGGTGCCGTGGTCAAATTCGCAGCCGTTGGCGTAGGTATCGGTGTGGGCATCAAAATGCACCAGCGCCATTTTGCCGAAGTGCTTAGCATGAGCGCGCAGCAGCGGTAGCGTCACAAAGTGGTCGCCGCCGAATGAAAGCATGCGCTTACCTGCCGCCAGCAGTTTTTCCGCATGCGCCTGCAGCTTTTCACTCATTTCACGCGCATCGCCGAAAGCGTAAACCAGATCGCCGCAGTCCACGACGTTCAGCCGCTCGCGCATATCAAAGTTCCACGGGAAACGGTTATGCTCCCACGCAAGGTTAGTCGACACCTGACGGATCGCCGCCGGGCCATGACGCCCGCCCGCGCGTCCGGAGGTCGCCATATCAAACGGTACGCCGGTGATGACCCAGTCCGCATCGCTGTCGTACGGCATAAAATTCATCGGTAGACGCAGAAAGCCAAATGCGTTGGATACCAGGGAGTTATCGTATTGATGACCTAAGGTGCTCATGGGTATGACCTCTTTTACAGTCGTTGTATTGAAATACAAATATAAAAAAACCCCTCCGCGTCGTTAGGCCCGACGAGGAAGGGTTTGAATAAGTTTGCTGCTTAATTGGGCGAATTATCGCCGCAAATGCCTACGTGTTCAAGTGAGTCGGGCGAATGGCGTAATGAGCCTTCCCCTCTCTCTTCCCTCTCCGCTACGGAGAGGACGTATATCACTCGTCTTCCAGATAAGTGTAGCCGTATAAACCCGCTTCGAACTCTTCAAGGAACTGCTGCTGCAGGTCAGCGTCGAGATCGGTCTTTTTCACCTGATCGCGGAACTGCGTCAGCAGCGTGTTCGGATCCAGCTGGACGTACTGCAGCATATCCGCGACGGTGTCTCCCTCATCCGACAGCTCCACTTCGACGCTGCCGTCAGGGAAGACAAACACGTCTACGGCTTCCGTATCGCCGAACAGGTTGTGCATATTGCCAAGAATCTCCTGGTAGGCGCCTACCATGAAGAAGCCCAGCATCGGCGGATTTTCCGGATCGTATTCCGGCATCGGCATGGTGGTCGCAATGCCATCGCCATCGACGTAGTGGTCAATTGCGCCGTCGGAGTCGCAGGTGATATCCAGCAGCACCGCGCGGCGTTCCGGTACCTTGTTCAACCCTTCCAGCGGCATCACCGGGAATAGCTGATCGATACCCCATGCATCCGGCATCGACTGGAACAGAGAGAAGTTGACGTAAATCTTATCCGCCATACGCTCCTGCAGCTCATCGATTATCGGGCGATGCGCGCGGTTGCTGGGATCGAGCTGTTTCTGCACTTCATGACACATATTCAGATACAGCTGCTCGGCCCAGGCGCGTTCCTGAAGATTAAAGGTGCCGGAGGAGTAGCCGATATGAATATCGTGCAGATCCATCTGGCTATCGTGCAGCCATTCGCGCAGCGAGCGGCGGTTGCCGGTTTCCTGCATCTCCAGCCAGGTTTCCCACATGCTTTGCAGCGGACGCGCGGCATCTTCCGCGGGCGGGGTCGCCTCGGTATATTCGTTACGCTCAACGCCGATGATGTTGGATACCAGTACGGTGTGGTGCGCGGTGACCGCACGGCCGGATTCGGTAATCACCGTCGGATGCGGCAGACCGTTCTCTTCACAGGCATCGCCAATTGCCCAGATAATGTTGTTGGCGTATTCGTTCAGGCCATAGTTCACCGAGCAGTCGGACTGCGAACGGGTCCCTTCATAGTCAACGCCGAGACCGCCGCCAACGTCGAAGCACTGAATATTCACGCCCAGCTTATGCAGCTCGACGTAGAAACGCGCCGATTCACGCACGCCGGTGGCGATATCGCGAATATTGGCCATCTGCGAGCCAAGGTGGAAGTGCAGCAGCTGCAGGCTGTCGAGATGCCCTGCGGCGCGCAGAATTTCAACCAGCTGCAGAACCTGGGTCGCCGCGAGGCCGAATTTGGATTTTTCGCCGCCGGAGGACTGCCACTTGCCAGAGCCCTGCGAAGCCAGACGCGCACGCACGCCAAGACGCGGCACCACGTTCAGCCGCTCGGCTTCTTCCAGCACGATGGCGATTTCCGACATTTTCTCAATGACCAGATAGACCTTATGGCCCATCTTTTCACCCACCAGCGCCAGGCGGATATATTCACGGTCTTTATAACCGTTACAAACAATCACGCTGCGGGTCATACCGGCGTGCGCCAGTACCGCCATCAGCTCGGCCTTCGAGCCGGCTTCCAGACCCAGCGGTTCGCCGGAGTGGATCAGCGATTCAATCACGCGGCGATGCTGGTTAACCTTGATGGGATAAACCAGAAAGTAGTCACCGTTATAGCCATAAGACTCACGCGCCCGTTTAAAGGCGGCGTTAATCGAACGCAGGCGGTGCTGCAAAATCTGCGGGAAGCAGAACAGTGCAGGCAGGCGCTGCCCCTGAGCTTCACGCGCTTTCACCAGCTCGGCAAGGTCAACGCGCGCTTCCGGAACGTCAGGATCCGGGCAGACGCTGATATGGCCCAGTTCGTTAACGTCGTAGTAGTTATTACCCCACCAGGCAATATTGTAAGTACGTAGCATCTTGCTGGCTTCCTGGGAGCTCATCGCAACCTCCTGCATGGAACGTAGTACACCGTGATCGCCTGCTGACGAAGGCGAAGATAAAGACATGTCGTCAGACATAGCGAACCTCAAATTTTAGTAACAAGTGTAAAACAGTTGACTACTATCGCAATCCGAAGAAGCGATAACAACCCATAAACAGTCCGAAATCCCAGTAGATAGTGCTGGACTTGCGGCTGAGCGACCGGTTTCTTATTCATATCATCGTAAAACACGTACCCGAACGGAGTATGACAGTCCGGAGAAACCACGAGAAAACCCTTGCTATCGCAAGAGCGCCCTTGTTCAGTTTTCCTGTAGCCTGCCGGCCCTGGAATCCTGAGAAGCGCCGAGATGGGTAGAACATCGGCTGGTTTGCATGAGAGAGATGCGGATTGAGGAATAGTGACGCGCGACGGAACGACGCGACGAGTCAGGCGAAAAACGTGGGTTCATTATCTGGTATCACCTCCACACTGCCCCGGTACGGGCCAGCGACAAGCCAAAGCTATAGGTTCCGGACAGCCAACAAAAACGCCGCTGCGGGACTCTGTCAATACAGACTGCTTAACCCGGCTGGAAGTGGCGTCACGAGGTGAGTGCTCGTGCGCTGTTTTAATGAGCCGCGCGCGGCGTTTTATACCGATAAGCGGGGTAAAAAGCAAAATAAAAATATGCGCGTTGCCGGGCATTGTCAGGAAAAATTGCCACCGCCCTTTTTCTATAAATGCGACGAATATCAAAAAAGGCTGGAAATGGGGTCAAGAACTGCCCTAAAATAGCCGTCCAGAAGTTAATCCATCTATACTGATTAACACTCAGACTGCTCGTGTCACTACCTGCAAGCTTTGGTAGAGTCATCCGTCAAAGCCATTCTACACAACAGTATGAGCTACCCGAATCGTCCACAGGTGAAATAAAACATGGCAAAACACCTCTTTACGTCAGAGTCCGTATCCGAAGGGCATCCCGACAAAATTGCTGACCAAATCTCCGACGCCGTGCTGGATGCGATCCTTGAACAGGATCCAAAAGCGCGCGTAGCATGTGAAACCTACGTCAAAACCGGCATGGTTCTGGTGGGTGGCGAAATCACTACCAGCGCCTGGGTTGATATCGAAGAGATCACCCGCAATACGGTCCGTGAAATTGGCTACGTGCATTCCGATATGGGCTTTGACGCCAACTCCTGCGCGGTGCTGAGCGCTATCGGTAAACAGTCTCCGGACATCAACCAGGGCGTTGACCGCGCCGATCCGCTGGAGCAGGGCGCGGGCGACCAGGGCCTGATGTTTGGCTATGCGACTAACGAAACCGATGTGCTGATGCCTGCGCCGATCACCTACGCTCACCGTCTGGTGCAGCGTCAGGCTGAAGTACGCAAAAACGGCACCCTGCCGTGGCTGCGCCCGGACGCAAAAAGCCAGGTGACGTTCCAGTACGACGACGGCAAAGTTGTCGGTATTGATGCGGTCGTTCTCTCCACACAGCACGCCGAAAGCATCGATCAGAAATCGCTGCAGGAAGCGGTAATGGAAGAGATCATCAAACCGGTGCTGCCGACCGAGTGGCTGAACAGCGCGACCAAATTCTTTATCAACCCAACCGGCCGTTTTGTTATCGGCGGCCCGATGGGCGACTGCGGCCTGACCGGGCGTAAAATCATCGTTGATACCTACGGCGGCATGGCTCGCCACGGCGGCGGCGCGTTCTCCGGTAAAGATCCGTCTAAAGTCGACCGTTCTGCGGCCTACGCGGCGCGCTATGTGGCGAAAAACATCGTTGCCGCCGGTCTGGCCGATCGTTGCGAAATTCAGGTTTCCTACGCCATCGGCGTCGCAGAGCCGACCTCGATTATGGTTGAAACCTTCGGTACCGAAAAAGTATCGTCCGAGCAGCTGACGCTACTGGTTCGTGAGTTCTTCGACCTGCGTCCGTATGGCCTGATCCAGATGCTTGACCTGCTGCACCCGATCTACAAAGAGACGGCGGCTTACGGTCACTTTGGTCGCGAACATTTCCCTTGGGAAAAAACCGACAAAGCAGCTCAGCTGCGCGAAGCGGCCGGCCTGAAATAAGCCCCTGCTCTTCTCGCTCTTAAGGCCAGCCTCGCGCTGGCCTTTTTATTTTCAACCGTATAACCGCAGCCTCTGCATCCAGCCCTTTGCAAAGCTTCCTATGGAAGCGATTACATCCCATGTGCAACATCCTTTTCCTCGACGTGCGCGAAAAATGTAATAACCCTTGGCTTTGTTACACAATATTTCAGCAAACTCTGATTAGCGCTTTAAATTTCTTGAGCTAAACTTTATTAAAATGCTGATTTAAATAAATTAAATGTGATTACCTTTCTTTACGATAGTGTAACCGATTACACCAGCGTGATTATTATCACATTTTTTTACTACGCATTTACCTACCCTATGCCTCGACAGAATCAATAACTCAACCGGAGGGCGTTATGCCTGACAACAAAAAACAAGGGCGTTCAAACAAGACGATGACGTTCTTTGTCTGCTTCCTCGCCGCACTGGCAGGCCTGCTATTTGGCCTGGATATTGGTGTTATTGCGGGTGCCTTACCCTTTATTGCCAACGAGTTCCAGATAAGCGCTCATACGCAGGAATGGGTAGTAAGCTCCATGATGTTCGGCGCCGCGGTCGGCGCGGTCGGCAGCGGCTGGCTCTCCTTCAAACTCGGGCGTAAAAAAAGCCTGATGATTGGCGCCATCCTGTTCGTTGCCGGTTCCCTGTTCTCCGCCGCCGCCCCGAATGTGGAAGTCCTGCTCATTTCTCGCGTGCTGCTCGGCCTCGCCGTTGGCGTCGCTTCCTACACGGCTCCGCTGTATTTGTCGGAAATTGCGCCGGAAAAAATTCGCGGCAGCATGATTTCGATGTACCAGCTGATGATCACCATTGGTATTCTCGGGGCGTATCTTTCGGATACCGCTTTCAGCTACAGCGGCGCCTGGCGCTGGATGCTCGGGGTGATCATTATCCCGGCGGTGCTGCTGCTGATTGGCGTAGTTTTCCTGCCGGACAGCCCGCGCTGGTTTGCCGCTAAGCGCCGCTTTGTCGATGCCGAACGCGTTCTGCTGCGCCTGCGCGACACCAGCGCTGAAGCGAAACGCGAGCTGGATGAGATCCGCGAAAGCCTGAAGGTAAAACAGTCCGGCTGGTCGCTGTTCAAAGAAAACAGCAACTTCCGCCGCGCGGTGTTCCTCGGCGTCCTGCTGCAGGTGATGCAACAGTTCACCGGTATGAACGTCATCATGTACTACGCGCCGAAGATTTTTGAACTGGCGGGCTATGCCAACACCACCGAACAGATGTGGGGGACCGTCATCGTCGGTCTGACCAACGTTCTGGCGACCTTTATCGCCATCGGACTGGTTGACCGCTGGGGCCGTAAACCGACGCTGATCCTCGGCTTTATCGTCATGGCACTCGGCATGGGCGTGCTGGGCAGCATGATGCATATCGGCATCCACTCCGCCACGGCGCAGTACTTTGCCGTCCTGATGCTGCTGATGTTCATCGTGGGTTTTGCGATGAGCGCCGGCCCGCTGATTTGGGTGCTGTGCTCCGAAATCCAGCCGCTGAAAGGGCGTGATTTCGGTATCACCTGCTCAACGGCGACCAACTGGATTGCCAACATGATCGTCGGCGCGACCTTCCTGACGATGCTGAACTCGCTGGGCAGCGCCAACACCTTCTGGGTCTATGGCGGCCTTAACATCCTGTTCATCTTCCTGACTCTGTGGTTGATCCCGGAAACCAAAAACGTTTCGCTGGAACATATTGAACGTAATCTGATGAAAGGCCGTAAACTGCGCGAAATCGGCGCGCGCGACTAGTACGATACACGCTTCCTCCCCTCCGGGAGGAAGCTTCTTCTTGCTCTCCTCATCCCGCCGCACTATCCTCTGGCGCTATGAAAACACCCCGAATTCCCATTGCCCTTCAACAGGCCGTTATGCGCAGCCTGCGGGAAAATCTTGCCAAAGCGAACCTCAAGCTGGGACGACATTACCCTGAACCGGTGCTAGTTTATCAGCAGCGGGGAACCTCCGCCGGTACCGCCTGGCTGGAGAAAAACGAAATTCGCCTTAACCCGGTGCTGCTGCTGGAAAACCAGCAGGCTTTTATCGACGAAGTCGTGCCGCACGAGCTGGCCCATCTGCTGGTATGGAAACACTTTGGCCGCGTGGCGCCGCACGGAAAAGAGTGGAAATGGATGATGGAGAGCGTACTGGGCGTACCGGCGCTGCGTACTCATCGTTTCGAACTCGATTCTGTCCGTAAAAATACCTTCCCCTACCGCTGCCAGTGTCAGCAGCATCAGCTTACCGTTCGCCGCCACAATCGCGTGATGCGCGGTGAGGCCACCTATCGCTGCGTGCGCTGCGGCGACGTGCTGGTGGCGGAAAAGTAATCTCCGGAAATAACTGGAAATTTTCTGATCTGACTGATTGCATCAGGCAATCACATTCGTTACGTTGCGGGCTCGTTTTGACACGGAGTTAACGATGTCCCGTATTTATATTTTTGCTGCCGCGTTTCTTAGCGTGGCGGCGTGTGCCCCGCTTGCTGCGGAGGGAATCAACAGTTTTTCTCAGGCCAAAGCCGCTGGCGTCAAGGTCAACGCCGACGTCCCCGGCGATTTCTACTGCGGCTGTAAAATCAACTGGCAGGGGAAAAAGGGCGTTATCGATCTGGAATCATGCGGCTATAAAGTGCGTAAAAATGAGAACCGCGCCAGCCGGGTAGAGTGGGAACACGTGGTTCCGGCCTGGCTGTTTGGTCACCAGCTTCAATGCTGGCAGGACGGCGGGCGGAAAAACTGCGCCAAAGACCCGGTCTATCGCAAGATGGAAAGCGACATGCATAACCTGCAGCCGGCGGTTGGCGAGGTCAACGGCGATCGCGCCAACTTTATGTACAGCCAGTGGAACGGTGGCGAAGGCCAGTACGGCCAGTGCGCAATGAAGGTTGATTTTAAAGATAAAGTTGCCGAGCCGCCGGCTCGCGCCCGGGGCGCGATTGCCCGCACCTACTTCTATATGCGCGACCGCTACCAGCTTAATCTTTCCCGCCAGCAAACCCAGCTGTTTACCGCCTGGAATAAGCTGTACCCGGTAACACGCTGGGAATGCGAACGCGACGCGCGTATTGCAAAAGTTCAGGGCAACCATAATCCTTACGTCCTGCAGGCTTGCCAGGCGCAAAAGAGCTAACCTACACTAGCGGCAATTGTTAATTTGCAGCTTCACGCTTCCCTCTTTAATGAGGGAAGACAATATCTGCGCGAAGAACGGAATATCAAGCATGCGCATCCCTCGCATCCATCACCCGGAACGCATCACTACGGGTAGCCAGATAGCCCTCTCCGACGACGCGGCCAACCATGTCGGTCGCGTTTTACGGATGGGTAAAGGCCAGGCAATCGAGCTTTTTGACGGCAGCAATCAGGTCTTCGAGGCGGTCATTGTCGAGGCAGGTAAGAAACATGTGCTGGTTGAAGTACAGAGCGGCAAAATCGATAACCGCGAATCCCCTCTGCATATCCATTTAGGCCAGGTGATGTCACGCGGCGAAAAAATGGAATTCACCATCCAGAAATCGATCGAACTTGGCGTAAGCCTCATAACGCCACTGTTTTCCGAACGCTGTGGCGTTAAACTGGACGCCGAACGTTTGCACAAGAAGATTCAGCAGTGGCAGAAAATCGCCATTGCCGCCTGCGAGCAAAGCGGCCGCAACGTGGTGCCGGAGATCCGCCCGGCAATGCAGCTCGAAGCCTGGTGCGCGGAGCAGGACGAGGGCCTGAAGCTCAATTTACACCCTCGCGCCAGCGCCAGCATCAATACGCTGCCGCTGCCGGTCGAACGCGTCCGACTGCTGATCGGTCCGGAAGGCGGGCTTTCGGCAGAAGAGATAGCGATGACCGCTCGCTACCAGTTTACTGATATCCTGTTGGGACCGCGCGTTCTGCGTACAGAGACAACTGCGCTCACTGCCATTACCGCCCTGCAGGTGCGTTTTGGCGACTTAGGTTGAAGCGTTAACGGAGAAGAACAATGATTAAGCTCGGCATCGTGATGGACCCCATCGCAACCATCAACATCAAGAAAGACACCAGCTTCGCTATGTTGCTGGAAGGGCAGCGTCGCGGCTATGAACTCCACTATATGGAGATGAACGATCTGTACTTAATCAACGGTGAAGCCCGCGCCCGTACGCGCAAGCTGAGCGTCGAGCAGAACTACGACAAATGGTACGAGTTCAACGGCGAGCAGGATCTGCCTCTGGCGGACCTGGACGTCATTCTGATGCGTAAAGATCCGCCGTTTGATACCGAGTTTATCTATGCGACCTACATCCTCGAACGCGCCGAAGAGAAAGGCACGCTTATCGTCAATAAGCCGCAGAGCCTGCGCGACTGTAACGAAAAGCTGTTTACCGCCTGGTTCTCCGAGCTGACGCCGGAAACGCTGGTCACTCGCAATAAAGCTCAGCTGAAAGCCTTCTGGGAAAAGCACGGCGATGTCATCCTCAAGCCGCTGGACGGCATGGGCGGTACCTCCATTTTCCGCGTGAAAGAGGGTGACCCTAACCTCGGCGTGATTACCGAGACCCTGACCGAGCTGGGCAGCCGCTACTGCATGGCGCAGAACTATCTACCGGCCATTAAAGACGGCGATAAGCGCGTGCTGGTCGTGGACGGCGAGCCGGTTCCTTACTGCCTGGCCCGTATTCCGCAGGGTGGCGAAACTCGCGGCAACCTCGCCGCCGGCGGCCGTGGCGAAGCGCGCCCCCTGACCGAAAGCGACTGGGCTATCGCCCGCCGCGTAGGCCCGACGCTGAAGGCCAAAGGCTTAATCTTCGTCGGCCTGGATATCATCGGCGATCGCCTGACGGAAATTAACGTCACCAGCCCAACCTGCGTACGTGAAATCGAAGCCGCCTTCCCGATTTCCATCACCGGGATGCTGATGGACGCCATCGAAAAGCGCCTCAATAAATAACGCGCTCATTCAGGCTATGGGCCAACGCCTGTAGCCTGAAGCTCGCTTCAGAGATTCACTTTCAGGCTCAGACAGGCAATGGCCGTGACGCCTGCAAGATAAAGTGAATCGACACTCTCTTGCTTTACCCGCATACTGGGTGCTGCTTTTTTGAACCAGGAACAGAACCTCTGACAATGAATTTACAGCATCACTTTCTGATTGCCATGCCTGCTCTCCAGGACCCGATGTTCCGTCGCTCCGTAGTCTATATCTGCGAGTATAACGATGACGGCGCCATGGGCATCATCATCAATAAGCCGATGGAAAATCTGCAGGTTGAAGGGATCCTGGAGAAGTTAAAAATCACGCCTGAGCCGCGCAATCCCGAGATCCGCCTGGATAAACCGGTGATGGTTGGCGGCCCGCTGGCCGAGGACCGGGGTTTTATACTGCACTCGCCGCCCTCTGACTTTTCTTCCAGCATTCGTATTTCCGATAATACGGTGATCACCACCTCCCGCGACGTGCTCGAAACGCTGGGCACGGATAAACAGCCGGACAACGTGCTGGTTGCGCTGGGCTATGCCTCCTGGGAGAAAGGTCAGTTGGAGCAAGAGATACTGGATAACGCCTGGCTCACCGCACCGGCGGATCGGAACATTTTGTTCAATACGCCAATAGCCGACCGCTGGCGCGAGGCTGCGAAGCTGATCGGCATCGATATCGTCACCATGCCGGCCGCAGCGGGGCATGCCTGATGAGCGGAACGTTTTTAGGCTTTGATTTTGGTACCAAAAGCATCGGCGTCGCCGTAGGGCAGCGCATCACCGGCACTGCCCGCCCCCTGCCCGCATTGAAGGCGCAGGACGGCAAACCTGACTGGAATATTATCGAGAAGCTGCTCAAAGAGTGGCAGCCCGAAAAGGTGGTTGTCGGCCTGCCGCTGAATATGGACGGTACGGAGCAACCTCTGACCGCGCGCGCGCGCAACTTCGCGAATAAAATCCATGGCCGTTTCGGCGTGCAGATAATCCTGCACGATGAGCGTCTGAGCACGGTGGAAGCCAGAGCCGGGTTATTTGAACACGGTGGATTCCGTGCGCTCAATAAAGGCAGCATTGATTCAGCGTCCGCTGTCATTATTCTGGAAAGCTACTTCGAGCAGGGCTTCTGATCCTGAATGCTGGCGCCACATCGCAGCGACAGGCGCCATCATCCTGATTCAGTTTTTAGTGACGCAGATGCTCATTCGCCCAGCTGACCGCCTGGGTTCGGTTCTTCACGCTTAGCTTACGGAACACGTTGTACAGATGGGTACGCACCGTGTTTTCGCTGATAAACAGCGCGCGAGCAATATCCATATTGGTCGCCCCGCAGCGAAGTTCATTAAGGATTTCACATTCGCGCTCGGTCAGCGGCGAACTTTCCACAGGCGCCGATTGATGATCCGCTGCGTACATAGCCGGGTGCATTACGCTCAATTCAGCCGTCTGTTCGCCGTTAAGCACAGCTTTAACGCCCTCAATTAAGCGCAATTCATCATCGTCGTGACGGAAAACGCCATAAAGCGCTGGCCACTGTGCCATTTCGTAGAGCTCATACTTTTGTGCGCTGTTGATAATCAATAAACGGGGGTTATCTACCTGCAGGCGAATAATATCACGCCACACGCTATTCAACTTTTTATTTGAAACCGCAATATCAAATAATATTACAGAATCTTTCACAAGTCGTTGCGCGAGGGGTTTGTTAATATTTTGCAGGATCACTGTAGCAGATAACCTGTCAGCCAGCCAGGTTGCAAATGCCTTGCTTTGAATTGAGGGGTGAGTAATAAAGGTAACCTGATGAGAAAGAACTGAATCCTCAGAAAAATTAATCACTTAAAACTCTCCTTAGTTGATACCCGCCTTCATAGCGGTTAAATGAATTAACAAGAATACCATCGCCGGTGTATTTATAAATAAAAACCAAATTTACACTTTGAAACAATATTCCATGGGAATTTTCCTATCCCTGTAAACAGCATAAATCGAATACCTTGAGAGAGTCAAAAGATTATCAAACTTTTTTCCTGGTTATGGGAGGTTTATGTCAATTCGTTTTTCATAGCCTACATTATTCGGCTTAATTCCATATGGTTCTTTGTAATATAAAATAATAATACCGAACATTAATAAAACATTATCATAACAAGCCATTGGTAAGATGTCTGAATATAAAAAATGCAGCTATAAAAGACCCGCTGCCGTACGTTGCTGAAAGCTTTGCGTAAATGTTTGCATGCCAGATTGCTGCCCGGTTTGCATCACGCCGGGCAGCTGATGCGTTTTTCCCTCCCGGATCAAATTCGCCACTGCTGGGGTATTAACTAAAAGCTCGTATAGCGCAACTCTGCCGCCTGCAGCATCCGGAAACAATTTTTGTGCCAGTACCGCGCACAAACTTCCCGCCAGCTGGCTGCGAACCTGCTCTTTCTCCTGGGCGGGAAAAACATCCACCAGCCTTTCAACCGCCTGCGCCGCGCCGCGCGTATGCAGCGTCGCCATAACCAGATGTCCGGTCTCCGCTGCCGTAAGTGCCAGGCGGATAGTTTCGCTATCGCGCAGTTCCCCTAACAGAATGACGTCCGGATCCTGACGCAGCGCAGCGCGTAACGCCGCGGCAAAGGAGGGGCAGTGGCGGCCGATTTCCCGCTGCTGGATCAGGCAACGCTCGCTGTGGTGAATAAATTCGACCGGATCTTCCAGCGTCAGGATATGACCATTGAGGCGCTGATTAAGATAGCCCACCATCGCCGCCAGGGTAGTTGATTTCCCGCTGCCGGTGGCGCCCGTGACGAGGATAAGCCCGCTCTCCTCATTGAGCAGCTCGCTTAAGGCGGCTGGTACACCGAGCGCCTCCAGCTGCGGGCAGGTTTCCGCCAGCAGACGCAGCGCCAGCGACAGGCCGCGGCTGTGGGCAAATGCGCTGGCGCGAAGGCGTGGCCCGCCAGCCGGCGCTAAAGCGAAATCGACCTGCCCGCTGGCCTGCCACTGCGCGAGCTGCTCGGCGTTGAGCCAGTCATGGAGTATTTTGCTGATATCAGGGGAGGTAAAAGGCGCAGGCTCCAGCTTTCCCTGGCGACGCCAGCGCGGCGCTGAAGCATTGCACAGGTGTAGATCGGAGACGTTATGCTTTACACTAAGGGCCACTATTTCTTCCAGTTCCATAACTCATCCTCGGTATATGAACGATATTGCGCATAACCTGGCACAGGTCCGGGACAAAATCTCAGCCGCTGCCGCACGCTGCGGCCGTGCTCCAGAAGAAGTTACGCTGCTTGCAGTCAGTAAAACGAAACCTGCGAGCGCTATCGAAGAAGCGATGGCCGCAGGCCAGGTCGCGTTTGGCGAAAACTATGTTCAGGAAGGGGTGGAGAAAATCCGCTACTTTCAGGAGACCGGGGCAAGCGGGCTGCAGTGGCACTTTATTGGTCCGCTGCAGTCCAACAAAAGCCGCCTCGTGGCCGAACATTTTGACTGGTGTCATACCGTCGATCGACTCAAAATCGCCGCTCGCCTCAGTGAACAGCGCCCTGCCCACATGCCGCCGCTCAACGTGCTGATTCAAATCAACATTAGCGATGAGCAGAGCAAGTCGGGTATTCCGCCTGCAGAGCTGGACGCGCTGGCGGCAGAGATCGCTAAATTGCCGAATCTGCAGCTGCGCGGTTTAATGGCCATCCCCGCGCCTGAGTCAGAATATGTAAGGCAGTTTGCCGTCGCCCAACAAATGGCGGTAGCATTTGCGCGGCTAAAAACGCACTACCCTACCGTCGATACGTTGTCGCTGGGAATGTCGGATGATATGGAAGCCGCCATCGCGGCGGGAAGCACTATGGTGCGCATCGGAACCGCAATTTTCGGCGCGCGCGACTACAGCAAAAAATAAGGAATCTGAGGAACGCCATGAAGACGTTGACTTTCCTGCTCTCAACGGTCATTGAGCTTTATACAATGGTCGTGTTGTTACGCGTCTGGATGCAGTGGGCGCGCTGCGACTTTTATAACCCGTTTTCGCAGTTCGTGGTCAAGGCTACGCAGCCTGTCGTTGGGCCGCTGCGCCGCATTATCCCGGCGATGGGGCCGCTCGACAGCGCCTCCCTGCTGGTCGCCTTTATTCTCTGCGTCGTGAAAGCTATCGTCCTGTTTATGGTCGTCACCTTCCAGCCGATTATCTGGATCTCCGCGCTGCTGATCCTTATCAAAACCGTCGGCTCGCTGATCTTCTGGGTTCTTCTGTTAATGGCGATCATGAGCTGGGTAAGCCAGGGCCGTAGCCCGGTGGAATATGTTCTGATGCAGCTGGCAGACCCGCTGCTGCGCCCTATCCGCAGGCTGCTGCCCTCAATGGGCGGAATTGATTTCTCGCCGATGGTGCTGGTTCTGCTGCTGTACGTGATCAATATGGGTATCGCCGAACTGTTGCAGGCTACCGGTAACGTTCTGCTTCCAGGGCTGTGGATGGCGCTATGAGTGCTGTCCAGGCCTGCGCTGACGGTCTGGTCTTAAGGCTGTATATTCAGCCTAAGGCCAGCCGCGACAGCATCGTTGGTTTACATGGCGACGAACTCAAAGTCGCCATTACCGCGCCACCCGTTGACGGCCAGGCCAACGCCCATCTGGTAAAATTTCTCGCCAAACAGTTTCGCGTAGCAAAAAGCCAGGTGCTTATTGAGAAGGGCGAACTGGGCCGCCACAAACAGATAAAAATCATTCATCCGCAGCAGATCCCCGACGGGGTCGCTGCGCTGACAGAATAGACAGGATCTCTTATGCAAAAAGTTGTTCTCGCCACCGGCAATCCCGGCAAAGTGCGCGAGCTGGCCTCGCTGCTGGCAGATTTTGGCCTCGATATCGTGGCGCAAACCGAACTGGGCGTGGATTCCGCAGAGGAAACCGGCCTCACGTTTATCGAAAACGCCATTCTTAAAGCGCGCCACGCCGCGCAGATTACCGGCCTTCCGGCTATCGCCGATGACTCAGGTCTGGCCGTCGATGCGTTAGGCGGCGCGCCTGGCATCTATTCTGCCCGCTATTCCGGTGAAGATGCGACCGACCAGCGCAATCTGGAAAAACTGCTCGACGCGCTACGCGACGTGCCGGACGATAAGCGCCAGGCGCAGTTCCACTGCGTGCTGGTCTATCTGCGCCATGCGGAAGATCCCACGCCGCTGGTGTGCCACGGCAGTTGGCCAGGCATCATCGCTCGCCAGGCCGCCGGCAGCGGCGGCTTTGGTTACGATCCGATTTTCTTTGTTCCGACGGAAGGTAAAACCGCAGCGGAGCTGAGCCGTGAAGAGAAGAGCGCCATTTCCCACCGCGGACGAGCGCTGAAACTGTTACTGGAAGCCTTACGTAATGGCTAATTTGCCGCCCCTGAGCCTCTACATTCACATCCCGTGGTGCGTGCAGAAATGCCCGTACTGCGATTTCAACTCGCATGCGTTGAAGGGCGAAGTGCCGCATGATGACTATGTCCAGCATCTGCTGAACGATCTGCGCGCCGACGCCCACTATGCGCAGGGACGTGAAATCGGGACGATTTTTATTGGCGGCGGTACGCCGAGCCTGCTCTCCGGCCCGGCGATGCAAACCCTACTCGATGGCGTACGCGCGGCTCTTCCGCTGGCGGCCGGAGCCGAAATCACGATGGAAGCCAACCCCGGCACCGTGGAAGCGGATCGCTTCGTGGAGTATCAGCGCGCCGGCATTAATCGCATCTCCATCGGCGTACAGAGCTTTAGCGAGCAAAAGCTGCAGCGTCTGGGGCGCATTCATGGGCCACAGGAAGCCAAACGCGCGGCAAACCTGGCAAGCGGTCTGGGACTGCGCAGCTTTAACCTCGATTTAATGCATGGTCTGCCGGACCAGTCTCTGGAAGAGGCGCTGGACGACCTGCGCCAGGCGATTGCGCTCAATCCGCCGCATCTCTCCTGGTATCAGTTGACCATTGAACCAAATACCCTGTTTGGTTCGCGACCGCCGGTCCTGCCTGACGACGATGCGCTGTGGGATATTTATGAGCAGGGGCATAGCCTGCTTAGCGCCGCGGGCTACCGGCAATATGAAACTTCCGCCTATGCAAAACCGGGATATCAGTGCCAGCATAATCTGAACTACTGGCGCTTTGGCGACTACCTGGGCATTGGCTGCGGCGCGCACGGTAAAGTGACGTTTGCGGACGGACGCATTCTGCGGACGGCGAAAACCCGCCACCCGCGCGGTTATATGGAAGGCCGTTACCTGGAGCGCCAGCATGATGTTGAGAACGCAGATAAACCGTTTGAGTTCTTTATGAACCGTTTCCGCCTGCTCGAAGCGGCGCCACGGGATGAATTCAGCCGCTTTACCGGCCTCGACGAGCGGACGATCCGCCCGCAAATCGATGCCGCTATTGCCCAGGGCTACCTGACGGAAGATGAAGGCTGCTGGCAGATTACCGAGCACGGCAAGCTATTTTTGAACTCCCTTCTCGAATTATTCCTCAGCGAATAAACCTCTCCCTGATTATCCCGTTATATAAATAGCGGGATAATTAATTATTCGTTTTTCCCGAAATATTAATATCGTAATTCCCGAAGAATCTCAGTTCAGAATTCTTAATAAAAATTAATTCACATTCATTTATAGAAAATAAATATAACCTAACGCACAAAAATACGCATTTCATCGTCTCATTGGGAAAAAGTGTGAGTCAGACAGCTTAAAGATGTACGACAACCAGGATAATATGTCATACAGAAACAAAGAATGACTCTTTAGATATTGACCAATTAACCTAAGTGCATGGAGCCGACTCATGAAAAAACTCTCGTTTTCTCGTTCTCTGGTGTGTGTTTCTTTGCTTGCCCTGCTCTCAGCGGGCGCCAGCGCAGCTGAAAAAGTTACGTTAAAACTGGCACATAACCTTGAACGCAGCCACGTTGTTCATCAGGCGTTTGAGCAGATGGCGAAAGAGGTTAACCAACTTTCCAACGGCAATATGAAAATCCGCATTTACCCCAGTAGCCAGATGGGCAGCGCGCGTGAAACGATGGAGTTATTACAAAACGGCGCACTGGATATGACGAAAGGTTCCGCCAGCGACCTGGAGTCATTTGATAACGTCTACGCGATATATAATTTACCGTTCCTGTTCAAGGATCAGAATCACTTCAATAAAGTCGTCTTCGGTGAAGTGGGTAAAGAAATAATGGAGTCCACGAAAGATAAAGGATTCTTTGCCCTTTCCGCTTATGTTGCCGGGACCCGAAGTTTTTATGCTAAAAAACCCATTACTAAACCGGAAGATTTAAAAGGGCTGAAAATCCGCGTCCAGGCCAGTCCGACAACGTTGAAAATGATCGAATTAATGGGCGGTTCGCCAACGCCAATTTCGTTTGGTGAAGTCTATACCGCGATGCAGCAGGGCGTAGTGGACGGCGCGGAAAATAACGTACCTTCCTGGGTGCAAACGCGCCATATCGAAATCGCTAAGGTTTTCTCAGAAGATGAACATGCCTCCATCCCGGACTTCCTCGTTATCTCCAGCAAAACCTGGGACAAGCTGACGCCGGAGCAGCAGCAAATCCTGAACGAGGCGGCGAAAGCCTCAAGGGCCTATCAGCAAAAACTGTGGGACAAAATTGACGCCGACACCCGCGCGCAGGCCAAAGCCATGGGCGGCGAAATTATCAAAGTTGATAAAGCACCGTTCCGCGCCGCCGTTCAACCGCTCTTTGATGACTTCAAAAAAGATCCGAAGCAGGCGGCTCTGCTGGCCAAATTTGAAGCTGCTGCTGAATAACACTTAGCGGGCCAGCCGCTGGCCCCTTTCACCGGGAACTCAAAGATGATACTTAACCGCATAAAGCTGGCGGTGGACCGCACGATCGCCGCATTCTCCGTCGCCGTTATGATTGCGCTGGTGGTCTGCGTCGTCTGGCAGGTATTTAGCCGCTACGTGCTAAACCAGCCAAGCACCCTGACCGACGAACTGGCGCGCTTTTTAATGATTTGGGTCGGGCTGCTGGGTGCGGCATATACCGTCGGCGCCCAGCGTCATCTGGCTATCGATTTACTGGCGATGACGCTCCCTCCTCGCAGGCAGGCGCTTCTCAGCGTCATTATTAATCTGCTGATCTTTATTTTTGCTGGTTCAGTAATTGTGACCGGCGGCGTGAAGCTGATTGAGAAAACGCTATCGACGTCCCAGGTCTCAGCGGCGATGCAAATCCCCATGGGCTACGTGTATCTGATCCTGCCGCTAACCGGGATCATTATGATGTTCTACGCGTTGTGTTTTATCAGCACCGGACTGAAAAACATGAAGCACTCTGCAGCGGGGGCAAATTGATGGACAGCTATATCGCACTGATGCTATTTGGCTCTTTCTTTATTCTGGTTTTTATTGGCGTACCTATCTCCTTCTCCATTGGCATCGCTACCGTCGGTTCGATGCTGCTGATGTTCCCCTGGGATATCGCAGTGATTACCGTTTCTCAGCGCCTGGCAAACGGCCTCGATAACTTCGCGCTGCTGGCGATTCCATTCTTTATCTTTGCGGGAACCCTGATGAACAGCGGCGGGATTGCCATACGTTTAATCAATCTGGCCCAGGTGATGGTCGGACGCGTGCCGGGCTCTCTGGGCCACGTCAACGTGCTGGCCAATATGATGTTCGGCTCGATTTCAGGCTCAGCGGTCGCCGCCGCCGCCGCGGTCGGCGGCACGCTCAACCCCATACAGACGCAGAAAGGCTACGATCCGGCCTTCTCTACGGCGGTGAACGTCTCATCCTGCATCACGGGTCTGCTTATTCCGCCGTCAAACGTACTGATCGTCTTTTCCCTGACCGCAGGCGGCGTCTCGGTGGCCTCGCTGTTTATGGCCGGCTATTTGCCGGGCATCCTGATGGGCCTGGCTATTATGGTGGTCTGTGCCGTCATTGCTAAACGTCGCGGCTATCCGGTTTCCGAGCGTCCGACCTGCGCCCAGGCGGCAAAAGCGTTTTTCGATGCTCTGCCCAGCCTGCTGCTGGTCATCATTGTGATGGGCGGGATCCTTGGCGGCATTTTTACCGCGACGGAAGCCTCTGCCATCGCCGTGGTCTACACCTTTATCCTGTCGGTACTGATATATCGGGAAGTGAAGTGGCGCGATCTGCCGAAGCTGATTCTGGAATCGGTAGTCATGACCTCTATTGTGCTGCTGCTGATTGGCTTTTCCGTGGGCATGTCGTGGGCGATGACCAACGCCGACATTCCCTACATGATAAGCGACGCGCTAATGGGCGTTTCTGAAAACCCGGTGGTGATTCTGCTGCTGATAAATATCGTGCTGTTAATCGTCGGGATCTTTATGGATATGACCCCAGCGGTGCTGATTTTCACTCCAATATTCCTGCCAATCGCGCAGGACCTGGGGATGGATCCGGTGCACTTCGGTATTATGATGGTCGCCAATCTGTGTATCGGGCTGCTCACCCCACCAGTTGGCAGCGCGTTGTTCGTTGGCTGTTCTATTTCTGGCGTCAAAATTCAGCAGTTGATCAAACCGCTGCTGCCGTTCTACGCCGCCCTGCTGATCGCGCTGATGATGATTGTCTATATCCCGCAGATTTCGCTGTTTATTCCGCAGCTGCTGGGGCTGATGTAGCGTTATTGCCCTGGAAAGGAGGGGACGCATTCCTGAGGAAGAATGGGCGTTAGACCTTGAGCTAACGCTTCTGCCGGGCGACGGCTCTAGCGCCGTGCCCGGCCGACAAAAGCTTCAATAGCAAAATATTCTGTCATCCGACAAGCTCATACGCGCCAGGCGCAGCCGGGCTATTCCGAACCTGACCCGGCTACTTTAGAACCCCGTTGCGGCGCATCTTCTCCAGCCCCTCCTGCCAGTATTTTTCGTCGCGAGCCAACTCCCGGTAGCGGATCTCCAGCGCCATCAGCTGCGCGTTCAGTTCGCCTTTTTGCTTCTGCAGCGGCGCTATCTTTTTATCGCGCGCGGCCATCTCCGCTTTGATATTTTCACTCATCTCTTTATGCTGGCGATAATAGTTACGCTTCTGCTCATTCAGCACGGCATCGCGCTCGGCGCGCAGCGGCGCGGCATCGCAAACCGCTTTTTTCTGACAGGCGGCCAGTGCGGGTTCATAGAGAGTTTTGTAGTAATGATTCTCGAACTTCAGCGGATCGTTTTGCCGGTCTACTTCATACATTTTTTCCAGCATCGCCTGCTGCACGTCGCTGCGATCGAGCGGCTTGCCGTTCGCATCCGTACCCCATGAACGGTTAATCCGCTCCTCTAACGCGGCGATCTCGGTTTTCAGCGCATCCTGTTGCCCTTGCAGCGTCTTCATCGTGGCTTTGCTGGCGGCAAAGATGGCGTCAATTTTGGCAAATTGCGCCATAAATTTGTGGTCATTGACGATCAGGGTTTTACTTTCATCCCCTCCGATTTCCTTAAAGGTTCTCCCGCCCCTCTTCGCCGCCATCTGCAGCGAAAAGAATTCGGTCTGCCAGCCGGAGTCTTTGGTCCCTACCGCGGTCATCATGGCGGAGAACTTTACCGGCCGCCCCCTGGTCCAGACTCGCTCATAAAAAAAGTAATCTCCCGCGACGCCGACGCGAATATAGAGATCTTCCGCGGCGGCCATATCGCCTTCCAGCATATAGGTCGCCTGATTTCCCCTGGCGTCGAGCTGCTTCAGCGTCACGTTTTGCAAGCGCATAATCCCGCCAGTCTGTTCAGCAAACTGCTGTTTTACCACGTCGTCTGTTGGCGTGTTGGCATCCGCCAGCACGTGACAAGGGGAAGCGATCATCAGGACGGTGAGCGTTTTCCATGCATATTTCATCAGCAAATTCCTTTTATGAATACAGCAGACATCATAAGGAGTTCGCCACCGCAGGCAGGATAAATGAAATCTGATTTTGCTACCTGCGGACGCAGGTAGCGGAATAAAGCTTACTTTAAGGACCCCACCAGCGCTTTGCGGCTATCCTCAAGGGAAACCACGCGGCTGCAGACATCCTTACCAAACTGCTGGAAATCGGCTTCCTGATTTTTCCATTCATCCTGAATGGCGGTTTGCAGGCCGCCAAGGCTGCCGAGGATCCCCTGCAGCGGGTTACCGCCGCCTTTGAGAACCGCCTTCGCGCCCATCTCATTGATGCTGTCCTGCAGGATGCCGCCCATCGCCTGGTTTACCAGCTGCTGGCCGTCGGCGCGCACCTGATCGATAGCTTTATAGTGGAACGTCAGGCCATCGTTACGATGTTCAATTATGCGGCTCATTTGCGCTTTCAGCTGCGCATCAAGCTTGGTCAGGCGGCTATGCATGCTGCTGCTGGCCCCTACCTGTTCGGTAATAATTTTATCCAGCGCGGCGCGGCCTTTTTCTACCCGCGAGCGTGCGCCTTCATCAATCCACGGCAGACTGCTGCGCAGGCTGGCCTGATAGTCCTGAGCCTGTTCGCGCTGAGCGGCGCTCAGAGAATACGCTTTCCCGTTAAAGCTCAGGCTGCCGTCCGGCTTAATCACCAGATCGCCATTTTCGCCTTTCACCTGCACCTGCTGCGGGCTGAGGATGACATCGTCACGCGGCGTGACGCTACACTGGTAGTCCGCATGCGCGGACAAAGCGGTGACGGAAAGCGCCACAGCTAACAGCGTTTTGCGCATCATTTAACTCCCTTCAGACAAAACGGGCCGGCAGTTGCCGACCCTTGTCAAACTTAGTCCCACCAGATATCAAAAAGTTCGCTGGTGCGTACATCGGCCAGCCCGCGGTCTTCCAGCCATTTACGCACAATGGCCTGGTGCTCCTCGGTGCATTTACCGATTTCCTGCAGGCAGATCAGGCCTTCCCAGGAGAGATAGCCGCTGCCGTCAAAGGCCAGCTTATTAGGCTCAATCACCTCATCAATCAGATCGTTAACGGTCTGGTCGATCTGCTCTTCGCTGGTTCCTTCCGCAAAACGCCACGCGACGGAAAAACCCACTTCCTGAAATTCGTCGATATGCATTTTTTTACGCAGACGACGGCTACGATTCGTTGCCATTATTTCACCCTCTCGAACATTAAGTCCCATACGCCGTGGCCAAGACGATGGCCACGCTGTTCAAATTTGGTTACCGGGCGCGATTCCGGGCGCGGCACATAGTCGTTGCTTTCTGACCGGTTGCGATATCCTTCAAGCGAGGACATCACTTCCAGCATATGCTCGGCATAGGGCTCCCAGTCGGTCGCCATATGGAAAACGCCGCCCAGCTTCAGTTTACTTTTCACCAGTTCGGCAAAAGGCGGCTGAACGATCCGGCGCTTATTATGACGCGCTTTGTGCCACGGGTCAGGGAAAAACAGCTGCACCATGCTCAGGGAGTTATCGGGGATCATCGCGTGCAGCACTTCTACCGCATCGTGGCACATAACGCGCAGATTTTGCACGCCCTCTTCTTCAGCAGACGCCAGACAGGCGCCGACGCCAGGAGAGTGCACTTCAATGCCGAGGAAATTCTGCTGCGGCTTCTCTTTCGCCATCGCCACCAGCGAAGCGCCCATACCAAAACCAATCTCCAGCGTGATGGGCGCTTCACGGCCAAACAGCGCGGCAAAATCGAGCGGCGCATCGTTAAATTCAACGCCCATCACCGGCCAAATGGTGTCCAGCGCGTGCTGCTGACCTTTAGTCAGGCGGCCCTGACGACGGACGAAGCTGCGAATACGGCGCAGCGGACGGCCGTTTTCATCGAATTCCGGAGATATGACGTCGTTTTTCATAAAAGTTAAGTCTGCTTGTGAGAGTGTTCGGAAAACGGGCATTATCCAAAGTTACCCGGCGGATGCAAGGGTTTACAGCCTCTCGCCCTTGTGCTGCAATCTGCCACCTTATAATCGCTATCCCGGAGCCGTAGCTTTGACTTTTCTCGCCGCGCAATTTTCAGCCCAGGTACTGGACTGGTACGACAAATACGGACGTAAAACCCTGCCCTGGCAAATCGGCAAGACGCCCTACAAAGTATGGCTCTCCGAGGTGATGTTGCAACAAACGCAGGTGGCGACGGTCATCCCCTATTTTGAGCGCTTTATGGCGCGTTTCCCAACAATTACCGATCTGGCCAATGCGCCACTCGATGAAGTCCTCCATCTGTGGACCGGGCTGGGCTATTACGCCCGCGCGCGCAATCTGCATAAAGCGGCGCAGCAGGTGGCCACCCTGCACGGCGGAAACTTCCCGCAAACTTTTGATGAAGTCGCCGCGCTGCCGGGCGTGGGTCGTTCCACCGCCGGGGCGATTTTATCCCTTTCTCTCGGTCAGCATTATCCGATTCTCGACGGCAACGTGAAGCGCGTGCTCGCGCGCTGCTATGCTGTCAGCGGTTGGCCGGGGAAAAAAGAGGTTGAGAAACGCCTGTGGGATATTAGTGAGGACGTGACGCCAGCAAAAGGGGTTGAGCGTTTTAACCAGGCCATGATGGACCTCGGGGCGATGGTGTGTACCCGCTCTAAGCCCAAATGCGAGCTCTGTCCGCTGAATAACGGCTGCGTGGCCTACGCCAGTCATTCATGGGCTCAATATCCAGGCAAAAAACCGAAACAGACGATCCCGGAACGTACCGGCTATTTCCTGCTGATGCAGCACGGCGATGAGGTATTTCTCTGCCAGCGCCCGCCGGTGGGTTTATGGGGCGGATTGTTCTGCTTCCCGCAGTTTGAAGATGAAGATGCGCTGCGGCAGTGGCTGGCGCAGCGCCAGATTAAGGCCGATAATCTGACGCAATTAACCGCGTTTCGCCACACTTTCAGCCATTTCCATCTGGATATTGTGCCGATGTGGCTTACAGTGCACTCATCCGGCGCATGCATGGATGAAGGGGGCGCACTCTGGTATAACTTAGCGCAGCCGCCGTCCGTCGGTCTGGCGGCCCCCGTGGAGCGCTTGTTGCAACAGTTAAAAGCCGGAGCACCGGTTTAGCTTTCTGGCGATTAAAGAGGATTAAGAATGAGCAGAACGATTTTTTGTACTTTCCTGCAGCGTGAAGCCGATGGCCAGGATTTTCAGCTGTATCCGGGCGAACTGGGCAAACGTATCTATAACGAAATCTCTAAAGAAGCCTGGGCCCAGTGGCAGCACAAACAGACGATGCTGATCAACGAGAAAAAACTCAGCATGATGAACCCCGAGCATCGCAAACTGCTGGAGCAGGAGATGGTTCAGTTCCTGTTTGAAGGTAAAGACGTACACATCGAAGGCTATACGCCGCCAGAAAAACAGTAAGGGCCTGACGGCCCTTTACCACAACAAACACAACACGCACTCCCGGAATGATGAAAAAATACTTAGCGCTAGCGCTGATTGCGCCTTTGCTCGTTTCGTGTTCCAGCTCAACCAAAAAAGGCGCCGAGTATAACGAGGCGTGGGTGAAGGACACTAACGGCTTTGATATTCTGATGGGCCAGTTCGCCCATAACATCGAGAACATTTGGGGTTATAACGAAGTTCTGCTCGCCGGGCCGAAGGACTACGTCAAATATACCGACCAGTATCAAACCCGCAGCCACATCAACTTTGACGCCGGGACGATTACCGTCGAAACCATCGCCGGCACTGACCCGGCCGGGCGTCTGCGCCAGGCGATTATTAAAACCCTGCTGATGGGCGACGACCCTAACTCCATCGACCTCTATTCCGACGTCGATGACATTCAGATCTCAAAAGAACCGTTCCTGTATGGTCAGGTCGTGGATAACACCGGTGAGTCGATTCGCTGGGAGTGGCGCGCCTCACGCTTTGCGGACTACCTGCTGCAAACGCGTCTGAAAAGCCGCAGCAACGGTCCGCGCATGATCTACAGCATCACCATCAACCTGGTGCCGAACCATCTCGACAAACGTGCGCATAAATACATTGGCATGGTCCGTCAGGCGTCGCGCAAATATGGCGTTGATGAGTCGCTGATCCTGGCGATTATGCAAACCGAATCGTCCTTTAACCCCTATGCAGTCAGCCATGCCGACGCGCTGGGGCTGATGCAGGTGGTGCAGCACAGTGCCGGGAAGGATGTGTTCCGCTCGCAGGGGAAATCCGGCCTGCCGAGCCGCAGCTATCTGTTCGATCCGGCCAATAATATCGATACCGGGACCGCCTATCTGGCCATGCTGAACAACGTCTATCTGGCCGGTATTGCTAACCCCACCTCGCGTCGCTATGCGGTGATTACCGCCTATAACGGCGGCGCGGGCAGCGTGCTGCGGGTCTTCTCCAGCGATAAGATTCAGGCCGCGAATATCATCAATAATATGACGCCGGGCGACGTTTATCAGACCATCACCAGCCGTCACCCGTCCGCCGAATCGCGCCGTTATCTCTACAAGGTAAACACCGCGCAAAAAGGCTACCGCCGCAAGTAATCCTCTGCCAACGCCCTTGTTTCCTCAAGGGCGCCTTCCTTCTGCTATACACAATAGAGTTGCGCAACTGTTTTGCGATTTTCTGCGGCAGTTAACAAAAGTATCCACCCCATGAATGATAGAATCCAACCAAAATAACGCTACAAATGTTATTTAAAACACAAAACAATTCTATATCCGTGAGGATCAAAACATGAATCTTAAGCTGCAGCTCAAAATACTGTCGTTCCTGCAGTTCTGCCTCTGGGGAAGCTGGCTGACCACGCTCGGCTCATATATGTTCGTTACCCTGAAGTTTGACGGTGCGGCCATCGGAGCGGTTTATAGCTCGCTCGGTATCGCTGCGGTATTTATGCCGACGCTGCTTGGTATCGTTGCCGATAAATGGATCAGCGCCAAATGGGTTTACACCATTTGCCATCTGGTCGGCGCGCTGACGCTGTGGCTCGCCGCCCAGGTCACTACGCCGGGCGAGATGTTCCTCGTCATCCTGCTTAACTCGCTGGCCTATATGCCGACGCTGGGGCTGATTAACACCATTTCCTACTACCGCCTGCAGTCTGCGAACATGGATATCGTGACCGATTTCCCGCCGATTCGTATCTGGGGCACCATCGGTTTTATCCTCGCCATGTGGGGCGTCAGCTTCTCCGGCTTTGAGCTGAGCCATATGCAGCTCTATATCGGCGCGGCGCTCTCCTTGCTGCTGGTGCTCTTCACTCTGACGCTGCCGCATATTCCGGTGGCCAATCAGCAGAAAAACCAGAGCTGGACCGCCATGCTGGGCCTTGATGCCTTCGCGCTGTTTAAAAACAAACGTATGGCGATCTTCTTTATTTTCTCGATGATGCTGGGCGCCGAACTGCAAATCACCAATATGTTCGGCAACACCTTCCTGCACAGCTTTGATAAAGATCCGCTGTTCGCCAGCAGCTTTATCGTGCAGCACGCCTCGGTGATGATGTCGATTTCGCAGATCTCGGAAACCCTGTTCATTCTGACCATCCCGTTCTTCCTCAGCCGCTACGGCATCAAGAACGTGATGCTGATTAGTATCGTGGCGTGGATGCTGCGCTTCGGCCTGTTCGCTTACGGCGACCCGACTCCGTTCGGCACCGTGCTGCTGGTACTGTCGATGATCGTTTATGGCTGCGCCTTCGACTTCTTCAATATCTCGGGGTCGGTGTTTGTGGAAAAAGAGGTTCGCCCGGAAATCCGCGCCAGCGCCCAGGGAATGTTCCTGATGATGACCAACGGTTTCGGCTGCATACTTGGCGGGATGGTGAGCGGCAAAGTGGTGGAGCACTTTACCGTCGAAGGGATTACCGACTGGCAAACCGTATGGCTGATTTTCGCCGGCTATTCGCTGGTTCTGGCGTTTGCTTTCGTCGCGCTGTTTAAATACAAGCACGTTCGCGTACCAGCCGGTGCGCAGACCGTCGTACATTAAATAAACGGCTTCACCCGAGATGTACGAATAAAAAAAAGCGCCCCGGTGATATCAACGGGGCGTTTTTTTTATGCTTTCAGCACATAACCATACAGACGCTTAATGCCGTCAGAGTCCGTTTCGCTATAGACCCCCTGGAGCTCCGGCGAGAAGCCCGGCAGCATATTGACGCCCTCCTCCAGCGCCAGAAAATAGCGCAGCACCGCCCCGCCCCAGATTTCGCCAGGCACGACGCACAGCACGCCCGGTGGATACGGTAGCGCGCCCTCCGCCGCAATGCGCCCTTCCGCTTCGCTTAAGCGCACCAGTTCGACGTTACCGCGAATAAACTCGCGGTTGGCGTCCTGCGGGCTCATGACCGCCCGCGGGAAGCTCTGCTTGCGGAACATCTCTTTTTGCAGATCCTTCACCTCAAAGCTAACGTACAGGTTGTGCATCTCCTGACACAGCTCGCGGATGGTGTAGTCCCGATAGCGCACCGGGTATTTGTTAACGATGCTCGGTAGAACCTCGGCCAGCGGCGTATCCGATTCGATATGCTGCTCAAACTGGGCAAGCATCGCCACCAGCTGCGCCAGCTTCTCCTCGCTTTCGGCGGGGGTCAGCAGAAACAGAATAGAGTTCAGATCGCACTTCTCCGGCACGATGCCGTTTTCGCGCAGATAGTGGGCCAGAATGGTCGCCGGGATGCCAAAATCAGTATATTCCCCGCTCTGCGCATCGATTCCTGGCGTCGTCAGCAGCAGCTTACAGGGGTCAACGAAGTACTGTTCGCTGGCATAGCCCTCAAAGCCGTGCCAGCGCGCGCCCGGTTCAAAGCTAAAGAAGCGCCGCTCGCGGGCGATGGTTTCGGTGGGGTGATCCTGCCACGGGCGTCCCGCGACCATTGGCGGAATAAACGGCAGGATCATTTTGCAGTTAGCGATAATCGCTTTGCGCGCTTCAATACCCAGCGCCACGCATTCGGCCCACAGGCGGCGCCCGCTTTCCCCTTCATGGATTTTGGCATTCACATCGAGAGCCGCGAACAGCGGATAAAACGGGCTGGTCGAGGCATGCAGCATAAAGGCGTTATTCAACCGCTTATGCGGGCAAAAACGCGCCTGCCCTCGCAGATGGTTATCCTTTTTATGGATCTGCGAAGTTTGCGAAAAACCGGCCTGCTGTTTATGCACCGACTGAGTAACAAAAATGCCCGGGTCATCCGGCGTCAGGTCCAGCAGCAGCGGCGAACAGTCGGCCATCATCGGGATAAACTGCTCGTAGCCGACCCAGGCCGAGTCAAACAGGATGTAGTCGCACAGGCTGCCGATTTTATCGACCACCTGGCGGGCGTTGTATACCGTCCCGTCATAGGTTCCGAGCTGGATCACCGCAAGGCGGAACGGGCGCGGCATATCAGCTTTTTCCGGCGCCGTCTCGCGAATCAGATCGCGCAGGTATTTTTCATCGAAGCAGCGCTCGTCAATCCCGCCGATAAAACCGAACGGGTTGCGCGATGCTTCGAGATAGACCGGCGTCGCGCCTGCCTGAATCAGCGCCCCATGATGATTGGATTTATGGTTATTGCGATCAAACAGCACCAGATCGCCGCGGGTCAGCAGCGCGTTAGTCACCACTTTGTTCGCCGCCGAGGTACCGTTAAGGACAAAATAGGTTTTATCGGCGTTGAAGACCTTCGCCGCGAACTTCTGCGCGTGTTTGGCCGATCCTTCATGAATCAACAGATCGCCAAGCTTAACGTCGGCGTTGCACATGTCGGCGCGAAAGACGTTCTCACCAAAGAAGTCGAAGAACTGCCTCCCCGCTGGATGCTTCTTAAAGAAGGCGCCGTGCTGATGGCCGGGGCACGCGAAGGTGCTGTTATCCATCTCTACGTACTGAGTCAGCGTATCGAAGAACGGCGGCAGCAGGTTCTCTTCATAGTCGCAGGCGGCGGCTTCCAGTTCGAGCCACTCCTGCTCTTTGCCGCTAACGATGGCCGTCACGCCTTCTGGTTTTTCGTGCTCAGCTTCGCTGAACAGATAGACCGGCAGGTTAAAGCCCGTGCGTTTCAGCAACGCAAGGATGCCGCTGCGGCTGTCCGCCACGGTAATGACGACTGCCGCCACATCGGTAAAATCAGTACTGTCCAGGGCCACCACGCGACGGTGGGTGGACAGGTGGGATACCAGCTCGCGGCTGGCGGCAATGTGCATTGATTTCATGAGCGCGGATACCCGTTTCCGGAGAGTAAAAGGCTTAGGCCAGGGCATCTCTGCTCTGGCCAACGAACCGTCAGGGTCTGGCTGGATCCCAGCTCCGACCGCCAGACATCAGTAAAAGCAGACCGCGTCCGATCTTACTGTTGTCCTGCAGTGAGCCTGCGTTACGCTCACCGCATGACGGGCAGAAGTTGCAGAGTAAGGGTAGCAAGACGAGGCAGCCTGCGCATCTGTACGCAGCGGCACTGGTGATGTAGTGGCGATGTCGTCATCCCGGCGGCCTCATTCAGGGGAGGAGAAAATTCGCGCAATCATGTCACCTTTAAATGTACCGTGCAAGATGAATTACGTATGCAGCGACCCCACGGATGCGCAAGCCTTTTGGCCAGCTTCGCGCCATAATAATGCAGTCGTTAGGGATAATTAACAGGAGTCATACTTTGGTTACAGGGCCATTTATTAACGCCGGTGCGGTCCTTCTGGGCGGCGTACTTGGCGCACTCTTAAGTCAAAGATTGCCGGAACGGATTCGGACATCAATGACCTCTATTTTTGGACTGGCGTCGCTGGGCATCGGTATTCTACTGGTGATCAAATGCGCCAACCTGCCGGTGATGGTGCTTTCAACGCTGGTGGGCGCGCTGTTCGGCGAAGTATGTAATATGGAGAAAGGCATTAATACGCTGGTGAGTAAGCTTCAGCAGCTGCTTTCGCCAAAAAAGGGCCAGATAAAGAGTTCGGCGCATGAGTCGTATATTCAAAGCTACGTCGCGATTATCGTCCTGTTCTGCGCCAGCGGAACCGGGATTTTCGGCGCGATGCGCGAAGGAATGACCGGTGACGCCAGCATTTTGATCGCCAAGGCATTTCTCGACTTCTTTACCGCCACCATTTTCGCCTGCACCCTGGGGCTGGCGGTCTCGGCCATTTGCGTGCCGATGCTGGCTATCCAGCTGGCGCTGGCGGCCTGCGCATCGTTGATTATGCCGTTGACCACGCCGATGATGATGGCGGATTTCAGCGCTGTCGGCGGGATGCTGCTGGTTGCCACCGGTTTGCGCATCTGCGGAATTAAAATGTTCGCCGTGGTGAATATGCTGCCGGCCCTGGTGCTGGCGATGCCGATTTCGGTAGCCTGGACGGCGTTTTTCGCCTGAAGATGCGTGCTTTTGACGCAATGTGGTGATAGATTGTTCAGTCTGCTGCGAAACAGATAAATTTCGTTGACGAGGTGCGGCGAATCAGGTTTAATGCGCCCCGTTGCCCGGATAGCTCAGTCGGTAGAGCAGGGGATTGAAAATCCCCGTGTCCTTGGTTCGATTCCGAGTCCGGGCACCACTATTTAAAGAACCCAGCCTATGGCTGGGTTTTTGCTTTTCTGCGAGCGGACTCTCCATCGAACTCCGTTCGATTATTCGCCGCACCGCGGCTCACCCCTTCGGGGCCAGCGCGACAAGCGCGCTGTTCAACGCCTGCGGCGTTAGTCCGAGTCCGGGCACCAACCATTCAGAGAACCCAGCCTATGGCTGGGTTTTTGCTTTTCTGCGAGCGGACTTCCATCGAACTTCGTTCGATTATTCGCCGCACCGCGGCTCACCCCTTCGGGGCCAGCGCGACAAGCGCGCTGTTCAACGCCTGCGGCGTTAGTCCGAGTCCGGGCACCACTATTTAAAGAACCTGCCCACAAGGCGGTTTTTTGCTTTTGGGGAGCCAGCACTAGCTTCCCTTCAAAGTCCCCTCCCCCTCTCTGCCAGAAAAAATTCATTGCCAGGGATTTTGCCTGCCCCACGCTCTCTCGCATCAATTGCCTGAGCGTAGGTCCGCTTGTTTTGCGGGAAAAGCCTTATCACCAGCGTCGTTGAAAAAATAAGCTATTTGTCGGTTAGTAGGGAAAGATAAAAAAAAGCCGAAGAATTTTAATAAACTTATAATGTGGCGTATTTCTCAGATTGTTTATGAATGAGTAAATAAATTAATGCCTATTAAAATGCAAAAAAAGCACTACCGACAATTATTATTTCTGGCGTAAGCAGCAAAAGGAATGAAGATGCTGAGTAACGGAGCAAAAGATTATAAAGCTAAGCTATTTGAAAATCATGATGAAAATATTCATTTTCTTTTGAATACCCCACTCTCCCTTCAGCGCCAGGTCTGGGAGTCTGCAGCCATAAAGGCAACACTACCTGCGGGTGTATGCATCGAAACGGTTAACGATACAGAGATAACTGCGGAATGGATTTCATATCCCGATTCGATAAATACCAGGATTATTCTCTATTTCCACGGCGGTGGAAATTCTCAGGGATCGTGTCTGACTCACAGAAAACTCGCTGCCTGTCTCGCACAATATTCTGGTTGTCGAACTCTGGTACTGGAATATCCTCTGGCGCCAGAAAATCGATTTCCTGCGGCCTTATTAAATTGTCATCAGGCCTATTTATGGCTGCTTGCTAATGGTTATTCAGCAGAGGACATTATCCTCGCGGGAGACTCCAGCGGTGGTGGACTGGTCATGTCGCTTTTACTCCTGTTAAAACAGCATCAAGATCCTTTGCCGGACTCGTCTGTTCTGCTGTCTCCCATGTTAGATTTCACACTTTCTGGTAAGAGCATAACGCTGTGTAAGGATCTCGATCCGCTGCTTTGCATAGAAGACCTGATAATGACTGTGAAATACTACTGTTCGGACAGTGAACGAAGCGATCCTCTTGTCTCTCCCCTGTTTGGTGATTTGTCTGGACTTCCTCCCGTATTTATTCAGGTGGGAAGCGAGGAGTTATTGCGCGATGATGCATTACGCCTCTCCCGATATGCTAAAAAGGCTGGGATGCAAGTTGAGCTTGAGATATGGGACGGGCTCTGGCATGTATTTCAGTCATCGGTGGGAAAGGTACCTGAAGCGGATGAGGCGTTACAAGCCGTAGCTAAATTTATCCGAAGGAGAGAGTCATTGCCGTGAAACGTGGCTCTCAACAAAACTATGCGCCCCCATAAAATATACGCGATTTTGTGACTCTCTATTTAGAGGCATAACGAAAGTGGTCCATCTCTTTCTCTGACTGACGGCAGATACCTCTTCCTGTGCCTCTTTTCCTGCCCGATAATACCTATACACAAAATCTTTTGTCCTTGTTATTTAATAACTCGCCCACAGCCGGTAGGTTTCAAGCGTCAATAAAGATCAACCTGCTCGAGGATTTCCAGGGTTTTCGGTAGCGCGTCACGCCATGGTCTACAGTCGCCAGGCTTAATATTGGGTTTGTTTTTACCATGAAAGTCACTGCCGCAGGTCGCCAGCAGCGATTTATCCAGCGTGTAGTGATAAAGTTCGCGACATAGCTCCTCATCATGATAGCTGGAGAACACTTCCACGCCGCGTACGCCAAGTGGCAACATCTGTTCAATCACCGCCAGCGGCTTTTCCTTCACGTTAGCGCCGATATGCGCAATGACCGGAATGCCGCCGTTGTCGATTATCAGCGCCGCCATCTCCGCCATCGGCGGCAATTCCACCGTCACCTGGCAGGGTTTGCCTCGGCCAAAAAAGTCCCAAAAAAAGTTAATTAACGGCATATCGCTGCGCGCATTCCCCGCGCGGTAAGGCAGCAGCAGATCATGATTCAGGTTGCGCGCATCCTCTAAAATAAGTTCTGCCATCTCCTCTTCCTGCGGGACTCGATCGCCGGCCATGGCATACAGGCGATCTTCATCAAGCTGGAACCCCAGCGCCCGCAGTTTCTCCAGCTTTAGCGGCGTCGCGGCAGTTTCCAGACGATGGAAGTTGTGTTCGACGGCATCAAAATCCCGGCTGTCTCGACGAAAACCGTAGCCCAGCAGATGATAATTATTGCCCGCAAACGCGCAGTCGATTTCAATCCCGGTCATCACGCTTACGCTATTTGCTCTGCCATAGCGAATAGACTCCTCAACGGATCGCGCCGAGTTGTGATCGGTTATCGCCAGGGCCGCAAGATTCGCCGCTTTAGCCATGGTAAGCAGATCGCTGACCGGGAAATCGGCATCGTTGCTATATGCCGAATGCATGTGCAAGTCGATTAATTTCATGACTTCTCCTTTAAAAGTTTTAACATTACGCCGCTGATCGCCTGCTTTGCCCTGTTAAATCGCCGATGGTTAACGGATAGCTTTGTTTTTCAGGAAGCTAAAGTCCGTTAACGGCCCCTGGAACAATCAGGCACATCGCTTATGGCAACACACGTTCAATCCTCAATAGAAATAGATTCTTCGCAGAAAGAGGAATATGGTCTGAGGTTATTATAATTTCGAGAGAAGCGAAGTCGGCTATCTATCTTTTTCACTAACATATCGGTGGACTCTTCATTCAGGAGTTTGCAAACGTGCCGGGTATCAAGGCGCAGAATTCTGCATGCCTCAAGCGTTGGGCAGAAATTCATAGAGTGGAAAGTAATTTGCTTCTCAGTTCTGTTCACCACGGGCATTTCAACCTCTGCAGCGTGGAATCGCGTTATAAGTAAGCGGTGTGCGGTGTCTAATAAATGGCTATCGCCAATATTCAACCCGGCTTTATTTTGGCAGAACCATGCAGTACGCCGGGCAATGGAATCCGCGTTCAGCGCCTTAAGGTCTTCATCGGTTGCGTTGCGCAGATGATTAATTTCGCTGCGAACGTCAGCACGATAGAGAATTGCGCATTCCCGCCGCAGAATACCTTTATGAACAATGACCTCTGTGCCCGCCTTATCAAAAGCCTCGACGCACTGAAATGCAATCCGCCGCCGCCCTTGAGCAAGTGCATCCTGAATAGAAAAACCAAAAGCTATTTCGCTTATCCCGGACCAGGCGATGGCAAATGCGCACATAGGACAAGGCTCACTGGTGGATATCAGTATGCACCCGTTTAAATTTTTGCCAATTTTTTGGCTGGCAATTTTAATCGCGTTGATTTCAGCATGTGAGGTTGCGTCTCCCTCTGTTTCCTCATAGTCATGCGCCGCCGCAACCATCTCACCATCCTTGATGATAACGGCGCCAAAACCTTTATTCCCCTCACGCAAACTCTCTTCAGCTTCACCAATGGCAACACGCATCCAGAATTCTAGTTCCATAACCCCATTCATAAAACCACATCCCACAAGTGAATTTATTTATGGCACCTGGTGACAAGTGCTATACGCTGCGTAAAAAGATAAGATGATTAATACGCATGAGATTAGTAAAGCACCAATCACAACCACGATATAATGACGCAAATCAACGTTAAGATTATTCCAAGCACATTAAAAGACGATTATTATTTAATAAGGAATTTTCTAAATGTTATTTATATCTTATCAGACACCTCAAGAAAATCATACAACTCCTTGTTTACTCTAAGTTTTACCATTTAACATGAGAAAATAAGAAAATTTAAGACGAGATAAGTTTGAATTTCTGAACAATCAGATATAGTCATTTAATACGACACATCATGAGTGAAATGCTTACGGGAGTTATCATGGCTATCTTCATCATCAGCAATAACCAGTATCTTCGAGATGGCATTATCTGTGTCGGACAATATAACGCGATGGAAATCAAAAGCTGTCAGTGTGACGACCCGCAACTCGATCGTTTAAACTATGAAGATATTGTTATCCTGCATCTGAGTTTAGAAAACAAATGCAACGCCAGCAAACTTTCCTCGTTAAACCAGCGATGCAAAGTATTACTGATTCTGAGTTCGTCGCAGCATGCACTCATCTGTGATGCAGATACCGTGATAAATGCTAAAGCGCCGCCGGAAGTCATAATGAAAGCGCTCCGCTGCCTGATCAGACGGGTTAAGTGTAAACCGACCAAAAACCAGCGCTTAAGCAAAATTGAAAAAATCATTCTCAACAAAAGCCTTGAAGGTAAAGATACGCATGTTATCGCTGAATCTCTATCGCTCACCAGTAAGATCGTCAGCAATTACAGATATGTGGCCTGTCGAAAAATTGGCGCAGGGAAGCTAACTGATTTACTCATTATAAAAGACCATTTAAAGGACGATTATGCCAGATAATTGTGGATGATAAGCAAGCCTGACTCATCATCCGTACCGTTAATTAGCACAATACAGTAGCGGTCGTGACCCAATTTTTATCAGAAAGCTATGCTCATTTTGCTTTGAAATAATATAGCTTATTTTTTCATTTGGATAAACGTAAAAGTCAGGCAGGATGCTGGCCAGGAACTCATCCGACACGGAGTCAATGTTACCGTATCGGTTTATTTCTCTGGAGTGGAAATGGTGAGTTTCATGATTTTTGACCATATCATAGATGACATCTCTTCTGATATGGCCCTGCAGTTTCCCGCCATCCAGATAGCTACCGCTGACCGCAACGGTACCCTTACCTTCAGCAAGTGAATACATGAAATTTAAGGTCAAATTAGTTTGTGTATTATCCTTGAAGACCACGAGCGATGCCGTACACTCTTCCTTATGATGTATTTTATCGTTCACAAAATTATAGATCCCCCCTGCCAGAGCGCCAGAAATAAAAAAGCCAATCACAATTTTTATTCTATTCATGTACAATTCCACGAAAAGAGAGCGTAACACATCCGGCAGAAGCCTTCGCGGTGTAACTTTTCCTGCAAATAAACACTATAAAACCAGGAGTCATCTGCGACATGGAAAAATAAACAAAGGGATACTTCTTGCAGTCCAGTCCGGATTTGAAAATCAATGACTTATAACTATTAAATTTATCAATGCTGGCATGATTATCATCTATGGTATAAAAATGACATCCGCGATCGCTTTCAACTAATGTATAGCTGCTAAAAAAGGGCTTTTCATCATTAAAGTGCCAGAGGTAATGCAGAGAAAAAAAGCCCGCCAGTAAACTCAATGCCATAATCAAGAGTGTGACAGCCTTTGAGCGGGCGTTTTTCTTATCAGCCGTATGCACGGTAGCCACAGATTCAGTGGTTGCTTTTTTTCCCGCAACGCTATCCTGCACCGCGAGAGATGCATCAGCAGAACCTACTGAATCTAAAGATATTTTTTCACGTTTTTCAATGTTAACGTTGGCATTGATATGAAAACCTTTACGCGGCACCGTCACGACTAATGAGTTATCCGTTTCTCCGACATCGCGCAGTCCGCGCCTGACAATCGATATGTTTTGATACAAGGTATTTGCAGGAACCAGGATCCCCTCATCTTCCCAAACTTTTTTAAAAAAAGTCTGCTGGCTGACCAGCTCCGGTGAGGCTTCCAGTAAAAGAACAAGACAGTGGCTTGCCGGAGCCGTCAATGTGACGCTCAGCGCCGGGTTTTTCAACGAGATTAACCGCTTATTTTCAGGCCAAAATTCTATATTTTTGTTTATGATCCAATACATATGCTATTCGCGGCTGATATGTTAAAAGAGGTTAAAAGGGTAAGGAGGTGATCAGTGTAGCTGGAATTACATGCATTATAGCTAATTATATGATTGAAAAAACATATGTGACGTTTTAATTTTTAATGCTGAGTCTTTTCGGCTGTCAAACTTCACCAAAAACGTCCGCGCCCATAAACGTATTAGCCGGTTAATGGTTAAAAATTTACGAAACGTCGTGATTAAAAATGTAGGTTTAAAACGAATAAACCCTGAAACTACAATCAGTTATTGCCCAACGAAGGTGTTTTTATCAGTCCCGTCGGCGTGTTAGCGCTAATGGTCAACGCTATCCTTAGCGTCAAAAGAACATAGCGCCCGGGCGTCGATCTTTTTTATCCCCGTTAAGTCTATTGTTTTTTACTGTCGGGAGCCTGTGGTTCCCTTCTGACTGGATATAACAAATATTTATCATTCCAGCCTGCCACGCTGAGGGGAAGCGTCAGCACAGCATAAGTTAAGCACGATCCTTACCTCTTCTTTATTCATTATCGCCAACCTTATCCGGGAATTTTTCATGTAATATCTGAATTCACACCCGGTAAATATTCGTTATATCTTAGCTATGTTATGCTCTATTTTTAAAAAGGAGATGCTATGTTTTCTTATATTATGCTGGGAACCAATGACCCTCAAGCTTCCTATAAATTTTATGCGCCTTTGATGCGCGTGCTTGGCCATCCTCTCGATGGGCGTAGCGAAAAAGGCGCCGCATGGGGAACGTTCAAAGATAATCATACTACCGGATTATGCGTTGGAATGCCGTTTGATAATCTCCCCGCCACCCGAGGTAATGGCGTCATGGTTGCATTGAATGCGGTATCCGTTGAAATGATCCAGGAACTTTATAGATTAGCGATTGAGAATGGTGGCGAAGATGAAGGCCCACCGGCTTTTCGTCCGCACTACGGCGCTGATTTTTACAGTGCCTACGTTCGCGATCCTGACAAAAACAAAATTGCTTTTGTTTTTTACGACCCGGCAAAAAAAGCGATGGTTTAAAATCAGTTCATCCGAATAAAATGCCTATTCGTGTGATAGCGATTTATTTTAGCGGGTCAGCAAGCCGGGAGGTCGATGCAATGGCTTCCCGGTTGAACAGCGAAACGGCGCGCCCCTGTCAATTACAGAAGAGGCGACATCGATTAACGACAGGCAATCGCATCAAGCTGAAAGAGCATACCTGTGGCCCCGCCAGCATGGGCAAACTCGGTTTGAATTGATTTTCTGGCGGGATAATGGCCGTTGAATCGCTGACGCATGACTTTTTCCATTAATGGGATATTCCATACGTCGCGAAACAGAGCATCAATTTTTACGACTGACTCCAGCGTCAGGCCGATAGTGTTAAGCCTTTCGCTCAAATTATCGAAAGCGCCATTTATCTGTTCCTCGATGGGCTTCCCGATGTTACCAATACAGTAACTCACAAAGACCAAACCACAGGATTCGACCACTCCGGATATTGCCCAGCTTTCATTAATTTCGTGCCTTATAATCTTACTCATCATTGATCCTTTTAAATTTTATATGACTGAAAGCCAAAATCAGGTCACGATTTGTGAGTGCATGGCAAAAACGCGCGTCCCGTGACGTATCATAAAAAAGCCATAGCGTAATATCCTGGTTTCCCTGTGTCAGGGATAAACCCGTGACGTGAAGGTAAAATACAGTTTTCTCAAGGAAATCATCTCATTTAATGCTAAAAACTGTCACGTGCTGCCACATGAAATGCCCTTAAAAAACCTTAAAGGTTCTTAAATACATTTAAAGCCCCAAAATAGAACATCACAACCGATTGATTATAAATAACATTATCGATTTCATCCCTCGCTATTAAAATAATAACAACAGGTATTATGAAATATTAATAAACAGTCAAGGCAAGGCACCTTGTTAATATCTATTTAAATTAAGCGAGATTTTTAAACAAAATTACAACATAAAACCCAGGACATTAACCTGTAATAAAGCCCGCCCTCAACCGCCCCCCCTGTGGTTCGATAATAAAAAACCAGATAAATGAAGAGGTAATGTTATTAAGCATTTTGATAAGTACGCTTTGTGCCGTTTTTAGCCGGCAGCAAAAAGTCATGCTGCAACTTTTATATGCCAGGAGAGGGATTTTTCCAGGCGTAAATTATGAACGATCAAACATTCTTAATAAGACGTTTTCAGGTGCATAGAAATAACGGGATCGTTATGTTGTTACCCAAGGCCATTCATGTGATATGGCTCTGTGAAACTTTATAGCAATATGCGCCGAATGACTTCGGTTGCTTATATTAAGGATAATGATGTATGAAAAAATTATCAGCAGTTGCGTTTGCATTTGGTCTGTTATCTGTGTCTGCATCTCAGGCACTGGCTGCAGATGCCACCGTTAACTTCAGCGGAACCATTCTTCAGGAAGCCTGTAGCGTAGCTACCTCGAATAATACTGTAAACGTTCAGCTCGGCACATTCGGTATCGCGCAATTCCCGACTGTGGGAACGACGACCCTCCCGGTTCCTTTTTCCATTAACTTAACGGGTTGTCCGGCATCAGGTGGTCCGACTGCCGCGCTGGTTACCTTTTCAGGCGCAGCGGATGCGGCAGGCGACCTGGCACTGACCGGCGGTGGCGCAACCGGTGTATCGATTAATATCAAAAAGGCTGACGGCACCAATATCGATATTAACTCCGCCGATTCTGGTATTGCGTTGACATCTGCCGCTACGCAGCAGCTCAACTTTACGGCTAATTATATCAGTACCTCAGCCGCTGTCACCGCGGGCCAGGCTAACGCCGTAGCCCAGGTAAATATCTCTTATATGTAAATATGTAATATGGCGGGGGTGCCAGCGCCCCCGTTAGTGGAGTATTCATGAAAGCGTTCCTTTTTTTATCTTTATTTTTGGCTTCAGTCTCAGTTAGCACTAGCAGCGTTGCAGCTGTTTCTGTCGGGGGCACTCGTCTGGTTTTTAACGGCAATGAAAAAGAGGCTTCCATTACTGTCAGTAACTCAAACAAAGGGATTCCGGTACTTATTCAGTCCTGGGTAGACCGGGGGGAGCATGACAAATCTAAAGCTCCATTTACGATCACGCCACCATTGTTTCGCCTGGAACCAGGGCAGGATAATACCTTACGCGCTATTTACAGCGGCGAACGACTCCCGGATGATCGCGAATCTTTATTCTGGCTCAATATTAAAAGCATCCCGTCAATTAAAAAAGAGGACATGCGCGAAAACACTTTACAGCTGGCGATTAAAAAAAGGCTGAAATTTATTTACCGCCCCGCATCAATTAAGAGTATACCGGAAGAAAGCGCCAGCCTGCTTAGCTGGAAAAGAGTAGGTAATCAGATTCAGGTTACTAACCCAACGCCGTTTTATATGAACTTTGGGATGATCAAGGTAGGAGGTCAGATGTTTAAGCCTGTGCTCCCTGAACAAACCTATGTAGCGCCCAAATCAGAGCTGTTAATTACTATTCCATCCGGTGCGGCCAGCAATAGTGTTGACTGGAAAATAATTAATGACTACGGAACGAGTGGCAAAGAGTTTCACGCCACATATTAATTCTCACCGATGTTTTTGTATAACAGGTATGGAATTTTGCGACAGATAAATTTCACTGCGAAATATACATCCCTTTTGATTATCATTACGCTTCTGAATGTTCCTGATAAATCTTTTGCGGATGAGTATTTTAATCCTGCCTTGCTTGAGGTTCGGGATGGTGTTTCAGAGCGTACAACCGACCTCTCGGTCTTTGAAGTCGCCAATGGTCAGCCTGCGGGAAAATACCGGGTCGATATCTCAGTGAATAATGAGATGGTGACCGCCGAGGCCCGTGACGTGATGTTCTCGAAAACTGCTGATGGCAAGCTGGAACCCTGCGTTACCCTGGAGGAACTCACCCAGTGGGGGATTAATACCGCCCCGTTTCCAGAGCTGCAGGACAGTAACAGCGAATGCATTAAGCTGGACGCTATTCCAGACGCGTTTACTGACTTTCAGTTTAACCGACAGCGGCTAAACCTGAGCATTCCCCACGCGGCATTAAAGGCACGCAGTCAGGATGAAGTGCCCGTCGAGCTTTGGGATGAGGGGATTCCTGCCGTGTTACTCAATTACAGCATGAACAGTTATCAGAGCCAGTATAACGGTGCTGATACCTATAAAAGTACGTACCTCAACCTGCGGCCGGGAATAAACATCGGGCCGTGGCGTCTGCGCAACTACACCACCTTTGAGCATAGTAATCAGAGTGGAAGTAAATGGGACAACGTCTACAGCTATCTTCAGCGGAATATTATCTCTTTGCGAAGCCAACTGACGTTAGGTGACAGTTCCGCCCCTTCTGATGTCTTCGATAGCGTACCGTTCCGCGGTGTTCAACTAGCCTCAGATGATGACATGCTGCCTTCCAGCGTACGCAACTATGCGCCTGTAGTGCGGGGGATTGCCCGCAGTAATGCCCTTGTCACCATACGCCAGAACGGATACGTGGTTTATGAAACCAAAGTGGCGCCGGGAGCATTTGAAATAACGGATCTCGCCTCTACAGGCGGGGCAGGCGATCTTGACGTCACGATTAAAGAAGCGGATGGAAGCGAACAACATTTGATTATCCCCTATGCCTCTTTGCCTGTGCTGCAGCGCGAAGGGAAATTTCGTTATAGCGTAACGGGCGGTCAGTTTCGCGCCTATGATCCGCAAACGGAAAAAAATCTGTTTGTGCAGGGAACCGGTATTTATGGTCTCCCGCTCGGTTTTACGCTGTACGGTGGGGTGCAAAACGCAGGCAGCAAATACCAGTCTTACGCTCTGGGCGTGGGCAAGAACATCGGCGCATGGGGCGCTTTTTCAGCCGATGTCATCCACTCGGTGTCAGCGCCGACGGATACGGGCAGGCAACAGGGTCAGTCGCTACGGGTGCGCTATAGCAAAAATTTCCTGCAAACGGGAACAAACTTCACCATCGCCGGTTATCGCTATTCAACCTCCGGATTTCGCTCGCTGGAGGAGACGCTCGGCACCTACAGAAGCGATAGTAACATTCCATCATATGTTACTGACCGCCGTCGTAACCGGGCTGAGCTGTCGTTGAATCAGGATCTTGGCGCCAATTTTGGCGCGTTTAATGCCTCCTTGATCAGTGAGGATTACTGGCATAACAAACGTAACAGCCTGTCGGCGAACCTGGGGTACTACAAAAACTTCAACGCCATTGGCATCAGTTTGAACTACTCCTGGAACCGCAACACCGGCCTGTATGGCCATGCCGATCAGGATAATGTTGTCTCTTTTGAAATTAATGTGCCTCTGGATAAGTTCCTGCCCCAGACTTACGCCTCCTATGGCACAACCCGGACGAGTGGAAACGGGACCAGCCATAACCTGAGGCTCAACGGCTCGGCATTTGATGATGGCAGCCTTGACTGGGGCATCAACGCCACTCACTCCAGCCATAACGAACAACTGGTAGGAGCAAATGCCAACTGGCAGACAAGCTATGGAACGGTAAATGGTTCTTACAGCCACAGCCGTGATACCCGGCAATTGGGGTACGGCATCGCCGGCGGGCTCGTCGTTCATGAAAATGGTATCACCCTGTCACAACCCTTAGGTGAAACCATTGGCTTGGTAAAAGCACCGGATGCCGAAGGCGTCGGTATCAATAACTATAGCGGCATCACTACGGACAGCCGCGGCTATGCGGTTGTTCCTTACCTGACCCCGTACCGCCGCAATGATATTAGCCTGAATAGCAAGACCCTGCGGGACGATACCGATATCACCTATATGACCAGTAAAGTTGTCCCCACCCGCGGGGCACTCGTCAGAGCAGAGTATAAAACGGCCATTGGCCACCGCGTCCTGATGACGTTAACGCTGCCCGGCGGCAAACCAATCCCCTTTGGGGCGGTGGTATCGCTGCTTAAAACAGAGGGAAACACCTCTATTGTCGGTGACGGTGGGGAAGTATTCCTGAGCGGTTTACCGCAAAAAGGAACTCTGCTTGTGCAGTGGGGCAACGGTCAGGGGCAGGAAACAACCTGTCAGGCTGATTATATCGCCCGTAAACCCGCTGGCGCATCCGGTCTCTGGAGCGCGACGAGCGTCTGTCAATAATTCTGCGCCCTTGGTCGAAGTAAATAGCACGCCTTACGAGGAAGAATAGAATGAAGTGGTTTGTTTTTATGTTCGTTACTACCGTAACGGCACTCACCGTCACCCCCGAGGTTAAAAGCGGATCGTTTGATCCAGTAACCGGCGCTTATACTACCGATCCGATAACCGTCACGCTGACGCCAAAGACCGTTACGGCCAGCGCGTCGGTAATCCCTGACGGTGAAAAAGTTTTTTGGGCACCCGCCATCGGTAGTGGTAATTATGTTCAAGAAAATGGGCTGATTTACTGGGGATCGCATACTTATAGCATGACAAGTAACACTGTCGCCACAGCTGCCGCCGCCTCAATTAATGCCAGGGGAACCTGTACTGCAACCGCCAGCGGTGCATCTCTTACCATAAACGGCTGCTTCACCTTTAAGGTCAATTACGATATACGCATGGGCAAAGGTGCCACATGTAAATCTTTTTTCGGTTCGGGGAATGAACCATACGTTATAAGTTCGTTTGGTACTTTCGTTCAATTGAAATCTAATAATAATGGGTCACAAAGCACTCGATCCTTGACCCGTCCAGATTCAGCAAATGTCGGTGTAACAACGCTTACTTACCCACGTCAGACTTTCACGACAATGCCATCATCATCCTCCTACGATACAAATCTGCAGGCTACACTTTCTGCCGCAACGCCACCAAGTGTCTTTCTTTACTGCACTGTAACGCAAGGCGCCCTTACATCTTTGGCCAGTGGATCGACAATCAGCCATTCTTTTATACTGGTGCCTTCAGGCAAACGACCCGCCTACGCCCCGACGATCAGTTATTCACCGGCCTTACCTATCACCAATACTATCGCCGTTAATATACGCAATATTGCTGCGATAGAAATTCTCCCCAGCACGGTATTCAACACCGGAACTATCTCCGCGTGGCGCACCACCTATATGGAACAGCCGCTTACCGTAACCGGACAGGGCAATTTAACCCGCAAGTTTGGCGCATCAGAAAACTTTAACGTTATTGAATCCTGGAGCTGTGCGGCAACAGGGCAAATCGATTTTCGAATAATGCGCGACAATACCAACACCAATGTCTGTTCAGGGGCAACCTATACCCATACCGTGCAAACGCCACAGTCGTTGACGGCACAGTGGAAAGCGTTAAATCAGACCTCATCAGGCGCATGGAGCGCGGCGGCAACGGTCACCTTTACGCTGCCCTAGATTATTGGCTTAATCGTTAATGCCCGGCATCGCTTTATACTGGCGATGTCGCCGATGACAAAAGCGCGCCCCGCCTGTCGCTCAAAGAGAGTCACCCCGACACGGCGGCCTGCAATGACCGCCGCGCTGCGTTTAAGTTATAACCAAAACAACATGCTAAAACCGGTCAAAACGACGATACAGGCGATATTCAAAAACAGGCCGGCGCGCATCATCTCCTGCTGCTTGATATGGCCGGTGGCGAAAACGATAGCGTTTGGCGGCGTCGCCACGGGCAGCATAAAAGCGCATGAAGCCGCAATGGCAATCAATACCGACAGAATCACAGGCGACATGCCGAACGCTTCGGCCACTGAGGCAAATACGGGAATAAGCAAAGCGGCGCTGGCCGTATTACTGGCAAACTCGGTCAGAAACACCACGAATGTTGCAATCACCAGGATAATAATAAATATCCCCATATGAGCCACCATCCCGCTAATCTGGTTTGCCAGGAACAGACTGGTGCCCGTCTCTTTCAACACATTACTTAAGCAGATACCGCCGCCGAATAATAACAGCACGCCCCAGTCAGCCGTTTTTTCTATATCCTTCCAGTGAACCACCCGGGCGAAATTGACTAATATAATGGCGCCTAATGCCACAATGGTATCAAAGGATTTAAAACCGCCCAGCAGGTCGTTAATGGGTCCGCTGAAAATCCAGAAGAATACGGTAAGGCCAAAAATAGCCAGGGTGACAACTTTGCCTTTATCCCAATCGACCTGCTCAGTATTCGTTTCAAAGGTTCCCTTAAGTTCCGGCCTGAACACGAGGTAAAGAATCGCAATAGCGACAGGCAGTAAGACGATCATTGCCGGGAAACCGAACTTCATCCAGTCAAAGAAGGAGAGCCCCACCTCGGCGGCGGCAATCGCATTCGGTGGACTGCCGACGATCGTCGCCATCCCGCCAATGCTGGCGCTATAGGCAATCCCCAGGAGCACAAACACATAGGTCGAATGGCTGTTTTTGCCATCGACTTTACTCAGGATCCCCAATACCAGCGGCATCATCATTGCGGCCGTCGCCGTATTACTGATCCACATTGACAGCAGCGCCGTCACGCCAAACAGCATAAAGACCGCGAGGCTCATTTTGCCCCTCGCCATCGCTAATACTTTATCGGCAATGACTTTATCCAGCCCCTGCACATGCATCGCCGCCGCCAGAGCAAAGCCGCCGAGGAAAAGGAATATCGTAGAGTTAGCGAAACTGTTTAGCGCCGCCTGGGTATTAAATACTCCCAACAGCACAGCCATAACGGGAACCATTATTGCCGTAACGGTCACGTGCAGCGCTTCCGTTAACCATAATACGGCGATAAAAGCGAGCATACTCAGTCCCATGACCACCTTCGGCTCATAGGGTAGCGTGTTGTAGAGAACGATAAACAGAACAATATCGAGCAAAATGATGATGCTGTTACGATTAAAAAACCACTCGTGGGTATTGGTAGGTAAAGGACTCATGTCGTTTTTATTCATAGTAGCTTCCTTGTAACTGGTTACGACTGAATCATTACATGTATATGTCTTTCAGGTATAAATTATGTTCCTGTTCTGTTAACTGGATCGTACCAGACAATTTCCTGGCTGATTAACCTGCAGGGCAGGATATTTTTGGAAAAAGGGTTCCTGATATATATTTTTTATTGAAACGAGAAGGAGCATCTTATCAGGAATAATTCATCCATCTGAATTTGTTCCGTTGAACAATGTCCCGGTATACCGGCGCTGATATTTTCGCTGGCACCTGAAAATTGCCGCTGGAAACTATCGAATATTTTTGGCAATCCTTTTCCGAAATAGAGATAAAGCAGCGCGTAAAAACGGATAATTCGGCGAAAAACCGGGCAAAAGCGCGCTATTCTGGAAATCGACACGCCCAGGCGGCTAACAACCTTTCCCTCCGGACGGCTAAAAAGCATCTTATATTCCTTTTTGCTCTTAGCGGCAGACAAAAGTTCTTTAAAATGCCAATTTTGCAGCCCTACCATTCAAATCATCTCGATACGAATGGGCAAAATGTTATGACAGTTTTTCATTCCGTTAGCGACCTGATTGGTCATACTCCCCTGCTGCAGCTTCATAAGCTGGATACCGGCCCCTGCAGCCTGTTTCTGAAACTGGAAAATCAAAATCCCGGCGGCTCGATAAAAGACCGCGTCGCGCTATCCATGATTACGCAGGCAGAGCGCGAAGGAAAATTAAAACCCGGCGGCACGATTATCGAAGCCACCGCCGGCAATACCGGCCTCGGGCTGGCGCTGATCGCCGCGCAGAAAAATTATCGCCTGATCCTGGTGGTGCCGGACAAAATGAGCCGCGAGAAGATTTTCCACCTGCGCGCGCTGGGAGCGCAGGTACAGCTTACCCGCTCGGACGTTAACAAAGGCCATCCCGCCTACTATCAGGACTACGCCCGGCGTCTTGCCGACGAAACGCCAGGCGCCTTTTATATCGACCAGTTTAATAACGAGGCTAACCCGCTGGCGCATGCCACCACCACTGCCCCGGAAATCTTCCGGCAGCTGGAGGGCGATATCGACGCGATTGTCGTCGGCGTCGGCTCCGGCGGAACCCTCGGTGGGCTACAGGCCTGGTTTGCTGAACACTCCCCGAAAACGGAATTTATCCTCGCCGATCCGGCGGGCTCCATTCTGGCGGACCAGGTCGAAACCGGGCGCTACGGTGAAACCGGCTCCTGGCTGGTTGAAGGGATCGGCGAAGACTTTATTCCGCCGCTGGCCCATCTTGAGAGCGTCCGCAGCGCATACCGCGTCACCGATAGCGAAGCTTTCGCCACTGCCCGCCAGCTGCTGCAGGTTGAAGGCATTCTGGCAGGCTCCTCTACCGGAACGCTGCTCACCGCCGCCCTGCGCTACTGCCGGTCGCAGACATCCCCTAAACGCGTGGTGACTTTCGCCTGCGACAGCGGCAATAAATATTTATCAAAGATGTTTAACGATGACTGGATGCGCCAGCAGGGCTTTTTAAGCCGCCCTTCGCGCGGCGATCTCAGCGATTTTATCGCTCTGCGCCACGACGAAGGGGCAACCGTTACCGCCGCGCCGGACGATACCCTGGCGGCCATCCTCGCGCGTATGCGTCTCTACGACATCTCACAACTACCGGTGCTGGAAAACGGCCGCGTCGTCGGCATCGTCGACGAATGGGATCTGATTAGCCACGTCCAGGGTGACAGTCAGCGCTTTTCTCTGCCGGTCAGGGAAGCGATGACCCGTAACGTGGAGACCCTGGATAAGCACGCGCCGGAAAGCGCGCTGAAGGCCATTTTCGATCGCGGTCTGGTGGCCGTTATCGCCGACAACGATCGTTTTCTTGGCCTCATTACCCGCAGCGATGTGCTGACCACCTGGCGTAACCGACTCGAACAGTAAGGACTTCTCAATGACAAATTTGCATACTCTGAGCGTACATAGCGGCACATTTACCGATGAACACGGCGCGGTGATGCCGCCTATTTATGCCACCTCCACCTTTGCCCAGCCCGCGCCGGGCCAGCATACCGGGTACGAATATTCGCGCAGCGGCAACCCGACGCGCCACGCGCTGGAGACGGCGATTGCCGACCTGGAAAGCGGCACGCGCGGCTACGCCTTTGCTTCCGGCCTTGCGGCCATCTCAACCGTGCTGGAGCTGCTGGATAAAGACAGCCACCTGGTCGCCGTCGACGATGTTTACGGCGGCACATACCGGCTGATTGAAAACGTTCGTCGCCGCAGCGCCGGCCTGCGGGTGAGCTGGGTGAAGCCCGACGATCTGGCGGCCATCGAAGCGGCTATTCAACCCGATACGCGCATGATTTGGGTTGAAACGCCGACCAACCCGCTGCTTAAGCTGGCCGACCTTAGCGCCATCGCCGCCATTGCGCGGCGGCACAATATTATCAGCGTTACCGACAACACCTTCGCCTCGCCGGCCATCCATCGTCCGCTTGAGCTGGGCTTTGATATCGTGGTGCATTCGGCGACCAAGTACCTTAACGGCCACTCCGATGTCGTCGCCGGACTGGCGGTGGTCGGCGACAACGCTGCGCTGGCGGAAAAGCTGGGCTATCTACAAAACGCGGTTGGCGGCGTGCTCGATCCGTTCAGCAGTTTCCTGACGCTGCGCGGTATTCGTACCCTGGCGCTGCGTATGGAGCGCCACAGCAGCAATGCGCTGCTGCTTGCCGAGTGGCTGGAGCAGCAGCCGCAGGTCGAAAGGGTCTGGTTCCCGTGGCTGGCCTCGCATCCGCATCATCAGCTGGCGCGCAGGCAGATGGCGCTTCCCGGCGGGATGATTTCCGTGGTGGTCAAAGGCGACGATGGCTACGCCGAGCGGATCATACGCAAGCTGAAGCTGTTTACGCTCGCAGAGAGCCTCGGCGGCGTGGAAAGCCTGGTGAGCCAGCCGTTTAGCATGACCCACGTATCGATCCCGCTGGAGCAGCGTTTAGCCAACGGCATTACTCCCCAGCTGATTCGTCTGTCGGTAGGGATAGAAGATCCGCAGGATCTGATCGCCGACTGGCGCCACGCGCTGCGCGACTAAGCAGATTGCCCGGCGGTGCCTGACGCCTTGCCGGGCCAACAAGACCCCCATAGCGTCAGGCCGCCGCCCGGCAGAAAATTAAGCGGTCCGCCCGTTCTGGCGTTGCCCCTGCAGAAGATGCTCAACAAAGCGCGTCAGCTTCGGCAGCGGCCGCAGATCCTGCCGCCAGAGCAGGTGAACCGGCCTCGGCTGCGGGGTATACGCCTCCAGCACGCGCACCAGTTTACCGCTCTCCAGCGCATCGGCCAGCAGGACTTCCGGCTGCAACACCAGTCCGGCCCCGGCGATCGCCGCCGTTCGCAGGGCATAGCCGTCATTGCAGCGCAGGACGGCATCGCGCTTCCAGCGGACGCCCTCCTCCGCGCCAGGCAGCTTCCACTCATTGCGCGCGGTCCACACCGTATGCGACAAACAGAGGTGATCGGCCAGGTCAGCAGGCGTCGTCGGCGTACCGTAGCGGGCTAAATACCCGGGCGCGGCGCAGATCGTCATCCGGTAGGGCGCGAGATATTTTGCCACCAGATCGCTATTGCGGATCTCGCCGATGCGGATCGCCAAATCGAACCCCTCATCCACCAGATCGACCATCCGGTTAGTCAGATCCAGCTCCACGCGCACGTCGGGCCATGCCTGCAGAAACGTGGCGGTCAGCGGAGCAATGACGCAGGCGCCAAACGACGTCGGCGCGCTTACCCGCAGCGTGCCCGCGGGCGCGATCCGCAGCCTCTCCACCGCGCTCTCGGCGATTGAAACCTGCTCCAGGACGCGTTTCGCCTCGTCAAAATAGACCCGCCCGGCGTCGGTGAGGCTCTGGCGGCGGGTATTGCGCTCAAGAAGACGGGTATTAAGCTGCCGTTCGATCAGCGCGATATATTTCCCGACCATCACCGCCGACATCTCGAGCCGCGCCGCGGCGTCGGTAAAGCTGCCGCACTCCACGACCGCAATAAAGGTCTCCATCGCCCGTAGCTTATCCATATTACAAACCTCAGGTTAGTAATCATTTAACTTTCAGCCAGTTTATCCGCTATCTGTTTTATTAAAGAATAGCCTCTCATCCGAGAGAGGAACCTGCTATGAAAATCATCGTTATTGGCGCCAGCGGTACCGTTGGCCGCGCGGTTGCGCAAGAATTAAACCAGCGTCATGAAGTTATTCGCGTCGGCCGCACTCAGGGCGACTATCAGGTTGATATCACCTCACAGCAGAGCGTGCAGAGCCTGTTTGAGAAAATCGGTCAGGTAGACGCGATTGTTTCCGCCACCGGTAATCTGTTCTTTGGCCCGCTGGCGACCATGACCGATCGCGATTTCAACCAGGGCTTACAGGATAAGCTCCTGGGGCAGATTCGCCTGGCGCTGACCGGCCAGCATTATCTTAACGATGGCGGCTCGATTACGCTGATTAGCGGGATCGTGGCGCATGAGCCTATCGCTCAGGGCGTCAATGCCACCACCGTGAACGCCGGGCTGGAGGGGTTTGTTCGCGCCGCCGCTTGTGAACTGCCGCGCGGGATCCGTATTAACCTGATTAGCCCCACTGTATTAACGGAATCGGCGGCAGCCTACGACGGTTTCTTCCCCGGCTTTGCCAGCGTCCCTGCCGCCAGCGTGGCTCAGGCCTACCGTCGCAGCGTGGAAGGCGTTCAGAGCGGGCGGATCTATCGGGTCGGCTATTGACCGACACCGCAGCGGGCTGGAGTCAGGCTGCCGGCCCGCGACGGCGCTTACATCCTGTGCCTGCAGCGGTTACACTGGTTCTTCAATTTGCTTTTTTGAATCACTCATGCTGAAGAAACTCGCTTTTATTATCCCGCTTATCGCGCTTATCGCCCTGCTTATCTGGTGGTTCACGCCGCGCTACTCCGCAGAGGACGAAGCGTACTACCGCTCCGTTTTCTGCGTGATCGACCACCAGGATAGCCAGACATTTCTCCGCGATATGGAAAATATCATTGAAGGCGGCAATTCAGATTATGCGCTGCATAAAGCCCATTACGTTCCCGCGCTGGGCCAGCGGATGCTGGACACCTGGCAGCAGCTCACTCCGGAAGAGCAGAAAAGCCTCGGCCAGGATCAGCAGCGCTGCCGCCAGCTGATGAGCGAAAAACAGCGTTCACGCTAAACAGGCGCGCGGCGTAAAACGCAGCGCTGAAAGGAAAGGTAAAACAGAAATGATGTTTCACAAGGTGATGGACAGCCGCAGCCCTCATGACGACTGCGGTTGCCTTTACCAGAAAAAGTAGTTGATCTGGTAGCGACTAGCTCTTATTTTGCTTCTCAGTTTTTAAACGAGATGAAACTGATGCCTACTATTACCGCCAGTAGTATGAAAGAAGCAAAAGAGTTAATGAACTGTGGCAAATACAGAGAAATCGTTCTCAATTTCGATATTGATGCTGACGATTTCTTCACCCTCGCCACCTCACAATCAGCCACAAAAGTGACCATTACGGACAGAAACAATCGCTCATCGGTAAAAGCAGAAAAATAATAAAAACCCCTGAGGCTTCTTATGTTGTTAGCTATTGGTACCATCGCTGTCGCTTTTCTCTCCTCATTGATGCTGATCTGGCTTGACGATCGCATTGCCGACCAGGATTAAACCCCGGGCTGGCGATAAGCCGCCAGAACCCCAGCACTACGTTTCTCTCGCCCGTCGTCAGCGATGACGGGCGATGCCAAAACCGCTCACGCCATTCAACTTCAGCTCCCCTCATTGCGCTCGCCGGACAGGCAAGGATTAGCCTGAATTCAGGCCGTTAATAGAAGAAACGTGGGCGGAGAGCGCTCCGCGCCGACCAGCGGCGCGAAGCAAGGCGATTACAGCGATTTCGCCAGGCGCTCGACGGCGGTCATCAGACCGTCAGCCGATACCGTAGAGTAGGAGAGACGCAGCGTGCGGGTATCCGGGTTGTCGTTATAGAACGCTTCCCCAGGCACGTAGACCACGCCGTTTTCCAGCGTTTTCTTCATCCATTCCATGGTATCGAACGGATAGCGGAAGCGAGCCCACAGGAACATACCGCCTTTAGGACGGCTGAACTCCAGATGCTCGCCAAGCTGCGATTCCAGCGCGTCGGCCAGCGCCACGCACTTCTTGCGGTAATCTTCGCGGATCAGGGCAATCTGCTTTTCCAGACGGTTCATGCTCAGGTATTCCGCAGTGATGACCTGCGATAGCATGTTGGTGTGCAGATCCGCCGCCTGCTTGACGATCACCGTCTGCTGCGCCAGCCAGTCCGGCATCACGATCCAGCCAATACGCATCCCCGGCGCGAGGATCTTGGAGAAGGTGGAGGTATACACCACCTGATCGACACAGCCCAGTTCAACCGCGTGCTGATACAGCGGACGGCGCACTTCATCGGTGAAGCTGATTTCACCGTACGGATCGTCTTCAATGATCACGAAGTCGTGCTTTTTCGCCAGCTCAACCAGGCGACGACGGCGCGCTTCGCTGAGGGTCTTCCCGCCTGGGTTGCCAAACGTCGGCACCAGGTAAACGGCTTTCACGCGCGTGGTTTCCAGCAGATCGGCCAGCTGTTCCACCAGCATGCCGTCATCATCGGTATCCACGCTGAGAATATTGGCCTGCGCCAGCTGGAAGACCTGCAGCGCCGCCAGATAGGTCGGGCGCTCAACGACAATCGCATCGCCCGGATCGAGGAGCGTGCGGGCGACGATATCCAGCGACTGCTGCGAACCGGAAGTGATATAAACGTGGCTTGCCGGGCAGTCCACGCCGCGCGCCTGACACAGTTCGCTGACGGCCTGACGCAGCGGCGGATAACCTTCGGTCAAACCGTACTGGAACGCATCGTTAAAGCGCCCGTTCATCACCTGCTGCACCGCCAGGTTCAGGCCTTCGGTATCAAAAAGCTCCGGAGCCGGAATGCCGCCGCCCAGGGAGATCACGCCGGGCAGTTTACTGTGCTTGAGGAGTTCGCGGACGGCGGAGGGCTTAAGTTCACCCGCGCGGGCGGCGAGTCGCCGATCGTGCATACTATTTTCCTTTTCTGTCTTGTTGTTGTGATGTTTTATCTGTTTTTTACCGATAACTCCCCCGGTCGCACTATGCTCACTGGGGCTACGGGTTCGTATGTTCGGTAGCCCGGACAGATGCGCAGCATCGCCTCCGGGATATTCTTCAGCATCCTGCGGCCTTCCCCCGGGAGCGGCGCGATGCGCCTTGCCCGGGCTACAAATGCCGCAGGTGACGAGAACCGCAGCCCGGATAAGGCGCTCACCGCCGTAATCCGGGATAAAATTTAACGGCTATCGTTGTCTTTTAGCACGATTAGCGGCTCAATATCGCTCTCTTTTTTGACCACCAGAGAATCGTCTCCGCGCAGGCAGGTACCGCCATAGTTACCGCCAACCGTAAAGGTGCAAACCTGGATGTATTTGCCATCCACCTTCGGCAGGCACCACAGCTGCTGGTAAATATTTTTGCGATCGAAAAACTGGCCGCTGGTTTTATCCAGCACTTCATCCTGCGGGCCAATCAGATCGATATTGCTGCCGCAGCGGCCTGAGATTGGCTTAACCGCATAGCCGCTTTCCGCCAGCTGCTCGTTGACCACAAAATCGGTATCCAGGAGATAGCGATGATTAGGGAACAGCGACCAAAGCACTGGCAAAATCGCCTTGTTGCCGGGGATAACCGTCCACAGCGGCTCGAAGACTAACACTTCCGGGCGCAGCAGGACGTCAATCAGACGCACTTCATTATCAGGGTGCCCGGTACGGATCGGCACCGCCGCGTACTCGTCGGCGCTGACTTCGCGCACCTGCTCAATGGCGGTCTCCCATGCCCAGGTTTTCCAGACGCAGTTAACCAGGCGTCCATCGGCATCAATTAACTGCCCGGCGGCATCCCAGCGTAGCTCATCAAGGCCGTAAAGAATTTTGCTCTCGAAACCGGCCTGCGTCAGCGAACGCTGGATAAACTGCGCGTGGTAGTTCTCCTCCAGATCCTTATCCTGCATGATGTGCACGAATGGGCGCGCCCGGCTGTGCTTCCACGCTCCGGCAAGCTCATCGAGCAAGTTTTCCGCCGGGTTATGGCCGGTGCCGCAGTAGCCCTGCTTCAGCCACTGTTCGAGGATCAGCCCGCCTTCGGTATGACAGGACGCGGAGTCGGCGTTGTACTCATACACCTTGAGCCCGCGCTCATCCATACAGAAATCCATACGACCGGTAATCATATGATGGCGTCGGCGCTGCCACGAGAGGCGCAGGCGCGGCCAGAGAATTTTCGGAATATCAAACAGGGCCAGCAGGCTATCGTCCTTCATCACCTTGTCGGTAGCGTGCAGGTACATCAGATGCAGCTCGTTGGTGGCTTTGATGAGCTCCTGCTCGGCGCTTTCGGTAATAGTGAAATACTGGTAAGGGTCTTTATTGATGACGTGGCCGTTGGCTTCGACATAGGCTTTTTGCAGGGAATCTTTCTCGTTGAGCCAGTTGCCGCGAAACTGGCCTTTGTTCGGCAACCGCGCGCCTTTAATCGCCATCGCCTCACCCGGCAGCACTGGCTGCGGCAGGCTGTGTTCGGTATCGGCGGTTTGGATCATCCAGCCGAGGATTTCGGTATCGGCAAAGGTGTCTTTAATCGTGTAGAGGCCATTTTTCACTTCCAGCGTCAGCTCGCGGGTCCACTGCTGCCCCTGCGGTAGCGGCGAGTGAATCACGTTCTGTTCGGCGATCCTCACCTTGTTCCCTACCAGCTGAGTAATGACCGCCACGTGGCCCGTGTGCTTGAACTCGCCGCCTTTCTGCCAGATCAGCAGCGAGCCGGCGATCGGCGGACGACGAGAGCCGTTGGCGAACGCCTGCAGCGGCAGAATATTGTCGTTGACCACCTCGCGTAAAAAACGCAGGGAGAAAATCTCGTAGGCCATGCCGACATCGGTGAAAACAAAACCGTAGGTGAGGAACAGAAAGCGGCGCGCGAACTCCACGCACTGCCATTTATGCCCCATATACTCATTACCGATATAGCTGCGGAACGTGGCGTCATCCGGATAATCTTGCGGATTTAAGCTACTGTAATTAGATGAATAAATCGCCACGCCGCCCGGTGCGTAGCCTAATAGTGTACCAAACGGGGCGTCACTGCTTGTCGAACCTTTGCTCATTTAGCCTGACCTCAAATTAATGCAGCCCGGGCAGTTGGCGAAACAAAACTCCCTCTTCTTATCCTGCCGCAGGCACTTACCAGACAGAGGTGAAGTGATGATACCACTCATTCGATTCGCTAATCGTGCCCTTAAGGAAAATAAGCCTGCGCCCCCGGGCAAAAGTGATATCGTTATTTGAGATAAAAAAATTATCAGGAGCCGACAATGAGCACACCTTCGCATCTGACCGCCCAACCGCTGGTCTGGGGTCATGGGCCACGCACCTTTGAGGTGTTCCTTGAACCCACATGCCCCTATTCCGTTCGCGCCTTTAATAAGCTTGATGACCTGCTGGATGAAGTTGGCGCAGATAACGTGACGATCAAAATACGTTTGCAGTCTCAACCGTGGCATCTGTTTTCCGGCGTCATCGTCCGCTGTATTCTCGCCGCGTCAACTCTCCCGCACGGCCGCGAGCAGGCGCATAAGGTGCTTAAAGCCGTCGCCGACCACCGCGAAGAGTTTGAGTTTACCGACCACTGTAGCGGGCCGAATATGGACGCCACGCCGCAGCAGATTATTGAGCGTCTTGAACGCTATAGCCGCGTCTCGCTGGCCGCGGCGTTTGCCCGCCCCGAGCTACAAAACGAGATCAAATGGCATAGCAAATACGCCCGCCAGAACGGCATCCACGTGTCGCCGACCTTTATGATTAATGGCCTGGTGCAGGCGGATCTCGGCAGCGGCGACGACGTCAGCGTATGGGCCGCGCGGATTCTGGCTTAGACCGGCGCTCCGGCACGGTAACGTCACGACTTCAACACCTCACTAAAAAGGCAGATCAGCATGTCAGAGAATAACTACCAGCCACCTAAAGTGTGGGAATGGAAGCAAAACAACGGCGGCGCATTCGCCAATATCAACCGCCCGGTCTCCGGCGCAACGCACGAGCGGGAGCTGCCGGTGGGCGCGCATCCGCTTCAGCTCTATTCGCTGGGGACGCCCAACGGCCAGAAGGTGACCATCATGCTGGAAGAGCTGCTGGCGTTAGGCGTTAGCGGCGCGGAATATGACGCCTGGCTGATTCGCATCGGTGAAGGCGATCAGTTCTCCAGCGGCTTTGTCGAGGTTAATCCAAACTCAAAAATCCCGGCGCTCCGCGACCATTCCACCACTCCGCCGACCCGCGTTTTTGAATCCGGCAGCATCCTGCTCTATCTGGCGGAAAAGTTCGGTTTCTTCCTGCCAAAAGATCCGGCAGGACGCACTGAAACCCTCAACTGGCTGTTCTGGCTGCAGGGCGCGGCCCCGTTCCTCGGCGGCGGCTTTGGCCACTTCTTTAGCTATGCGCCGGTGAAAATCGAATACGCGATAGACCGCTTTACGATGGAAGCCAAACGCCAGCTTGACGTGCTGGACAAGCAGCTTGCCCGCGGTCGTTTTGTGGCGGGAGAAGAGTACACCATCGCCGATATGGCCATCTGGCCGTGGTACGGCAACGTGGTGCTGGGGAATGTCTATAATGCCGCCGAATTCCTTGATGCCGGAAGCTATAAAAACGTGCTGCGTTGGGCGCAGGATGTTGGCAATCGCCCCGCCGTACAGCGTGGACGCATGGTTAACCGTACCTCTGGCCCGCTCAATGAGCAGCTTCATGAGCGCCATGCCGCCAGCGACTTCGAAACGCAAACCGAAGATAAGCGCCAGGCGTAACGCTCTGGCCCACCGGAGGCGCCCGCCTCCGGTTTTTAGCTTTCCAGCCGATAGCCCGCCATAAAGTAGCGCATCGCGGTCGAAGAACCGCCCTCTTTGAAGAAGTCCATCACCATGTCTCTTTCCAGGCCATAGCGACGAGTGAGGATCCCCGCTTCCCAGGCGCTGAGCTGGCGGTCGCCGGTTTTTTCAAACATGCGGTGCGAGTAGCCGAGCACAAACCCGCGTTTATAGTCGGTGCAAAAATTCGCCGCATGCGCGGCGGTGTCAGCATGGGATGCCTGTAGCCCCGCCATTAAGCCTTTTCCAAAATGATTTTCCATCGCGCTCTCCCAATCGTTATATAATAAATTATATAGCGATTTTTTGAGCGAGCGGTAGCGCTATTTATGGCGTTTGCGCTAGCGTAAATACTTTTCAAACCACGCCAGCGTACGTTGCCAGGCCAGGCCAGCCGCAGCCCGATCGTAGCGCGGCGTGGAATCATTATGAAAGCCGTGATTCACGCCCTGATAGAGATAGGCCTCGTAGACTTTATTATGCGCCTTCAGCGCCTGTTCATAGGCGGGCCAGCCTTCATTAATGCCGCTATCAAGGCCGGCATAGTGCAGCAGCAGCGGCGCTTTTATTTTATCGACCTCCTTCAACGGCGGCTGGCGGCCGTAAAACGGCACCGCGCAGGCCAGCTCCGGGATCGCCACCGCCGCCGCGTTGCTGACGCCGCCGCCGTAGCAAAAACCGGTGATACCGACCTTCCCCGTCGCCTGCGGATGCTTCGCCATAAATTCGACCGCCGCAAAAAAGTCATTCATCAGCTTCACGGGATCGACTTTCTGCTGTAGCGCGCGGCCTTCATCATCATTCCCCGGATAGCCGCCGACGGAGCTCAGGCCATCCGGCGCCAGCGCGATATACCCCGCTTTCGCTACCCGCCGGGCTACGTCTTCAATATAGGGGTTCAGGCCGCGGTTCTCATGAACCACCACCACGGCGGGCGCTTTGTCGGCTATTTTCGTCGGCGTCACCAGGTAAGCCCGCACTTCGCCGTGGCCATCAGGAGAGGGATAATGAATATACTCCGGGCGGATATCCGGGTCGGTGAACGGTACCTGCTCTGCCAGGGCATAGTCGGGCTTCAGCAGATTAAACAGCGCCAGCGCGGTCATCCCGCCGACGGTATATTTCCCCGCCAGCTGGAGAAACTCGCGTTTGCTGATTTTGCCGTGGGCATAGTAGTCATAATACTCGAGCAGCTGCTGCGGGAAATCTTTGGCCGTTAATCGCGTCATCACCCTGCCTCCGTTGTTAAGCGCCCTTTAAGCAAAGCAGAAGCCCGGACATACGCCAGCGCAGAAAAGCAGAAACGGGGAGAAAAAAGCCCAGCGGCTAACGCCGCCGGGAGAGAAGGGATCAGTGTTTCACTTTGGTCAGACGATCGAGGTAGCCCATAACAAAGGCCGAGAGCACAAAGGTCAGGTGGATGATGACGTACCACATCAGCTTATTGTCCGGGACGTTTTTCGCATCCATAAACACCCGCAGCAGGTGAATAGAGGAGATCGCCACGATGGAGGCGGCAACCTTATTTTTCAGCGACGTCGCGTCCATTTTGCCCAGCCAGCTGAGTTTTTCTTTACCCTCGTTAATATCCAGCTGCGAGACAAAATTTTCATACCCGGAGAACATCACCATCACCAGCAAACCGCCCACCAGGGTCATATCCACCAGCGACAGCAGGGTCAGAATCATATCCGACTCACTGACGCTAAAAATATGCGGCAGTATGTGGAAGATCTCCTGAAAAAATTTGATGGTCAGCGCAATCAGACCGAGCGAGAGGCCAAAATAAACCGGCGCCAGCAGCCAGCGCGAGGCGTACATAGCATTTTCCAGAAAGCGTTCCATAAGATCCTGTCAGTTAACATAAACGGCCGCCATTATATCGCAACAGGGTAACGTTTATGCAACATCCAGCCGCCCGCATTATCTGCAGACGGCCAGAAACGGTTTCTTTATAGGATGACCTCAAAGTCCTGCAAAGAGCAGTAGCCCTCGCTTTGCAGGCCATCCATTGAAGCAGCCAGCAGGCCAAATTTCGCACCGACCCATTTCCCCTTCCCGGCAGCAAAACAAAGGGGAACCCCCTGCCACTCCTCCTCCTCAGCTCGCCAGGAAAATTGACACAAGCCGCCTTCGCCTACGGCAACCTGCAGCTGACACTTGCCGCGCTTAAGCTCAGCAAGAACCTGACGAGTTTCGCGCACAACGCCCGCATCGCTCATCCAACCGTGTCGCCACACGAGCCGGCAACTCCCTTGCCCAAACTCCACCAGCAAAGCGGCGTAGCGTTCGCCGTATACGATCAGGCCTCCGGCATCACCGTCCTGAGCGGCATATAACGTTACGCTTGTTTTCGCGCTAAAAGTTAGCGCCGGGAATTTCTGCAGCAACAGCTGCGGCGCCCAGTATAACGCTCTCTGTCCATCGACTTGGGATAATGGGGTGCAGCGTAATCGGAGTTCGCCTTCCGCCGGCAGCAGCCACTCAGGGCTGGGGTTAGCCTGCCACTGCCACTGTATTCCCGGTTGGCCTTGCGCAAAATAGTCGCTGGTTTGCGGCGCCAACGCCGGTGAAGGCGTTAACCCTTTCGGACGCGGCCAACGTAAAACCGGCTGTCCGACGCCGCAACTGCCAATCTGCTCACCGATACGCGGCCAGCCGTCGTCACCCCAGAACATCGGCTGGAGGTGAACCACGCGGCCATAGAGATGTAAGTCCTGGAAATGAACAAACCAGCATTCGCCCTTCTCGCCCTCCACCCAGCCGCCCTGATGTGGTCCATTTATCGATGTGTTTCCCTGGAAAAGCACGTTTTTGGCTTCCCAGGGCCCCGTCATCTGGCGCGCGCGCAGCACCGTCTGCCAGCCATTTTCTACCCCGCCCGCAGGAGCAAAGATGTAGTACCAACCGGCGCGTTGATAAACCTTTGGCCCCTCAAGGGTGGGTAAATCGCAGCAGCCGTCATAGATAATCTGCCCTTCGCCCAGTAATTCGCTGGCGTCCGGCGCCATCGCAAACAACTGCAGTTTATGCTTAATGCCGCTGCGGCTATGGGCGAAAGCATGTACCAACCAGGCCTGACCATTGTCGTCCCAGAACGGGCAGGGATCTATCCACCCTCTGGCCTGACGCAGGCAGTGCGGAGCGCTCCATTTCCCCCACGGGTCCTCGGTATGGCAGATAAAAATACCTTCATCTGGGGTGCTGAAGCAGACCCACAGCTTGCCATCGTGCCAGCGAATCGATGGCGCCCATACGCCCTTACCCGGCTGATACCGGTCATAACCCGGTAGCGGCAGTTCATCCAGAACGTGGTTGATAATAGTCCAGTTAACCAGGTCCGTTGAATGCAGGATCGGTAAAGCGGGCACATGGTTAAAACTGGAAGAGACCATAAAGAAATCATCCCTTACGCGCACGATATCCGGGTCGGAATAATCGGCGCATAAAATAGGATTCTGGTATTCAGAAGGAGTCATATTTCGCATCTCCTCAGGCCTTTTCCGGAACGGCGTTTAGCGGCAATTGCGTCTCTGAATGCGCCTGTTGCTGGCGCATGGACAGCTCTCGCTGAATTGTCTGCATCATTTTGTCATCCAGCTTATAGAAACGCGCCAGCCACCACAGAAGCAGGTAAGATAGTGATGGACCGAGCGTTAACAGCCCAACAATTCCCATTGTCGCCAGCGGAGTCTGCGCCGTTACGCCCGCCTGATAGCCAAATAGCCCAAGCGAAAAACCTACGGCGGCACCAGCAACCGCCATGCCCATTTTCAAAGCAAACAGATTACCGGAATAAGATAATCCCGTGATGCGACGACCAAACTTCCATTCGCCATAATCGGCGGCGTTGGCCATCATGTTCCATTTAAACGGCTGGTACATCTGATGGAAGAAGCCGACCAGAAAGTATAAAGGGAACACCACCGGCAGCCAGGTCGGCGGCACAAAGAACATTACGACGCCAACCAGAACCAGCAGGAGGTTGATATTTTTAAACAGCGAGACCGCGCGATAGCGCTTGGCCAGCCATCCGGCGGCGATGCTGCCGATAATCGTGCCAACGACGCTGGTGGAAACAAATGCTGATTTCATGGCTGTTCCCGCCGCGGACTCCACGCCGCCTAACATCAGGTAGGTTGCATAATAGAGCGTGGCGGCGCTGCGCATAACCCCGGCCATACTCGAGAAAAAAGTGATTATCGCCACAATACGCCACTGGTCATTCGCCAGAAGCTGACGGAGATCTTCGCGTATGCTCCCCTGCTGTTCAACCGCTGGAGCCACGCGTTCTTTAGTAGAGAAGAAGCAGAAAGCCAGCATTACAATAGCGATCGCGCCCATGATTCCCATTGTCGCCTGAAAACCAAACTGCTTATTTTCTTTACCTAAAAAATCCACCAGAAACAGGGTTGCGACAGAAACCATCAGACCGGCCAGAGAAGAGATCGTAAAACGATATGACTGGGCTGATAGGCGATCCTTCTCATCGCGCGTGATGACTCCGCCCAGCGCGCAGTAGGGAATATTGATAAAGGTGTAACACAGCATGAGTAAGGTGTAAGTCAGGTAGGCGTAAACCAGTTTACCCGATGCGCCAAATTCCGGAGTAGTGAAGGTCATTACCGCCAGCACGGCATAAGGGACGGCAAACCAGATAAGCCACGGGCGAAAATGGCCCCAGCGGGTCTTCACACGGTCTGCAACGATGCCGGTTAGCGGATCGGTAATCGCATCCAGAACCCGCGTCACCAGGAACATCACTCCGACTGCGGCAGCGGAGAGTCCGTAAATATCCGTATAAAACCATGTCAGAAACATGGTTACCGAAGAGTAGACGATACCGCAGGCTGCATCTCCCATGCCGTATCCCAGCTTCTCCGCAAATGACAGTTTATTATCGTGATTCACAATATAATCCCTCTCAGATGAAGTGGTATTCACTCTAGAGGGAGGATAAAAACTATCCTATTGTCATTTTTCGCATCGGGTTTATGTTTTCTGTTAACTGAGAAAGTTGTCACACATCTACACGATTGGTCTTACAAGTTTTTGCTTCAACTATAAGAAAGGCTGGCGCAAGGCCAGCCTGAGGAGATGCGTGGAAAGGGGAGATTACTTCGCTTTGACGGTTTCTTCGCCCACCAGACCAATCTTCAGATAACCCGCCTGATGCAGGGTATCCATAACTTTCATCATCGTCTCGTAGTCCACGGTTTTATCCGCACGGAAGAAGACCGTGGTGTCTTTCTTACCTTCGGTCAACGCATCCAGAGACGCAATCATGTTCTCGTCAGTAATGGGGTCATTGCCGAGGAACATGGTTTTATCCGCCTTCACCGAGAGATAGATCGGTTTTTCCGGACGCGGCTGCGGCTGGCTGGAGGACGCAGGCAGATTGACCTTCACGTCAACGGTCGCCAGCGGCGCCGCCACCATAAAGATGATCAGCAGCACCAGCATGACGTCGATAAACGGCGTCACGTTGATATCGTGCATTTCGCCGTTATCATCGAGGTTTTCGTTAAAATGCATCGCCATAGAGCATCAACCTACGCGTAATTTCTGGGCGGTACGTACCGGCTTAACGCCGCTGGCGCTCAGGTCCAGATCGCGGCTTTGCAGCAGCAGAACCTGGGCGGCGACATCGCCAAGGGACGCTTTGTAGCTGGCAATCATTCGGGCGAAAATGTTATAGATGACGACCGCCGGAATCGCAGCGAACAGGCCGATTGCCGTGGCCAGCAGCGCTTCCGCGATGCCCGGAGCAACAACCGCCAGGTTAGTGGTCTGGGTCTGGGCAATCCCGATAAAGCTGTTCATGATGCCCCAGACGGTACCAAACAGGCCGACGAACGGGGAAATCGCGCCGATGGTCGCCAGATAACCGTTGCCGCGTCCCATGTAACGACCTACCGCCGCGACGCGACGCTCCAGTCGGAAACCGGTACGCTCTTTAATGCCTTCGTTATCTTCAGAACCCGCAGAAAGCTCAAGCTCATTTTGCGCTTCGTTGATCAGCTGCGAGGTCAGGCTTTTCGCATCGAAACCGTTAGCGATATCGCTGGCCTGGTCGAGAGAGCGTGCTTCAGCAACCAGCTGCTGTTCGCGCTTGAGGCGGCGCTTGCTGGCCAGGATTTCTGCGCCTTTGCCGAAAAAGATAGCCCATGTAACGACCGACGCCAGAATCAGGCCGATCATCACTACCTTAACGACAATATCGGCATGATGATACATACCCCAAACGGAGAGATCCGCCTGCATCAAATTATTACCCACACTGTATCTCCAGGACGTAAATCACAAAATCTGCGCACAATAATATCAAAACGACATCGAATTGATAGTGGTTCTCATTAGTATTTACACTGTGCAGCAAATCACGTTTATTTTCCTTGCGCTTACGCAGTAAAAAAGTTGCTGACCCCGCGGTTAGTAAAATTTTTACCTGTATCCGCCGTGACCCGGTACATCAACGGGCATTCATGATAGTTTAGACGTCCAGACGTATAAAAACAGGTTATCTGAACATGGCTGATAAACATCTTGATACTGCGCTGGTTCATGCCGGGCGCAGCAAAAAATATACTCAGGGCTCGGTCAACAGCGTGATTCAGCGCGCGTCATCGCTGGTTTTCGACACCGTCGAAGCGAAAAAGCACGCCACCCGCAACCGCGCCAAAGGCGAACTGTTCTACGGTCGTCGCGGGACGCTAACCCACTTCTCCCTGCAGGAAGCGATGTGCGAACTGGAAGGCGGCGCCGGCTGCGCCCTCTTCCCCTGCGGCGCAGCGGCGGTCGCAAATACTATCCTGGCGTTCGTCGAGCAGGGCGACCATATTCTGGTGACCAATACCGCCTACGAGCCGACCCAGGATTTCTGCACTAAAATCCTCGCCAAACTCGGCGTAACCACCGGCTGGTTCGACCCGCTTATCGGCGGCGATATTGCCCGTCTGGTACAGCCGAATACCCGAGTGGTATTCCTCGAATCGCCCGGCTCCATCACCATGGAAGTTCATGATGTCCCGGCGATCGTCGCGGCGGTGCGCAGCGTCGCTCCGCAAGCTATCATTATGATCGATAACACCTGGGCGGCGGGAGTACTGTTCAAAGCGCTGGAGTTTGGTATCGATATCTCTATTCAGGCCGGAACCAAGTACCTGATCGGCCATTCCGATGCGATGGTCGGCACTGCGGTGTCCAATGAGCGCTGTTGGGCGCAGCTGCGGGAAAATGCCTACCTGATGGGGCAAATGGTGGATGCCGATACCGCCTACATGACCAGCCGCGGCCTGCGCACCCTTGCCGTCCGCCTGCGTCAGCATCATGAGAGTAGCCTGCAGATTGCCGAATGGCTGGCACAGCATCCGCAGGTAGCGCGCGTGAATCATCCCGCCCTGCCCGGCAGCAAAGGCCATGAGTACTGGAAGCGGGACTTCACCGGTAGCAGCGGTCTGTTCTCTTTCGTGCTGAACAAACGCCTGAGCGATGCCGAGCTGTCCGCCTACCTCGACCACTTCAGCTTGTTCAGCATGGCCTACTCCTGGGGCGGCTTTGAATCGCTGATTTTAGCCAATCAGCCGGAACACATTGCCGCAATCCGTCCTGATGCTGAAGTTGACTTCAGCGGCACGCTAATTCGGGTACATATCGGGTTAGAAAATGTTACCGATCTGCTGGATGATTTAGCGGCGGGCTTCGCGCGTATCGTGTAAAGTGACAGTCAGTGGCAACAATAGCGGACGTTTTTAAGAAAAGCGGCCGCTTTAGTTGCGCCCGGGATCAAGGTGCTCGGGCCTCTTCAGGAGTACACTAAATAAAAAACACGGTACCACTTAGGAAAGTCCATGGTTGTCATTCAAGAAATCGTCGCCGCTCTGTGGCAGCATGATTTTGCCGCGTTGGCAAACCCCCACGTTGTGGGCGTTGTATATCTGGTCATGTTCGCAACCCTGTTTCTGGAAAACGGTCTGCTGCCCGCCTCGTTTTTACCGGGCGATAGCCTGCTGCTGCTCGCCGGCGCGCTAATCGCCAAAGGCGTGATGGACTTTGTACCGACTGTCGCTATCTTAACCGCTGCAGCCAGCCTCGGCTGCTGGCTGAGCTATATTCAGGGGCGCTGGCTGGGTAATACCGCCACGGTTAAGCGCTGGCTTGGGCATCTGCCGCATAAATACCATCAGCGGGCAACCTGCATGTTTGACAAGCACGGCCTGCTGGCGCTGCTGGCCGGACGCTTCCTGGCGTTTGTTCGCACCCTTCTGCCAACCATGGCGGGCATTTCCGGGCTGCCGAACCGCCGCTTCCAGTTTTTCAACTGGCTGAGCGCGCTGCTGTGGGTTGGGGTAGTTACCGGTCTGGGCTATGCGTTGAGTATGATTCCCTTCGTAAAACGTCATGAAGATCAGGTCATGACCTGCCTGATGATTCTGCCTATCGCGCTGCTGATAGCCGGGCTGCTCGGTACAGTTATCGTGGTGATTAAAAAGAAATACTGCAACGCCTGATAGGGTGCCAGGGCGGCGAGGATTTGCCGCCCTGAGATCGTTATTACATCCCCTGTATTGTCCTGATGCGTGCCGCATCTTCTCCCGGCGTCATGCCGAAATAACGCTTAAACTCGCGGCTGAACTGCGATGCGCTCTCATACCCTACCCGCATCGCCGCCGCGCTGGCTTTCATGCCGTCGTGGATCATCAGCATGCGCGCTTTATGCAGGCGATAAGTCTTCAGATACTGTAGCGGGGAGGTGCTGGTAACCGATTTAAAGTTATGGTGGAACGCCGAGACGCTCATATTGGCCTCAGCCGCCAGCTGATCGACGCTGAGGTTCTCAGTGTACTGGCTTTCGATGCGCTTCAGCACGCGGCTGATCAGGCTGAAGTGGGTTTGACGGCTGACCAGCGCCAGCAGCGCTCCCCCGCACGGCCCGGTCAGCACGTGATAGAGAATTTCGCGGATGATCTGTTTGCCAAGAATGCGCGCGTCAAGCGGGCGTTCCATCACATCCAGCAGCCGCTCCGCCGCGCACAGAATCTCTTCGGACAGCACCGCAGAGTTGATTCCGCTTGACGCCATGGACGGCTGAAACTGCTCATCCTCCCCGATATCCATCAGCAGTTCTTGCAGTTGAAGAATATCGACATTCAGCCTTATTCCCGCCAGCGGTACTTCCGGGGTGGCAAAAGTTTCGCACTCAAACGGCAGCGGAACCGTCAGCAGCAGATACTCATTGGTGTCATAGCGGAAGGTACGCTCATTGATATAGCCAATTTTATGCCCGGAAAAGAGAAAAACGATCCCCGGCTGGTACATGACCGGCGTACGCGTCCCCGGCTGAGTGCCGTACAGCAGGCGGATATCCGGCAGCAGACCATTAAGCATTTCTTCTTTATCTTTCAGCTGATTAACCTTATACGTTAATAGCTGGCATATCTCAGCGCGGTTCATTTATCGTGCTTCTCCGAACGTTTTTATACCTTCGCATTGTGCGCACTTCCGGCGAATTTCTCCAGCTACAAAGAGAAATGGGCAAGACAACGGCAGGAATGTGCATTGAGGGGAACGGTCCGCGGGAACACAATGTCCGTCATCTGGCAGAGGTATTGTCTCTGCTGGCGGTTTTATCTATTTGAGGGCACCAGCCATGAACAATTTCGACCTACATACCCCAACCCGCATTCAGTTCGGCAAAGGCGCGATTGAAAATCTGCGCGATCAAATCCCGGCGGATGCACGTGTGCTTGTCACCTACGGCGGCGGTAGCGTGAAGAAAACCGGCGTGCTTGATCAGGTTCTCAGCGCGCTGAACGGCATTGACGTTCGGGAATTTGGCGGCATCGAGCCAAACCCGTCCTACGAAACGCTGATGAACGCGGTGAAAATCGCGCGTGATGAAAAGATCACTTTCCTGTTGGCGGTGGGCGGCGGCTCCGTTCTCGACGGCACTAAATTCATCGCCGCGGCGGCCCACTACGATGCCAGTATCGATCCGTGGGAAATTCTCGAAACTTACGGCAGCAAAGTGGCCAGCGCTATCCCGATGGGCTCCGTGCTGACGCTGCCTGCGACCGGTTCCGAATCTAATAAAGGCGCGGTGATCTCGCGTAAAACCACCGGCGACAAACGCGCGTTTATGTCCACCCACGTCCAGCCGGTGTTCGCTATTCTGGATCCGGTTTACACCTACACCCTGCCGCCGCGCCAGGTGGCTAACGGCGTCGTTGACGCATTCGTCCATACCGTTGAGCAGTACGTCACCTATCCGGTCGACGGTAAAATCCAGGACCGTTTCGCCGAAGGCATTCTCCTGACCCTGGTGGAAGACGGTCCGAAGGCGCTGAAAGAGCCGGAAAACTACGACGTTCGCGCCAATATTATGTGGGCCGCCACCCAGGCGCTGAACGGCCTGATCGGCGCAGGCGTACCGCAGGACTGGGCGACGCACATGCTGGGCCACGAACTGACCGCCATGCACGGGCTCGATCACGCGCAGACGCTGGCCATCGTTCTGCCGGCGCTGTGGAATGAAAAACGCGAGGCTAAACGCGCTAAACTGCTGCAGTACGCCGCTCGCGTCTGGAACATCACCGAAGGTTCTGAAGAAGAGCGTATTGATGCCGCCATCGCCGCAACGCGTGATTTCTTCGAACGCATGGGCGTCCCGACTCGCCTTTCCGCCTACGGTCTGGATGGTAGCTCCATCCCGGCGCTGCTGGCGAAACTGGAGGAGCACGGTATGACCCAACTGGGTGAAAATCAGGATATTACTCTGGACGTCAGCCGCCGTATTTACGAGGCTGCACGCTAATCAACGCCCTCTCCGACGCGTAAACTCGCGCAAAGGAGAGGAGTTTAACTACCGTTTTTAGCTATTTCGTCCAGACTTAATGCTACCCCTCAGCGGATTCTGTCCCGCTGAGTTCATTAACAGGAGGAAGGCATGACACATCCAACCGTTATAAAACTACACGACGGCAACCTGATGCCGCAGCTGGGGCTCGGCGTGTGGAAAGCAGGCAACGAGGAAGTCGTCTCCGCCATTCATAAGGCGCTGGAAGTCGGTTATCGCTCATTTGACACCGCCGCCGTATACCAGAATGAAACCGGCGTCGGCAATGCACTGAGCAGCGCAGGCGTCGCCCGCGATGAGCTGTTCGTCACCACGAAGCTGTGGAATGACGATCAAAAGCAGCCCCGTGAAGCGCTGCAGGAAAGCCTTAAAAAACTCAAACTCGACTACGTCGACTTATACCTCATTCACTGGCCGGTGCCGGCTACGAACCATTATGTTGATGCCTGGAAAAGCCTAATTGAGCTACAGCAGCAAGGGCTGGCAAAAAGCATCGGCGTCTGTAATTTCCAGGTCCACCATCTGCAAAAAATCATTGATGAAACCGGCGTCGCCCCGGTGATAAACCAGATTGAACTGCATCCTCTGCTGCAGCAGCGTCAGCTTCATGCCTGGAATGCGACGCATAAAATTCAGACCGAGTCCTGGAGCCCGCTGGCACAGGGCGGTGAAGGAGTTTTCGATCAGAAAATTATTCACCAACTGGCGGACAAATACGGCAAAACGCCGGCGCAAATCGTTATCCGCTGGCACCTCGATAGCGGCCTGGTGGTGATCCCGAAATCCGTGACGCCGTCGCGCATCGCCGAGAATTTTAACGTCTGGGACTTCCGTCTCGATAAAGATGAATTGAGTGAAATCACTAAGCTGGACAAAAACAAACGCCTCGGGCCTGACCCGGATCAGTTCGGCGGCTAATCCTTCCTGCTCCGTCGGATCCCGGCGGAGCATCGCTTTGCAGTCCGGCTAAAACCACGTACATTTATGGCTTATTGCAATCAAATGGATGCGTGCTGATGAGCTGTATTTTCTGTCAAATTGTTGAGGGGAAAGCCCCCTGCCACAAGGTGTGGGAAGATGAGCACCACCTCGCCTTTCTCTCCATTTATCCAAATACCGACGGTTTTACGGTCGTGATCCCGAAGAAGCACTATCCCAGCTATGCGTTTGATATGCCGCCGCAGGCGCTAGCCGACCTGGTGCTGGCGACGCAGAAGGTGGCAAAGCTTCTGGATAAATCCTTCGATGACGTGGGACGTACGGGGATGTTTTTTGAAGGCTATGGCGTTGACCATGTCCACAGCAAACTCAGTCCGATGCACGGCACCGGGGATATGTCCCAATGGCGGCCGATCGAGTCGCGTCAGACTAAGTTTTTTGCGCAATATGAAGGCTATCTCTCCTCCCACGATCACGAGCGGGCGGATGATGAAAAGCTGGCAGCGCTGGCGGCCAGAATCAGAGAAGCATAGCCATAGAATTTGCTTTGCCGTTTGGCAAGCGGCTGACCGGGCCCGGGATGATCAGGTCCGGTCAGCGAGGCACCACCGGGCAATACTGCAGGCTTAACGACCGGCAACCTTGCCGCGTTTTACGGGCTTCTTCGCCGTCGCCCCGCCGTTCGAACGCTGGTGCACAATCGGCGTATGCTTCGTCAGCGCCGGTCGGGTATGGCGGTTCTGGCGACGCGCCTCGCGCATTTCTTCCAGCGTCGGCGCCGGTACCAGGCAATCGCGACGGCTGCCGATCAGGTGCTTTTTACCCATTGTTTCCAGCGCCTGACGGATCAGCGGCCAGTTGGCCGGATCGTGATAGCGCAGCAGCGCCTTGTGCAGGCGGCGCTGTTTGTCGCCCTTCGGCACCACCACATCCTCACTCTTATAGCCAATCTTACCCAGCGGGTTCTTGCCGGTGTAATACATGGTGGTCGAGTTCGCCAGCGGCGACGGATAGAAGTTCTGCACCTGATCCAGGCGGAAACGATGCTGCTTCAGCCACAGCGCGAGATTCACCATATCTTCATCTCGCGTCCCCGGGTGGGCGGAAATAAAGTATGGAATCAGATACTGCTCTTTACCCGCCTGCTTCGAATAAGTATCGAACAACTGCTTAAAGCGATCGTAGCTGCCCATACCCGGCTTCATCATCTTCGACAGTGGCCCCTCTTCGGTATGTTCAGGAGCAATCTTCAGATAACCGCCGACGTGGTGGGTGGCCAGCTCTTTGATGTAGCGCGGATCTTCAACCGCAATGTCGTAACGAACGCCGGATGCGATGAGGATCTTTTTGATGCCTTTAAGATCGCGGGCGCGACGGTAAAGGTTTATCGTCGGCTCATGGTTGGTGTCCATATGCGGGCAGATATCTGGATAAACGCATGACAGGCGGCGGCAGGTCTGCTCGGCGCGCGGCGACTTGCAGCGCAGCATATACATGTTGGCCGTCGGGCCGCCAAGATCGGAAATAATACCGGTAAAGCCGGGCACCGTATCGCGAATCGCTTCGATTTCATTGATGATCGAATCTTCGGAACGGCTCTGAATGATCCGACCTTCATGCTCGGTAATCGAGCAGAACGAACAGCCGCCAAAACAGCCGCGCATGATGTTAATGGAGAAGCGAATCATCTCATAGGCCGGAATGCGGGCATCGCCGTAAGAAGGATGCGGAACGCGCTTATAGGGCAGCGCAAACACGCTATCCATCTCTTCGGTTGAGAGCGGAATGGCGGGCGGGTTAATCCAGATATAGCGCTCGCCGTGCTTCTGCATCAGCGCCCGGGCGCAGCCGGGGTTAGTTTCATGGTGCAAAATGCGCGAGGCATGCGCGTAGAGAACTTTATCGCCTTTTACTTTCTCAAACGAGGGCAGCAGAACGTAGGTCTTCTCCCACGGTTTCGGACGCGGCGGCTGGACGGTAACGCGCTTCGCTTCCTGTTTTGGCGGCGCGACGGTTTTGTTATCCGCGCACGGTAGATCTTCACCATACGGATGCGGGATCGGGTCGATTTTCCCCGGCGTGTCCAGACGCGTGGAGTCCACCCCGCTCCAGCCAGGCAGCGCTTCCTTCACCATGATGGCGGTGTTGCGTACATCGCGAATTTGCCCGATAGGCTCGCCGGCGGCCAGACGGTGCGCCACTTCCACCAGCGGACGCTCGCCGTTGCCGAACATCAGCATATCGGCCTTAGAGTCCACAAGCACCGAACGGCGCACGGTATCGGACCAGTAGTCATAGTGCGCGGTACGGCGCAGGCTGGCTTCGATGCCCCCGAGGATCACCGGGACATCTTTCCACGCCTCTTTGCAGCGCTGAGTGTAGACCAGCGTAGCGCGATCCGGGCGTTTACCGGCCACGTTACCCGCCGTGTAGGCATCGTCATGGCGCAGCTTACGGTCGGCAGTGTAGCGGTTGATCATCGAGTCCATGTTACCGGCGGTCACGCCGAAGAACAGGTTCGGTTTACCCAGACGCATAAAGTCATCTTTGTTGTTCCAGTCCGGCTGGGAAATAATCCCCACGCGGAATCCCTGGGATTCCAGCATGCGTCCGCAAATCGCCATCCCGAAGCTCGGGTGATCGACATAAGCATCGCCGGTCACCAGGATGATGTCGCAGCTATCCCAGCCAAGTTGATCCATCTCTTCTCGCGACATTGGCAGAAAAGGCGCGGGGCCAAAACAGGCGGCCCAGTACTGCGGCCAGGAGAAAAGGTCACGATCCGGTTGGATCAGGGATATTGCGCTCATATTGCTTCCGGGGAAAATGATAAAAAAATAATCAAAAGGGCGGCGATTATAAGCCGGAACGATGGGAGAAATGAAGGAGGTTTTTCCAATCCCGGCCAGCAGCAGGCCGGGACAAAATAAATTACGGCGCCGGATTCACCAGAATCTGGCCAATGGAGCCGCGGTCGGCAAGCTCCAGCGTCTGGCTTAAGTACTGGAACGGAAAGTGCGGCCAGGAGGGCTGGTTGTAATAGACCAACAGCTCAACCTGCCCGTCGATCCAGACGGTATCCTTCCAGCCGCGGTCTTCCGGGAACGGCGCAGAACCGTTCACATTACGCACCTGGAACATGACGCCTTCAATATGGAACGACTGCGGCCGGTCGGCGCGCACCGTCCAGCGCTCCCAGGTTCCCTGCTGCGCCGTAATATCAATACGCTGCGGATCCCACAGCTGGCCGTTGATTCCCGGATCGTCGCCAAGCGTAATATCGCGGCTGCGGATCGGCGCGCCGGCCAGCATTTCCGTAGGCAGCAAGCGCACAGGCAGGCTATCGGTCACCAGCGGCAGCAGGCCCGTCGGGCGCAAAGTCAGAATCAGCGTTGAAATCAGGATGCTCGACGGTTCGAAGAAACCGCGAATACGATCGACGATACTCGCCGCTTCCCCGCAGGTTATCGACACCTCATCGCCGTTGGTCATGTCGACCAGGATTTCGCGCCGTTCGCCCGGAGCCAACGACAGCTGCTTTAGCGAAACCGGCGCCGGAAGCAGCCCCTGGTCACCGGAGATGACGTGCAGCAACCGACCATCGCTCATCTGCAGCTGGTAGCGCCGGGAGTTAGACGCATTCAGCAGACGCAGGCGCACCCAGCCGCGCGACACTTCAACAAAAGGCCCCTGCACGCCGTTCACCAGCAGCGTATCGCCAACGAAGCCGCCGCTGCCGGGTTCGCTATATTCAGGCGTACCGAAGTTATCCAGGCGCTTGTCCTGAATAATCACCGGGAAATCATCCACACCGTAGTGGTTAGGGATCGGCAAATTCTTGCTAACCTCATCTTCTACCAGCCACATCCCGGCAAGACCGTTATAAACCTGTTTCGCCATATGGTTTGGCGTGTTGGCCTGATACCACAGCGTCGCCGCGCTTTGGCGGATCGGCAGCACCGGAGCCCAGTCGGCGTTGGCGGACATCATACGCGCCGCGCCGCCAATCAGCGGACCGGGAACCTGCAGACCGCGTATCGTCATCGCGACGTTTTCCGTCAGGCGGTTGCTGTAGATCAGCTTCACATCGTCGCCGTTCCAGACGCGGATGGTTGGCCCCATGTAGCGGCCGTTAATCCCCCACACCGATGCGCGGGTGCCCGGCGTAAACGACCAGTGCGCACGCTGTAGCGTCAAAAATAGCGGCTGCCCGCGGCGGGACTCAAGCAAAGGAGGAATCGGCAGCGCGGGCTGCTGACCAGCAGCCTGTGCCTTCAGCGGCGCGGCGCCTGCGCACAGCGCTACGCCTGTAGCCTTAATGAACTGACGCCGACTGAGTGACATATTAACTCCATGAGACACTGACTAATGAATAAGGGAATTCGTTTCCCGCCAGCAATACGCGCGCCGTTTGCGGCGTTTCCGGTGTTATTTCTTGCCGGCCGCTTCGCGTTCGGCAACTTCTTTATCCAGCTCGGCAATTTTCGCGGACATCAGCTCGCGACAGTGCGTCGCCAGCGCGCGTACGCCCTCTTTCCCGTACTGGCTGGTGTCGACCGGCGGCAGCATTTCGACAATCACCAGACCGTTATTCAGGCGATTGAGCTTAATTTTATTCGAAGTATTAGACACGCATACCGGAATAATGGGTACGCCCGCCGCGATAGCCGCATGAAAGGCACCGGTTTTAAAAGGCAGCAAACCGCGACCGCGGCTGCGAGTCCCTTCCGGAAACATCCAAAAAGAGATTTTGCGCTTTTTAAATGCGTTCACGACTTCTGCAATGGTGCCGTGCGCTTTTGTCCGGTTATTGCGGTCAATCAGTAGATTCCCCGTCAACCAATAGAGCTGGCCGAAAAAAGGGATCCACGCCAGGCTTTTTTTACCTACCGTAACGGTCGGCGGCTGTACGATATTCGATGCCGTCACCATATCATAGTTATTCTGGTGGTTAGCGATATAGATAGCGTTGCCGTAGCTTTCGGCATCGTCAGGCTTGCGGAGTTCAACCTTCAGACCGAAGACCGGCGACAGCTTGCCAAAAAGGTGACCGAAGGTGGCGACGTGCTTAGGATTACGCGGACTGAACAGACAATAGATACAGCCGAAGATGCACACCAGAATACAGTAAATGACAACGATAATTAGTCGAAAAATAAATAGCATAGCTACCTCTAAAACCCAAACCGCTTAGAATTATACTCGCTGTTTAGCAAATGATTGACGCCATAGCGCAATTCAGGCCGGGCACAGGTTCCCTGGGAGCACATTGTTAATCGCAATGCCTGAATAAACAACGTTTTTGCGGTAAATATTCACCTCCCCCGCCTCACCGCGAGGGAGGTGCATCTTACTCTTCGCTACCGCCCGCAGAGGCGCGACGCGGAGAATCAATCTCTATCCGATCGATTTTCTGCAATCCGCGCATCAGAGAGCCGCGGCGGCCGCGCTCGCCGGTCACTTTTTGCAGCTCTTCCGGACGGAGTTTAATTTTCCGCTTACCGACATGAATCGTCAGCGTACTTTGCGGCGGCAGGACAAACAGATGCGCCAGGCCATCCTGGCCCGCAGCCGCTTCCGCCGACGGAATATTAATAATCTTGTTGCCCTTACCTTTCGACAGCTGCGGCAAGTCACTGACCGGGAACATCAGCATGCGGCCGGCAGCGGTAATGGCCAGCAGCATGTCAGATTCGTCCTCTATTACCAGCGGCGGCATCACGTGCGCGTTATCCGGAAGGCTAATCAGCGTCTTACCGGCGCGGTTGCGCGCCACCAGATCGTTGAAAGTACAGATAAATCCGTAGCCTGCGTCGGAAGCCAGCAGCAGTTTTTGATCATCGGCTTCCATCAGCATATGTTCAACCGTCGCCCCCGGAGGCAGCGTCAGCTTACCGGTGAGCGGCTCGCCCTGACCGCGCGCGGACGGCAGGGTAATCGGGTCAATCGCGTAGCTGCGCCCGGTAGTGTCAATAAAGACCACCGGCTGATTGCTCTTCCCTTTCACGGCCGATTTAAAACTGTCGCCCGCTTTATAGTTCAGCCCCGGCGCGTCAATATCGTGACCTTTGGCGCTGCGTACCCAGCCGCTCTGCGACAGAACGATAGTCACCGGCTCAGACGGCAGCATATCGTGCTCGCTCATCGCCTTGGCTTCTTCGCGCTCGCGCAGCGGCGAACGGCGATCGTCGCCAAAGGCGTCGGCGTCGGCCTGCAGCTCTTTCTTCAGCAGGTTATTCATCTTGCGTTCAGAGGCCAGGATGGCCTGCAGGTTGTCGCGCTCTTTTTCCAGCTCGTTCTGCTCGCCGCGAATCTTCATCTCTTCCAGTTTGGCGAGATGGCGCAGTTTTAACTCCAGAATCGCTTCCGCCTGGGTCTCGCTGAGGCCGAAGCGTGACATCAGCGCCGGTTTCGGCTCATCTTCGTGACGAATGATCTCGATAACTTCATCAATATTCAGGAACGCCACCAGCAAACCTTCAAGAATATGCAGGCGCTTGAGGACCTTTTCCAGACGGTAGCTGAGACGACGGCGCACGGTATCGCGACGGAAGGTCAGCCATTCCGAGAGGATTTCCAGCAGGTTTTTAACCGCTGGACGGTTATCGAGCCCGATCATATTCAGGTTGATACGATAGCTCTTTTCCAGGTCGGTCGTCGCGAACAGGTGGTTCATCACCTGCTCCATATCGACGCGGTTAGAGCGCGGGACGATCACCAGGCGAGTCGGGTTTTCGTGATCCGACTCGTCGCGCAGATCATCCACCATCGGCAGCTTTTTGTTGCGCATCTGGGCGGCGATCTGCTCGAGCACGCGGGCGCCGGAAACCTGATGCGGCAGCGCGCTAATCACCACCGCGCCGTCTTCTTTGGCCCATACCGCGCGCATCCGCACCGAACCGCGGCCATTCTGGTAGATTTTGCGGATTTCGGCACGGGGGGTAATGATTTCCGCTTCGGTCGGGTAATCCGGCCCCTGCACGATATCCAGCAGGTCATCCAGCGAAGTTTGCGGCTTTTCAATCAGGGTAATGGCCGCCCGGGCCACTTCACGCAGGTTGTGCGGCGGAATGTCCGTCGCCATCCCAACGGCAATGCCGGTAGTACCGTTTAGCAGAATATTGGGCAGGCGCGCAGGCAGCATCTTCGGCTCCTGCAAAGTGCCGTCGAAGTTTGGTACCCAGTCAACGGTGCCTTGCCCCAGTTCGCTCAGCAGCAGTTCAGCATACTTCGACAAACGGGATTCGGTATAACGCATTGCGGCGAAGGATTTAGGATCGTCCGGCGCCCCCCAGTTTCCCTGACCGTCAACCAGCGGATAGCGGTAGGAGAAGGGCTGAGCCATCAGCACCATGGCTTCATAGCACGCGCTGTCGCCGTGGGGATGGTATTTACCCAGCACGTCACCGACGGTGCGGGCGGACTTTTTGAACTTCGCGCTGGCGTTCAGACCCAGTTCAGACATCGCATAGACGATGCGACGCTGGACCGGCTTCAGGCCATCGCCAATAAACGGCAGCGCCCTGTCCATGATGACGTACATGGAGTAGTTAAGGTAGGCGTTTTCCGTAAATTCATGCAGCGCAAGGCGCTCTGCCATATCGCTCATTAATCGTGAATCCTCAATCTGCGTACCGGCCGTTCGGACGGCAAAACTACCGGCGATAATACCCTATCTGACGCCCTGAGTCACAGGGCGTTAGGCCGGTTGAGGAATTCCGTGAGCATCCTTCAGTTATGGCTGAAGGCGATTCGCAAATTAGGGGGTGATTTTACGAATCTGCTTTACATCGATCTCCACTGAGTTCCAGTCTTTATCGACTTCGCCCTGGATCTCTACCGTATCCTGCGGGGTAACGGTCACGCCGTTCCAGCGCTTGTGATCGATATCGACGTTGACGGTGCCGGAGCTGTCCTGGAATTTATACAGATCATCGGAAATACGCTCCACGATTTTACCGCGCAGGGTCACCCAGGTATCGTCACGCAGGCTTTTCGCATTCGCAACCGTCGTTACGCTCCCGTTCGGGCCAATAAACCCGCCATTTTGCGAGGTTGTCTGGCTGGTTTGCGTGGAGCCAGGGCCGGAAAATCCGCCCTGTTCAGCAGCCAGTACCGGCATGGAAACTAAAGCGATGATGGCGGTCATTGCGGCGATTTTCTTCATGATGTGTTCTCCCTTTGTGTTTATATCGTCACTATTACACCGGGCAAAACTTAACAACTTCTTAAGCGGAAAAAATAAATTTTATTCCTGTACAGGGCGCGCCGCAACGCGCTTTACTGCTGGAATAGCCGAGGGATACAGGAGCAGGAGAATGCGCATTTTATTGGTGGAAGACGATAAACTGATCGGTGACGGCCTCAAGGCAGGGCTGACAAAAATGGGATTCAGCGTCGACTGGTTTACCCGCGGTGAGGAAGGAAAAGCCGCATTGTACAACGCCCCCTATGACGCCATTATTCTGGACCTGACCCTTCCCGGCATTGATGGGCTGGATATCCTGCGCGAATGGCGCGACAAAGGCCGCCATGAACCGGTACTGATCCTTACCGCCCGCGACGCGCTAAGCCAGCGGGTTGAAGGGCTTCGGCTCGGCGCCGATGACTATCTATGCAAACCCTTTGCGCTGATTGAAGTCGCCGCCCGTCTGGAAGCGCTGATGCGCCGCGCCCACGGCCAGAGCAGCAGCGAGCTGCGGCACGGCAGCGTGGTTCTCGACCCGGGCCGGCTCACGGCCACCCTGAACGGCGAAAGCCTGGCGCTCAAGCCAAAGGAGTTTGCTCTGCTGGAGCTGATGATGCGTAACGCCGGACGCGTGCTGCCGCGTAAGCTGATCGAAGAAAAACTCTACAGCTGGGATGACGACGTTTCCAGCAATGCGATAGAGGTGCACGTCCACCATCTACGCCGTAAACTCGGCAGCGGTTTCATTCGCACCGTTCACGGTATCGGCTACACCCTGGGGGACGCATGAAACGACTGGGCAAACTGAGCCTGCGCGTTCGCCTGACGCTCCTTTTCCTGCTGCTGACCAGCGCCGCATGGGGCATCGCCAGCTTTGTGGCCTGGCAACAAACGACCGATAAGCTGGATAAGCTCTTCGATACCCAGCAGCTGCTATTCGCCCGCCGCCTTAGCGCAATGAATTTTGACGAGCTTCACACTCTCTCTTCGCAGGTGCGAGAGAAGAAGAAGGTCAAGCACGGTCATCTCGACGACGACGCGCTGGCTTTCGCTATCTTTACCACCGATGGCAAGATGGTGCTTAACGATGGCGAGAATGGCCAGGATATCCCGTGGGGCCGCAATCGGGAGGGATTCAGCGACGGCTATCTGCGCGGCGATGACGACGAGTGGCGTTTTCTGTGGCTCACCACCCGCGACGGCCGCCATCGTATCGTTGTCGGCCAGGAGTGGGATTACCGTCGCGAGATGGCGCTGGATATCGTCACCAGCCAGCTCACGCCCTGGCTGATTGCGCTGCCGCTTATGTTTTTGCTACTCATCGTGCTGTTAAGCCGGGAACTGGCGCCGCTGAAAAAGCTGGCCAACACGCTGCGCGCTCGGGCGCCGGATTCCGCCGAAACGCTGAATAATAAAAACGTGCCCAATGAAGTTCGCCCGCTGGTCGACGCGCTAAATCAGCTGTTTATCCGCACGCATGATGCCATGATCCGCGAGCGTCGCTTTACATCCGATGCGGCCCACGAACTGCGCAGTCCGCTGGCGGCGCTGAAGGTGCAAACTGAAGTAGCCCAGCTTTCGAAGGACGATCCGCAGGGGCTGGATAAAGCGCTGGCGCAGCTTCACCAGGGTATCGATCGCGCAACCCGCCTGGTCGATCAGCTTCTGACTTTGTCGCGCCTGGATTCGCTGGCGCAGCTGGACGATATCCAGCGCGTCGCCCTGGACGACCTGCTGCAGTCGGCGGTGATGGAGATGTACCACCCCGCTCAGCAGGCCGGCGTTGAGCTGCGTCTGCATCTGAATGCGGATAACGTCGCACGCACCGGCCAGCCGCTGCTGTTAAGCCTGCTGGTGCGCAATCTTTTAGATAACGCCGTACGCTATAGCGCCGCCGGAAGCCAGGTCGATATCACGCTTGAAGCTGGTGAATTTCGCGTGCGCGATAACGGCCAGGGCATTAGCGCCGAAGCCCTGGCGCGTATCGGCGAGCGCTTTTATCGCCCGCCGGGACAGGAACAACCCGGCAGCGGTCTTGGGTTATCCATCGTCAAACGTATCGCCGCGCTGCACGGAATGACGGCCAGTTTCGGCAACGCCCGGGACGGCGGATTCGAAGCGCGCATTCGCTGGTAGCGCTATTATTGCTAAAAAAGCAAAAGACTTTGCACATTTTGCTCATTTTACCGCTCTGCCCGACGGGGTAACATGACTCACAAAATTGAAAGGTTGAGGATAAAAAATGAGCAACATTCTGATTATCAACGGTGCGAAAAAATTCGCCCACTCTAACGGCCAGCTGAACGACACCCTGACCGAGGTCGCGGATGGTTATCTGCGCGACGCCGGGCATGATGTTAAGGTCGTCCGCGCCGAGAGCGAATACGATGTTAAAGAAGAGGTGCAGAATTTTCTCTGGGCTGACGTGGTTATCTGGCAGATGCCGGGCTGGTGGATGGGTGCGCCCTGGACGGTGAAAAAGTACATCGACGACGTCTTTACCGAAGGTCACGGAGCGCTGTACGCCAGCGATGGCCGCACCCGCTCCGATGCCAGTAAGAAATATGGTTCCGGCGGCCTGATTCAGGGCAAAAAATATATGCTGTCCCTGACCTGGAATGCGCCGATGGAAGCCTTCACCGAGAAAGATCAGTTTTTCCACGGCGTCGGCGTCGACGGCGTTTACCTGCCGTTCCATAAGGCTAACCAGTTCCTTGGGATGAGCGCCCTGCCGACCTTCATCGCCAACGATGTGATCAAAATGCCCGATGTTCCGCGTTATACGGCAGAATATCGCAAGCATCTGGCGGAAATTTTTGGTTAACTGTACTGAGTTATGAAAAGACGACAAGCGCGGCTACTCTGGCGGCGGCTTGAAGTATGATGAGAATACACAGAAGGAGTTGAGTTAACCATGTTGACAGTGATTGCTGAAATTCGCACTCGTCCGGGGCAACACCATCGTCAGGCGGTGCTGGATCAGTTCGCAAAAATTACCCCGACCGTTCTCCAGGAAGAGGGCTGTCACGGCTATGCGCCGCTGGTGGATCACGCCGCTGGCGTCAGTTTTCAGACCACCTCGCCGGACTCCATTGTCATGGTCGAGCAGTGGGAAAGCGTCGCCCATCTTGAAGCGCACCTGCAGACTCCGCACATGAAAGCCTACGGTGAAGCCGTTAAAGGCGACGTGCTGGAGATGAATATCCGTATTCTGGAATCCGGTATTTAAGCGCACAAAATAAATCGGCCAGTTCCCTGGCCGATTTTTTTATTACCCGTCCAGCTCAGCCAGATCGCCCTTCTCTTGTAGCCAGTTACGCCGATCTTCAGAACGCTTCTTCGCTAACAGCATGTCCATCATGGCAGTCGTCTGCTGTTCGTCCTCATCGTTGATAATCAGCTGCACCAGACGGCGGGTATTCGGATCCAGCGTCGTCTCACGCAGCTGCATCGGGTTCATCTCGCCCAGCCCTTTAAAGCGCTGTACGTTTGGCTTACCCTTCTTCCGCTTAAGCTGTTCCAGCACGCCGGTTTTCTCTTCTTCCGTCAGCGCGTAATACACCTCTTTACCGAGGTCGATACGGTATAGCGGCGGCAGCGCCACGTAAACATGGCCGTGTTTAACCAGATTACGGAAGTGTCTGACGAACAGCGCGCACAGCAGGGTTGCAATGTGCAGACCGTCGGAGTCGGCATCCGCCAGAATACAAATCTTGCCGTAGCGCAGCTGGCTCAGGTCGTCGCTATCCGGGTCGATACCGATGGCGACAGAAATGTCATGCACTTCCTGTGAAGCCAGTACTTCATCGGAAGAGACTTCCCAGGTGTTAAGGATTTTACCTTTCAGCGGCATGATCGCCTGATATTCGCGATCGCGCGCCTGCTTGGCAGAACCGCCCGCCGAATCCCCTTCCACAAGGAACAGTTCGGTTCGGTTCAAATCCTGGGCGGTGCAGTCCGCCAGCTTGCCGGGCAGCGCCGGACCGCTGGTTAGCTTTTTGCGCACCACTTTTTTCGCCGCGCGCAGGCGACGCTGGGCGCTGGAGATCGCCATTTCCGCCAGCAGCTCTGCCGACTGGACGTTCTGGTTTAGCCACAGGCTGAAGGCATCTTTGACGACTCCGGAAACAAACGCGGCGCACTGGCGTGAAGAGAGGCGCTCTTTGGTTTGCCCGGCAAACTGCGGATCCTGCATCTTCACGGAGAGTACGTAGGCGCAGCGCTCCCAGATATCTTCCGCCGACAGCTTCACGCCGCGCGGCAGGATGTTTCGGTATTCGCAAAACTCGCGCATGGCGTCCAGTAAGCCCTGGCGCAGGCCGTTAACGTGGGTTCCGCCCTGCATGGTAGGAATCAGGTTGACGTAGCTTTCGGTCAGCAGCTCGCCGCCTTCCGGCAGCCACAGCAGCGCCCAGTCGACCGCTTCGGTATCGCCAGAGAAGGTGCCGACGAACGGTTTTTCCGGCAGCAGAGGCAGGCCGTTAACCGCTTCGCTAAGATAGTCGGTCAGGCCATCAGCGTAGCACCAGCGCTGCTCGCTGTCGTTGACCAGATCGCGGAAAACAATCTCTACGCCCGGGCAAAGAACGGCCTTGGCTTTTAACAAATGCGAAAGGCGCGAGACGGAAAAACGTGGGCTATCAAAAAAGCTTTCATCCGGCCAGAAATGAACGCTGGTCCCGGTATTGCGCTTACCGCAGGTGCCGGTCACGTGGAGATCTTCCACTTTGTCGCCGTTTTCAAAGGCGATGCTATAGACCTGACCGTCGCGGCGCACGTTCACTTCAACGCGTTTCGATAAGGCGTTGACCACTGAAATCCCGACGCCGTGCAGGCCGCCGGAGAACTGGTAGTTCTTATTGGAGAACTTCCCTCCCGCGTGCAGGCGGCAAAGAATCAGTTCAACTGCCGGCACCCCCTCTTCAGGGTGGATATCCACCGGCATTCCGCGTCCATCGTCGATAACTTCCAGCGACTGATCGGCATGGAGAATGACCTCCACGCGTTTCGCGTGACCGGCCAGAGCCTCATCCACGCTGTTATCAATAACTTCCTGACCAAGATGGTTTGGTCGTGTGGTATCCGTGTACATTCCCGGACGGCGGCGAACCGGCTCTAGCCCGGTGAGTACCTCAATGGCATCAGCGTTATATGAAGATTGCGTCATGGTGTGTATTCGTAGGTCGTTCCGAACCGCTTAGCGCAGGCCCAGAAAATCGATAATCTGAGTGAAATGATCTTCAAAGCCAACAAATGCGTGATTACCGCCCTCCTCTACCGTTTGTCGGCAGGAGGCGAAAAAATCAACGGCCTGGCGGTAATCAAGCACTTCATCGCCCGTTTGCTGTAATAACCAGATTAAATCCGGCGCTTCCAGCGGGTCAATTTGCATGACTTTGAGATCGTAAATATGGCGTGACTCTAGCACATATTGCTGCCCCGTGTATGGATTCTCATTGGGGCCCAGGAAATTGTTCAGCAGCTCGAACGGGCGCACCGCAGGGTTCACTACCACCGCGGGCAGCATAAAACACTGCGATAGCCAGGTCGCATAATATCCCCCCAGCGAGGAGCCGACAACGCCCAGCGGTTCGCCGCCGTGTTCCAGCACGAGGGCCTCCAGATATTCCGCCGCTTGCGCAGGATAAACCGGGAGCTCAGGTATCACCATAGAGATGTGGGGATAAGTCCGCGCCAGCCACTCATTCAGCGCAGTCGCTTTTGCCGACCGCGGTGAGCTGTTAAAACCATGCAGGTAGAGAAGCGTAGACATCAGTATCCTTCTGAAGCGATATCCGGGTGAAATTTCACGCCTTCAAGGCGGCAAACTTCAGTGGTCAAGGTGCCGTCAGGATGCAGTTCCAGCCAGCGCCAGCCTGGGGAGACGGTATCGAGCGTGAAGTTAGCGCAGTGCGGCTTAAACTGCACGCAGGTGGATGGCGTGGCCATCATTCGCCGCCCGTTCCAGTCAAGGTCCAGCTCCTGGTGAATATGACCGCACAGCAGATGCTTAACGCGAGGAAAAGCAGCCAGCGCGCAATCAAGCGCCCCGGCATTGCGCAGGCTATGCTGATCCAGCCAGCTACAGCCTGACGGCAGAGGATGATGGTGTAACAGCAGCAGCGTGTAACGCTCAGGAACCTCCGTCAGCTTCTGCTCAAGCCACTCCAACTGGAAATCGCTCAGCTCGCCGTGCGGCACACCGAACACCTGGCTGTCCATCAGCAATATTTGCCAGTGGTCGCCCAGCAATACGCGTTTAGCGGGGGAGATGCCTGATTCCTGCAGCGTGCTGTACATCGCCGGTTGAAAATCATGATTGCCCGGTAGCCAGACGCAGGGTGCAGCAAAACTCGCGATGCCTTCAGCAAAATGCTGATAGGCCGCGGCGGAGTGATCTTGCGCCAGATCGCCTGTGGCAACAATCAGGTCGCATTCTCGCTGAGAGGCGTGGATAGCATCCAGTACAGCCTGATAGCTTTCCCAGGTATTGATACCTAACAGCGTTTCGTGTTTTTCAGCAAACAGGTGAGTATCAGTAATTTGTAATATCCTGACTCTGGCCTCACCAGCCAAAGGTAGGTTTAACAGGCTTTCCAAATGGTGTCCTTAGGTTTCACGACGCTAACAAACCGGAATCGCCATCGCTCCATGTGCTAAACAGTATCGCAGCCAATCGGCCAGAAACTGATTAATTTGATGCTTTTCGTCGCGTTGATGCAACTTTTTATTAGGATAATCATACCGCGCTTTGAAGCGAAAGATCTGCTGGCTTGAACACACTTCAGCGACCATTGCATCGTGATAGAGCCGTACCGTCATTGACGGCAGACTCCAGTAGCTTACCGCTGGCAGAGTCTGTTCAATCGCCACTAAGGTAGTGTAGCGGGTCGATTCGACGATCGTTAATCGGTATTGCGCATTGCCCACCTGGTAACTCACCTTTTCTCCCGCTGCATCCGTTCGCGGCAACAGGCGGCGCAGCTGAGCAAAATTGGTTTCACACAGGCGCATCATTTCAGGGAAGTCAGGTGTATAACGCTTCATTTTGTCCACTCGTTTCGTAAATTGTGATAATGCAGTTGCAGCCATTGCAGCGCAATGACAGAGGCTGCGTTGTCGATTTTCCCCTCTTCTACCCACCGATAAGCCTGTTCCCGGCTTACCACATGGACACGAATATCCTCATTTTCATCGGCCAGTCCGTGAATCCCCTTTGCCGTCGTTGCATCGACTTCACCCACCATAATAGACAGCCTTTCGCTGGTGCCGCCGGGGCTGGCCAGGTAACTCAGGACCGGCTTAATACGGCCGACATTAAGCCCGGCTTCTTCTACCGCCTCACGGCGGGCGACATCTTCAGGCGACTCGCCTTCTTCAATCATGCCGGCGACCATTTCGAGCAGCCACGGGCTCTCACTGGTATCATACGCCGCAATACGGATCTGCTCGACGAGCACCACTTCATCACGCACCGGGTCAAAGGGTAGCAAGACTGCTGCGTGACCGCGCTCAAAAATTTCGCGGGTCACCTCGCCGCTCATCTCACCGTTAAACAGGCGGTGGCGGAAACGATATAAATCGAGCGAAAAAAAACCACGATAGAGCGTTTCGCGTGCAATAATTTCTACATCGTTTTTAGAGAAGGTAATCTCCTGCTGATTGACATTACTCATTTCGATATCCTGTAGAATATGAAGTTATGAATTTATAGACGGTGTGGCTACCGTTTTATGGCGCGTATGTTAGATTGGTGCAAATTACCGCCCCATGGCACATAACGCCAACTTTTTACGGTAACAGACTCTATACAATCAGCGATTATTTTTAGAATTTGAGTAGCGCTAAATGCTTCACAACAAGGAATGCAAATGAAGAAACTCTTTCCCATCCTTATCGGCCTGGGCCTGACTGGCTTCAGCGCCATGAGCCAGGCAGAAAACCTGCTGCAGGTTTATCAGCAGGCGCGTATCAGTAACCCTGATCTGCGTAAATCAGCAGCCGATCGTGATGCCGCATTCGAGAAGATCAACGAAGCGCGTAGCCCATTACTGCCGCAGCTCGGTCTGGGTGCGGACTATACCTATACCAGCGGCTTCCGTGATTATAAAGACCAGAACTCTAACGTTACCAGCGGCTCGCTACAGCTCACGCAGGTCCTGTTCGATATGTCGAAGTGGCGCGCGCTGACGCTGCAGGAAAAACAAGCCGGTATTCAGGACGTCACCTACCAGACGGACCAGCAAACGCTGATCCTCAATACCGCAACCGCCTATTTTAAAGTGCTGGCCGCGATCGATACGCTCTCCTATACCGAAGCGCAGAAACAGGCGATTTATCGTCAGTTAGATCAGACCACCCAGCGCTTTAACGTTGGCCTGGTTGCCATCACTGACGTACAAAACGCCCGCTCGCAGTACGATGCTGTGCTGGCGAACGAAGTGACCGCGCGCAACGATCTCGATAACGCCGTCGAAGAACTGCGCCAGGTGACCGGCAACTACTATCCAGAACTGGCGTCGCTCAACGTGGATGGTTTTAAAACCAACAAACCGTCAGCCGTTAACGCGCTGCTGAAAGAAGCGGAAAGCCGTAACCTGTCGCTGCTGCAGGCGCGTCTGAGCCAGGATCTGGCGCGCGAGCAGATTCGCCAGGCGCAGGATGGGCATCTGCCGACCCTGAATTTGAACGCATCCAGCGGAGTATCTAATAACCGCTACAGCGGCTCTAAGAGCATTTCACAGGACGCTGACGTAGGGCAGAACAAAATCGGCCTTAGCTTCTCCCTGCCGTTGTATCAGGGCGGAATGGTGAACTCTCAGGTTAAACAGGCGCAGTACAACTTTGTCGGCGCCAGCGAACAGCTGGAAAGCGCCCACCGTAGCGTGGTGCAGACCGTTCGTTCATCTTTTAACAACGTGAACGCGTCTATCAGCAGCATTAATGCCTACAAACAGGCCGTGGTTTCCGCGCAAAGTTCCCTGGATGCTATGGAAGCGGGTTATTCGGTAGGTACGCGTACCATCGTCGATGTCCTGGACGCGACCACTACGCTGTATAACGCAAAACAGCAACTGTCCAACGCGCGTTATAACTACCTGATTAACGAGCTGAACATCAAATCCGCACTCGGTACGCTGAACGAGCAGGATCTGGTTGCGCTGAACAATACGCTGGGCAAGTCTATTCCGACTTCACCGGATAGCGTCGCGCCGGAAAATCCTCAGCAGGATGCCAGCGCCGACGGCTACAGCAACACCGCCGCGGCAAAACCAGCATCAGCACGCAGCACCAGCGGCAGCAACCCGTTCCGCCAGTAGTCCGCTTGCGTCGTCCGCGCTTCGCTTACCCACACGGGTAAGCGAAGCGTTAAACGTAAGGCAACGTAAAGATCTCCCGCTTTCCGCCCCTATTCGCTTCATTTTCCACCACTCATCCTCTATCCTGAGCGTTAACAAAACGCATACCACTGGGTCCAGGAAGACAATCATGAAACGGACAAAAAATATTAATCACGCCTCCTTTCGCAAAAGCTGGAGCGCGCGCCATTTAACTCCCGTTGCGCTTGCCGTTACGGCCGTGTTTATGCTCGCCGGTTGTGAACAAAGCGATGAAACGGTTTCTCTTTATCAAAACGCCGATGACTGCTCTGCCGCCAACCCGAGCAAAGCCGCAGAGTGCACCACTGCCTACAATAACGCGCTTAAAGAAGCGGAACGTACAGCCCCTAAATACGCCTCCCGCGAAGACTGCGTCGCCGAGTTCGGTGAAGGTCAGTGCCAGCAGGCGCCGGCTCAGGCCGGTATGGCTCCGGAAAACCAGGCTCAGGCGCAAAGCAGCGGCAGCTTCTGGATGCCGCTGATGGCTGGCTACATGATGGGCCGGATGATGGGCGGCGGAATGGGCGCTCAGCAGCCGCTGTTCAGCTCAAAAAACCCGGCCAGCCCGGCCTATGGTAAATATACCGACGCTGGCGGTAAGAGCTACGGCGCAGCGCAGCCGGGCCGTACCATGAACGTGCCGAAAACCGCAATGGCGCCAAAACCGGCCACCACCAGCACCGTGACGCGCGGCGGATTTGGCGACTCGGTCGCCAAGCAGTCAACAATGCAGCGCAGCTCGGCGAGCTCCTCTTCATCACGCTCGATGGGCGGCTAAGCGACATGGAAAGAATCAGCATTACCGAGCGCCCGGACTGGCGTGAAAAAGCGACAGAATATGGTTTTAACTTTCACACCATGTACGGCGAGCCGTACTGGAGCGAAGAAGCTTATTACAAACTGACGCTGGCGCAGGTTGAGAAGCTCGAAGACGTCACGGCAGAACTGCACCAGATGTGTCTGCAGGCGGTTGAAAAAGTCATCGCCAGCGATGATTTAATGACCAAATTCCGCATCCCCAAACATACCTGGGGATTCGTGCGTCAGTCGTGGAAAACCCATCAGCCCTCGCTGTATTCGCGTCTCGATCTGGCGTGGGACGGCGTCGGTGAGCCGAAACTGCTGGAGAACAATGCCGATACGCCGACCTCGCTGTACGAAGCGGCATTCTTCCAGTGGATCTGGATGGAAGATCAGCTGAACGCCGGTCAGCTGCCTGCGGGCAGCGATCAGTTTAACAGCCTGCAGGAGAAGCTGATCGATCGCTTCAGCGAGCTTCGCGAGCAGTTCGGCTTCCAGTTGCTCCACATGGCCTGCTGCCGCGATACCGTTGAAGACCGTGGCACCGTGCAGTATTTACAGGACTGCGCCGCAGAAGCGGGCGTGGCTACTGAGTTTCTCTACATCGAAGATATTGGACTGGGTGAAAAAGGCCAGTTTACCGACCTGCAGGATCAGGTGATTGGTAATCTGTTCAAGCTCTATCCGTGGGAATACATGCTGCGCGAGGTGTTCTCCACTAAGCTGGAAGATGCAGGCGTGCGCTGGCTGGAGCCGGCCTGGAAGAGCATCATCTCCAACAAAGCGCTGCTGCCGCTGCTGTGGGAGATGTTCCCCAACCATCCGAACCTGCTGGCCGCTTATTTCAGCGAAGATGCGCACCCGGAAATGGACAAGTACGTTATCAAGCCCATTTTCTCCCGCGAAGGCGCTAACATTTCTATTGTTGAAAACGGCAAAGTGCTGGAGGCGGTAGAAGGTCCGTACGGTGAAGAAGGCACCATCGTGCAGGAGTTCTATCCGTTGCCGAAGTTTGGCGACAGCTACACGCTCATCGGCAGCTGGCTGATTAACGACCAGCCGGCGGGTATTGGCATTCGCGAAGACCGGGCGATGATCACCCAGGATCTGTCGCGTTTTTATCCGCACATTTTCGTTGAGTAACCTCTAACCCCGGCAGTATCGCGTACGGCCGGGGTTTATCTGTTCTCAAGCGCCAATCACCACTGACAGCATGCTCAGGGATCCCATTTCCATTCCTTCTACCGGGATCGTAATCGGCTCCTCGCCGTCCCAGGCCCCCAGTACGTACAGCAGCGGCAGGAAGTGATCGGCCGTTGGGTTAGATAACGATCCGCCTTCATGCGTCAGGTAATTCACCAGCGGATGTTCCGCCACGGGGCCTTTCCATGCCAGGTTCGCCTTCACGTAGTTATTAAACGACTCCGCCCAGGGATAGGCCGTATTCTCGCCGTGCCAGCGTGCGGTGCGCAGGTTATGCACCACGTTGCCGCTTGCCACCAGCATAATGCCTTCATCGCGCAGCTGAGCCAGCTTACGCCCCATTTCGAAATGCCATGCGGCGGGTTTCGTGCTATCAATACTTAGCTGCACCATCGGAATATCGGCGTCGGGATACATTTTAATCAACACGCCCCATGAACCATGGTCAAAGCCCCAGGCTTCTTTATCCAGCGTCACCGGCACCGGCGCCAGCAGCTCAACCAGGCGCTGAGCCAGTTCAGGTGAACCCGGAGCCGGATAATGCATATCGTATAGCGCCTGTGGAAAACCGCCAAAATCATGAATCGTTTTCGGCGCTTCCATCGCCGTCACTCCCGTACCGCGAGTGAACCAGTGAGCGGAGATAACCACGATGGCTTTCGGCCGCGGTAAAGTCTCGCCCAGATGCCGCCAGGCGCGAGTATAGATGTTATCTTCCAGCACGTTCATCGGGCTGCCATGGCCTAAAAATAGCGCGGGCATGCGGATACGGGACATAGTGATATCCTTGATTGAGAGAGAGTTGATGTATTTACATTACGCGCTTTTGATTCAGGATAAACTCAGATAAGCATGATGATGATCGTCAGAAAATTTGAATGTAAGGGGCGGTAAAGAGTGAATCCGTGCACTCGCGATCGTCTATGAATAGCGATATTCTCAATAAGAATCATTTTCATAAGGAGGTGAATGTTGTCCTCACCCATCATTTTGACTCTGCTGGCAGGGAGCGCCACCTTTATTGGGGCAATATTCGGCGTGCTCGGCCAGAAACCCTCGAACCGCTTATTGGGTTTCTCTCTGGGTTTCGCCGCCGGGATCATGCTACTCATTTCCTTAATGGAGATGCTGCCCGCTGCGCTGGCGACTGAAGGCATGTCGCCGCTGCTCGGCTACGGCATGTTTATCATCGGCCTTCTGGGCTACTTTGCGCTTGACCGCATGCTGCCTCACGCCCATGCGCAAGATCTGATGAACCCCGGCATCTCCCGCCCGCGAAATCTGCGACGTACGGCGATATTGCTGACGTTAGGCATTAGCCTACATAACTTTCCTGAAGGTATTGCCACTTTTGTGACGGCCAGCAATAACCTTGAGCTGGGCATGGGGGTCGCGTTAGCCGTCGCGCTGCATAACATCCCGGAAGGGCTGGCAGTAGCAGGGCCGGTCTATGCCGCCACGGGTTCCAGGAGTAAAGCGGTATTCTGGGCAGGGCTTTCCGGGATGGCGGAAATCTTCGGCGGCGTGCTGGCCTGGCTGGTACTGGGCAGCGTGATCTCTCCGGTGATGATGGGCGCGGTCATGGCCGCGGTTGCCGGTATTATGATTGCGCTATCGGTTGATGAGCTCATGCCGCTGGCGAAAGAACTCGATCCGCAAAGCAACCCGAGCTATGGCGTGTTGTGCGGAATGTCGGTAATGGGATTAAGCCTGGTGGTTTTGCAAACGGTAGGGATTGGCTAAACAAAAGCTAAAAACAATAAAGCCCACCATAAGGCGGGCTTTATTCAGCAACCAGCGGCAATTAGCTGGCTTTACGCTCGTGTTCGCGACGGTAAGCCACTAAATCTTCAATGGTGACTACTTCCATATTGTGCTGTTTAGCAAACTCAATGCACTGCGGCGCACGCGCCATAGAGCCGTCGTCGTTAGTCAGTTCGCACAGTACGCCCGCCGGTTTGAGGCCAGCCAGGGTGACCAGATCGATTGTAGCTTCGGTGTGGCCGCCGCGGGTCAGAACGCCGCCCGGCTGAGCGCGCAGCGGGAAAACGTGGCCAGGACGGTTCAGGTCTGACGGCTTCGCGCCATCGGCAATTGCCGCACGTACGGTCGTTACGCGGTCAGCGGCGGAAACGCCGGTAGTCACGCCTTCAGCAGCTTCGATGGTGACGGTAAAACCGGTACCGTAGGCGCTGGTGTTGTTCTCTACCATCATTGGCAGGTCGAGCTGTTTACGACGATCTTCCGTCAGGCACAGGCAGACAATGCCGCTACCGTGGCGAATGGTCAACGCCATCTGCTCAACGGTCATGGTTTCTGCGGCGAAAATCATATCGCCTTCGTTTTCACGGTCTTCATCGTCAAGTACCATCACACCGCGGCCTTCGCGCAGTGCATCTAAAGCACGTTCCACACGTTCAAAAGCGGTACCAAAAGAGGAAAGTAGCGTCTGATTCATGGTAAATAAACCTCATTAATTGTATGGTTACCAGAATCAGGGCAGTCTTAGGAGCGCCGGTTTAGCGGCAAAAGTCAACGCAAGCGGGCGAAAACCCGACTGAGCCGTTACTCTCTCCCATCCGGACTCTAACCGTCGGCCCCGGAATTACACCGGATCTGCTGACCTTTCTGCATTTACAGAAAGCGCTCGCGGGCTTTCAACGCTATGGTTGATTTACCGCCGGTGGGGAATTTCGCCCCGCCCTGAGAATAAGCGAAGTAACTATAACGCTATTGACTATCGTCGGCAATGCATAAGCTTCAAACATTTATGGTTTATAGGTACCGCCGATCGCACTACAATGAGCGAATAACCGACCAGAGCAGGAAACCACCATGATTGACCCGAAAAAAATTGAACAAATCGCCCGCCAGGTTCATGAATCGATGCCGAAGGGGCTCCGCGATCTGGGGGAAGACGTGGAGAAAAAAATTCGTCAGGTGCTCCAGTCGCAGTTAACTCGCCTGGACCTGGTAAGCCGCGAAGAGTTCGACGTGCAGACGCAGGTGCTGCTGCGCACGCGTGAAAAGCTGGCGCTTCTGGAGCAACGTCTGAGCGAGCTGGAAAATCGTCCTCTAAACGCGCCGGCGACGCCGGACGCCGAAGAGAAGCTCTAAAAATAAGCAACGGGCCGTCAGGCCCGTTGTCGTATCGGTTGAGGGTAAGTAGATTAGTGCTCCAGCTCCGCTTCAGGGGTCATGGCTTTATTCGCCTGCTGGCAGTAAAGTTCATAGCGTTGACAAAACCATTCACGATGCTCTTCATCCATATTGCCGACAATGGCCTGAAGATCGACGGGCTGACCTTGTGCGTTCATTCTGGCGAAACTCTGGGCCAGAAAATCAAAATTCTTCATTAAATACATGTCTTTATTCTTCATACGCATACTCCTTCAGCCGTTGGTGTTCTGATTGGTCATATGCTTTTTACTGACTTCAGTATTTATCCTTACCTTAACTTTTTTTGTACGAAAAATGCGCCTGAAATGGCTATTTATTGAGCCAAATCATTTATGCCGTCATTAAATAGAAAGAGGCCCACGATTAGACGATCGCGGGCCTCTGTTGTACGAATTTGCAGCGTTATCGCTGGTTACGCTTATTTTCGCTTACCAGATCCGGATTAGCAGCCGCTCCAGTGAAGAGAGAAAACATTACTGATTGTTATCTTTCTGGATCTTCCTGATGATATTGGTCGTTGAGCAGCCATCTTCGAAGTTGAGCACCAGCACCTCGCCGCCGTTTGCCCACACCTCTTCGCTGCCGGCAATCTGCTCCGGCTTATAGTCCCCACCTTTCACCAGCAGATCCGGCAGAATTCCGGCAATCAGCCGCTGCGGAGTATCTTCTTCAAAAGAAACCACCCAGTCGACGGCCTCCAGCGCGCCCAGCACGATCATTCGCTGATCCAGCGGGTTGACCGGACGAGACTCGCCTTTCAGACGCCGGGTTGAAGCATCGCTGTTCACCGCGACAATCAGCCTGTCACCCAGTTTGCGAGCGTTCGCCAGGTAGGAAACGTGGCCCGCGTGTAAAATATCGAACACGCCGTTGGTCATCACAACTTTCTCGCCGCGCTTGCGCGCCGCGGCTACCGCCAGCTTGAGTTCTTCTTCGCTCATCACGCCAAAACCGGTCTCGGAGCGCCCGCGTACCGCGTTCTCCAGTTCGATAGGCGAAACGGTAGAGGTACCGAGTTTACCCACCACGACGCCAGCCGCCGCGTTGGCAAAGTAGCAAGCTTCTTCCAGAGTATTGCCGGAAGCCAGCGTCGCCGCCAGCACGCCGATGACCGTGTCGCCCGCGCCGGTAACGTCATAGACTTCCTGGGCCTGCGTGGGCATATGCAGCGGCGGTCGCCCCGGCTGCAGCAGCGTCATCCCCTGCTCGGAACGGGTCACCAGCAGCGCAGAGAGGTCGAAATCGGCGATGATTTTCATGCCGCGTTCAACGATCTCTTCTTCATCCTTACATTTACCCGCTACCGCCTCAAATTCTGAGAGGTTAGGCGTCAGCAGGGTAGCGCCGCGATAGCGTTCAAAATCCGTGCCTTTCGGATCGATAAGCACCGGAACGCCCGCATCGCGCGCCAGCTTGATCATGGTCTGGACGCTGGTCAGCGCGCCTTTGGCGTAATCAGAGAGCACCAGGGCGCCAATAGAGCCCAGCGCCTGCTGAATACGTTCGTGCATCGGCTGCGGATCGACGCCGGAGAACCCTTCTTCAAAATCGAGACGAATCAGCTGCTGGTTGCGCGACAGCACGCGCAGTTTGGTAATCGTCGGATGCGTCGGGACGGATACGAAGTCGCACTTCACGTTGACGTCAGCCAGCGCCTTACTTAACGCACGGGCGGCATCGTCAATCCCGGTCAGACCAACGAGGCGGGAGGTCGCGCCGAGCGACGCAATGTTCATCGCCACGTTTGCCGCGCCGCCAGGACGTTCTTCGATATTTTCCACCTTCACCACCGGTACCGGCGCTTCCGGCGAAATACGGCTGGTGGGACCATACCAGTAGCGGTCCAGCATCACATCGCCAACCACCAACACTCCTGCACGTTCAAACTCTGGCAGCGTTACTTTCATTACTCTCTCCTGCGAGACGCAAACTTTGCGCGCGATAATAGCACACCCGGTTTTTTAGTTAAGCCATCAACCACTTCTGCCAGCTGGCGCTGACCTGTTCACGCTCCTGGCTAAACGCATCTGGCGCCACGTGCCCCGGCTGTTCCTGCAGCGCCAGGTGATGTAGCGCATCGCGCAGCGTAGTGTAAGCGTGAGTTAACGCCCTCGCCTCTGCCTCGTCCATAATGTCGTTCTGCGCCAGCAGTTCCAGGATACGAACGTTATCGGACCAGCGCGTGAGCTTCGGTTTATCACTGGCATAGCGTAGGACCAGATACTGAGTAATAAATTCAATATCGGTGATCCCACCGGCATCGGCTTTAATATCAAAGCGATCGTGATGCTTATTCCCCAGGTGAGCGCGCATTTTTTCGCGCATTTCCCGCACTTCGGTCTGCAGTTTTTCGCCTTCTCGCGGGGTAGTAAGAATATCCCGACGAATGGCGTCAAAGCGCGCCTGTAGCTCAGGATCGCCATACACTACGCGGGCGCGAACCAGCGCCTGGTGTTCCCATGTCCATGCCTCATTCTGCTGATAATCAGCAAAGGAATCGGCGGTAGTGACCAGCATCCCCGCTGCGCCAGAGGGGCGTAAGCGAGCATCCACTTCGTACAGAATGCCTGACGAGGTGCGGGTACTGAAAAGATGCATGATGCGCTGCGCCAGGCGCAGATAAAACTGACGGCCGTCGATTTCGCGTTCGCCGTCGGTCATCACCTCCATCGGGCAATCGTGGAGGAACACCAAATCGAGATCGGAACTGTAGCCCAGCTCCCAGCCCCCCAGCTTGCCGTAGCCGACCACCGCAAAACCGCGCCCCTGGCGATCGTGCAGGTGCGTCGGCTGCCCGTAACGGGCCACCATCTGCAGCCATGCCTGCTGGACGACTGCGTCAATCATCGCCTCCGCCAGCCATGTTAAGTGATCGCTCACTTTCATCACTGGCAGCGTTCCGGCGATATCGGCCGCAGCGATGTGCAGCAGCTGCGCCTGCTTAAACTGGCGTAGCGCCTCCAGCTGCTGCTCTTCATCATCTTCCGGTACGCGCAGCAGATACTGGCGCAGTTCATCGCGATAGGCATCGGTGGCCGTTGGCTGATAAAGCGTATTCGGGTCCAGCAGTTCGTCCAGCAGCAGCGGATGGCGGGCCAGCTGACTGGCGACCATCGGCGACGCCGCGCACAGGCTAATCAGGTGCTTTAACGCGCCGGGGAATTCGCTCAGCAGCTCCAGGTAAGTGGTGCGGGTGACAATTCCGGTGAGCAGCGGCGTAATACGCGCCAGCGGTACCGGAGCATCGGCGCGCGAACAAATTTCGCTAAGCAGATGCGGCATGAGCTGGTCAAGCACCTGACGACCGCGCGGACCAATCGTGCGCCGGTCCAGCTCTTTGCGAAAATCGGCGATCAGCGCCAGCACGCTGCGGCGATCGCTGTCTACAAGATGCGCCAGCGCCGGGCTGGTATCATCTTCCTGCAGCGCGTCCTGCCACAGCTCGCGCCAGTACTCTTCAAGCTGCTCATCCGGCGACTGCGTTTCATCGTCGCCGATCAGTTCATTAAACACGCGCCGCACGTTAGCCATCTGTTCCGCCAGCCGCGCGCTGAGTGTCTCCCAGTCGGCAACGCCCATCCCCCAGGCCAGCCGGGCGCGATTAAGTTCATCCTGCGGCAAGGTTTGCGTCTGCTCGTCGTTGATGCTTTGCAGCAGGTTTTCCAGGCGACGCAAAAACAGATAGGCTTCGCGCAGCCTCTGCGCATCCCCTTCCGGCAGCAGATGTAGCTCTTCGATGGCGGCCAGCGTCGGCAGCAGCGCCCGCTGCTGCAGCATTGGCTCACGGCCGCCGCGAATCAGCTGGAAGACCTGGACGATAAACTCCACTTCTCGGATGCCGCCCGCGCCGAGCTTGATATTGTCTTTTAATCCCCGGCGGCGCACTTCCCGGGCAATCATGCCCTTCATGTTGCGCAAAGACTGAATCACGCTGAAATCGATATAGCGGCGGAAGACAAACGGCCGCAGCATGGCGCGCAGCTCGTTGGCATAGACGCCATCGTTATCGCCCATAATTCGCGCTTTCACCATCGCGTAGCGCTCCCAATCGCGTCCCTGCTCCTGGTAATAATCTTCCAGCGCGGCAAAGCTCAACACCAGCGGACCGCTATCGCCAAACGGGCGCAGGCGCATATCCACGCGGTAGACAAAGCCATCCTGGGTGGGCTGATCCAGTACCTTAATCAGGCGCTGCCCGAGGCGGGTAAAAAACTGGGCGTTATCCAGTTCGCGACGACCGCCGCGCGTGGCGCCATGTTCCGGCCAGGCGAAAATCAGATCGATGTCGGAGGAGAAGTTCAGCTCGCCGCCGCCGAGCTTGCCCATCCCGAGGATGAGTAGCGGCTGCGGCGAACCTTCAGCATTACATGGAGTGCCCCATTCGCGACAGCAGGCAGCGTATAGCCAGTCGCGCGCGGCGACGATTAAGGTCTCCGCCAGCGCGCTTAGCTGCTGCAGGCTGCTCTCTTCGCTGACCAGCGATAGCGCCTGGGCCCAGGCGATACGCACCATAATCCGACGGCGAAACTGGCGCAGCTCGCGCATCAGCACGGCTTCATCATTGACCTCGGCCAGGCGCACCTGCAGCCATTCGGCGTAGTGATGCCACTCCTGCGCCTCGGGGGGCGCACTTTCAAGCTCCGCCAGCCACTGCGGCTGCGCGATCAGACTCTGTTCGACGAAATCGCTGAATGCCATAACTGATTGCGCCCGATCGCTCAACGTCGATACGGGAAAATCCGCTGGCAGCCGGCCAGCGACCGTCTGCCAGTGCTGCTGTAATTGCGAAGAAAGCGGCATCTTAGGGGCTCCCTGGCCTGAAATTATCGTTTTCCACTATGCAGCCAGAACGGCTCTGCAGCCAGCGCCTGGCGACGAAAATATTCGATAACGCTGCTGTCATTATGCGCAATCGCCCGGCGGGTTTCTTGCCAGTTTTCCAGCCACGGCGCGGCAGCACCGGCATAGGCGCCGGATAACAGCTGAACGGTGTCAATTTCGCGGGTCAGACGCGGAAGCTGATCGGCATAACCGTCAGCGGACGGCTGACGAAAAGCGTTTTTCAGCTCCGCCGCCGCCCTGGAGAGCTGAATATCCGCAAAGCGTTTAAACGATCCGGCAATTTTCTGCTCTCCGGCTGCGTTCAGGAAAGGACGCCAGCCGCGGTTAACCAGCAGATCGGTGAGCGCCAGCTTCGCTCTGACGGTCGCCACGCTGAAAAGCGCCGCCTGGGTCGTTTCGGCTTCCGCCAGCGCCGCCTCGGCTTCGCTCAGACGCTCACGCAGCAGCGTGGTGGCTTTGCGCGGGACAATACCGCCAAACAGTACCAACGCGTGCCTCACGCGGGCGATAGCGTGCAAAATCTCCGCTTTCGCTTTCGCATTGCCGCGATTGAGGACTTCATCATGATATAGCCAGTGCGCCAGCGCGCTTTCCAGCGCCGCCTCCAGCCCCTGTTCGACGCTGGCTTTCGGCGCGACGCGAAGGATCGTTAACGCGGTCAGCGGGCGTTCTTCGTTGCCCTGCGCCAGATGATAACCACGCGCCGCTTTGCTCAGGCTTCCCTGACGCAGTACGCCGGTATCCAGCAGACGGCGGGCAAGGGTCAGAATATCCTGTGTATTACCGGACAGAAGCTCCAGCTCCAGCTCGCAAATGGGTTCCTGATGCTCGCCGGCTTTGACTTCGCCGCGATCGAGTGCGATTTCAATTTCGCTGTCGCCTTCTTTGACCACCCATCGCTCACGCTCAAAATCGGTGCTGAAAAGCGGCTGTACGTTCTCAGCAAGCTCCGCCGGCAGTTCACCCTGCGGCCAGACTTCAGCCGGAAGCTTTTCCAGCGCCAGCTCAGGGCTTTCCAGCGGAATGTTATATTCCGGACGCTGATGCAGCCCGCCGACGACGCGCCCGGCGATTTTCAGCGTCATCTCATAGCGCCCCTGGTCGCCGCGAACGCGCAGCCCCATGTCGTGGCGGCGCAGCCAGTTATCCGCCGTTTCATAGTAAATATTCAGTAATTGACCCGCGGGCGTGTGCTTTGCCTCCAGCGTATTGAGGTGCTGACGCAGCGCGTCAACGCCATTCTGATCAACGATAAACTTTAATTCGATTTCTTGAGCCATGACTGAATTCTTCCGCTTATATGCTGTGCCGGGAAATTGCGGCGAACTAACAACGATATTTCTTGTCAGTAAATAGTATTTTGCGGCGAATCGCCATGCAATGCGCATTTTGCCGGGCCACCTGATGGATGATTCCGATTGTGGCGGAAAACTTTGCGTCGCTTCGGCGATGCCACTACTATCGTTCAACTTTTTATGACCAAACGATGACCTGATGCCAAAATTACGCCTTATTACATTGACTTTGCTGGCGCTGAGCGCCGCCACGGCGGTTCACGCGGAAGAAAAACGTTACGTTTCAGATGAACTGAATACCTGGGTGCGCAGCGGTCCGGGCGATAACTATCGCCTTGTGGGCACCATCAACGCCGGCGAAGAAGTCGCAGTGCTGCAAACTAACGACAGCACTAACTATGCTCAGGTGCGCGACAGCAGCGGCCGTACCGCCTGGATCCCCTTGAAAGAGCTGAGCAACGAGCCCAGCCTACGCACTCGCGTGCCGGATCTGGAAAACCAGGTAAAAACCCTGACCGATAAACTGAATAACATTGATACCACCTGGAACCAGCGCACGGCGGACATGCAGAAGAAAGTCGCCGGTAGCGATGCCGTCATCAACGGCCTGAAAGAAGAGAATCAAAAGCTGAAAAATGAGCTGGTTGTCGCGCAGAAGAAGGTGAACGCCGCAAATCTGCAGCTTGATGACAAACAGCGCACCATTATCATGCAGTGGTTTATGTACGGCGGCGGCGTGCTGGGCGTCGGCCTGATTCTGGGACTGGTGTTGCCGCACCTGGTACCGAGCCGCAAGCGCAAAGACCGTTGGATGAACTAATTCGTCTTCTCTGCCAGACTTACGTATCATCGTAAGAAAATGAAGACGGGAGAGTAAGGCGTGAAGGTTTATCTGGTCGGTGGTGCAGTACGAGATGCGTTATTAAGGCTACCGGTTAAAGACAAAGATTGGGTCGTGGTTGGCGCCACGCCTCAGCAACTCCTCGACGCGGGCTACCAGCAGGTAGGCCGTGATTTTCCCGTGTTCCTTCATCCGCAAAGCCGTGAAGAGTATGCCCTGGCGCGCACCGAGCGCAAGTCCGGTTCCGGTTACACCGGTTTTACCTGCTATGCCGCCGCTGACGTTACCCTTGAGCAAGACCTGCTGCGCCGCGATCTGACGATCAATGCGCTGGCCCAGGACGCCGACGGTCAGATTATCGATCCCTACGGCGGCCAGTCTGATTTACGCCAGCGCCTGCTGCGCCACGTCTCGCCCGCCTTTAGCGAGGATCCGCTACGCGTTCTGCGCGTGGCGCGTTTTGCCGCCCGCTACGCGCATCTGGGGTTTCGTATCGCCGATGAAACCATGGCGCTGATGCGCGCAATGGCCGATGCCGGTGAGCTTGCGCATCTCACGCCGGAGCGGGTATGGAAAGAGACGGAAAGCGCCCTTACCACCCGCAACCCACAGGTCTTCTTCCAGACCTTACGCGACTGCCGCGCGCTCAAGGTGCTGTTCCCGGAAGTCGACGCCCTTTACGGCGTACCGGCTCCGGCTAAATGGCACCCGGAAATCGACACCGGCCTGCACACCCTGATGACCGTCACCATGGCGGCGATGCTGTCACCCGAAATCGACGTACGTTTCGCTACCCTGTGCCACGACCTCGGGAAAGGACTGACGCCAAAAGAGCTCTGGCCGCGTCATCATGGTCACGGCCCGGCTGGCGTAAAGCTGGTCGAACAGCTCTGCGCCCGTCTGCGGGTACCCAACGAGCTGCGCGATCTGGCAAAGCTGGTCGCCGAGTTTCACGATCTGATTCACACCCTGCCCATGCTGCAGCCAAAAACGCTGGTCAAGCTGTTCGATAATATTGATGCCTGGCGCAAGCCGCAGCGGGTCAGGCAAATCGCCTTGACCAGTGAAGCCGACGTGCGCGGGCGCACCGGTTTTGAGGCCTGCGATTACCCTCAGGGTCGCCTGCTGCTGGAAGCCTGGGACGTTGCCCGAGCGGTCTCAACAAAAGAGGTCGTTGCGGAAGGGTTTCAGGGAATTGAGATTCGTGAAGAGCTGACGCGTCGGCGGATTCAGGCCGTCGCCCGCTGGAAAGAAAAGCGTTGCCCCCAGCCGCAGGACTGAGGGCTGGCGCTTAGAAGAAGACCACGTACACCGCTGCCGCGACGATAAAGCGATAGATGGCGAACGGGATAAACGAAATACGTTTAATCAGCTGCAGGAAGGTTTTAATCGCAATCAGCGCGACGATAAACGCCGTGATAAAACCGACGGCAAACATCGGAATATCGCTGGCGTTGAGGAAACCAATACTTTTGTACATATCCAGTACGGTCGCGCCCATCATCATCGGCACCGCCAGCAGGAATGAGAACTCAGAGGCCGCATAGCGGCTTACGCCCATCAGCATCCCGCCGGAAATTGTCGCCCCGGAACGCGAGAAGCCCGGCCACAGCGCCAGACACTGGAAACAGCCGATCACGAACGCCTGACGATAGGTCATATCATCAATGCCCACCGCGCGGGGCTGTTTTGGCTTCAGCACTTCCGCTGCGATCAGCAGCACGCCGCCGACAATCAGCGCGTACATCACGTTTATCGGGTTAAACAGAGACTTGATGGTATCGTGGAAAATCAGCCCCAGCACTACCGCCGGGATCATCCCCAAGAGAATATGGATAAGCGACAGGCGACCGCTGCCCTGGCCTTCATGCTCGGGCTTTTTGCCGAAATGAATACCGATAAGGCCGAACAGACGACGCCAGAACATCACAACAACGGCAAGAATGGAACCAAGCTGAATCACTACTTCAAACGTATTTGCGGTATCGCCTTCAAAACCCAGCAGATGACCGACAATAATCATATGACCAGTACTGGAAACAGGTAAAAACTCGGTCAAACCTTCAACCACACCCAATATTGCCGCCACCAGCAGCGAGTGTATATCGCTCATCCAATTAAACCCTTTAAAAAGTAATATGAAAAAAACCAGAAACGAATAACCAGGCTATCAGGCTTCAATATTGGCCACGGACAGCGCGCAGAAACGGGAGCGTACAGGTTGTACGCGCGGCTTTCGGGCGCTTCCCGGGGACAAAACGGCAAATAAAATAGCCTGATGGTCGGATTCTATGACCGGTATAAACACAATTTGTTTAACGAGTATGACCTGAAAAGTTTTGTTTCAGATTAAGGCCACGTTCAATCACGACGCCAACGTTGGCCGCCCGGGCTACCGCGCCAGGCTTGCTGACTTTAATACGCACCCATGGAGATTGAAACTTTTCAAGCAGCAGGTCAGCAATTTCTTCCGCCACGCGCTCGACCAGCGCAAAGCGCCCGCCTTCAACGTGGTTGATGACCGCCTCGCTGATATCAGCATAGCTGAGACAATCGCTGACATCATCGCTGGCCGCCGCTTTGCGGTTATCCCACGCCATTTCGATATCGAACACCAGCTTCTGTTCAATGGTTTGTTCCCAGTCATAAACACCAATAGTGGTGATTACCGAAAGTTGCTCTATAAATACAATATCCATCACGACCTGCCTGCTTTTTGGCTAAACCGGATACCACTTCCGGCCAATTATGCGTATTATCCACAGATGCAAAGACATCCCCTAAATAATTTGCGTTGCAGGAAGAGAGCGACGCGGCAAGGCCCCAGGAGCATAGCATCGCTATGGGTCTCTGCGAGCCAATGCGCGGATAACGCGCAGCGCACCGGGGATAAAACGACACTTTCAAAATGGAACAGCTGATGAGTGCAATCGCGCCTGGACTGGTTATCCTCGCCTACCTCTGCGGCTCAATCTCCAGCGCCATTCTCGTTTGCCGCCTCGCTGGCCTTCCCGACCCTCGCGACAGCGGCTCCGGCAATCCAGGGGCGACTAACGTCCTGCGAATTGGCGGCAAGGGCGCAGCCGTAGCGGTGCTTATTTTTGACGTACTGAAAGGCATGCTGCCGGTCTGGGGAGCGTGGGCGCTAGGCCTGACGCCGTTCTGGCTCGGTCTGGTGGCCATTGCCGCCTGCGTAGGCCATATCTGGCCGGTATTTTTTAACTTTCGCGGCGGTAAAGGCGTGGCGACCGCTTTCGGAGCCATCGCCCCTATCGGCTGGGATCTCACCGGCGTGATGGCCGGAACCTGGCTGCTTACGATTCTGCTCAGCGGCTACTCCTCGCTGGGGGCGATCGTCAGCGCGCTGATCGCGCCGTTCTATGTCTGGTGGTTCAAACCGCAGTATACTTTCCCGGTTTCGATGCTCTCATGCCTGATTCTGCTGCGCCATCACGACAACATTCAGCGTCTGTGGCGGCGTCAGGAAACCCGCATCTGGACCCGGTTCAAAAAGAAGAAAAAAACGCCGGAGCAGAAATAACCTTTGCTTCGACGCAACTTCGCGGCAAGGCGGTGAGTGAGTCCCGATGAGCTTACTCCAGTCAGTGATTCGGGCGAACGACAAATCTGCCGGGAGCAGATTTGAACGTCGCTTGCGACGGCCCGCCAGGGCGAGGCCCATGGATGGGCCGAGTAGCCCGTAGCCAACGCGGCTGCGGCTCGAAGTATGACGGGCATAAGCTTTTCATATGACCGGGATGATCCCCCCCCGATCAATACTCTTCGCTGCTGTTTTATCTTGATTTTGCAGGGGCGCGACATTGCACGGCACGGTGTTACCACAGAATAAAAAAGGCTGGCAGGCCACGCTGGACCTCCGCTTTCAGCTTCTTGGCGGGAAAACAACGCTCGCCTCCCGTCGTCATGTCGGTCCACTCACCGTTCAGCGTCCGTTTTATCCCGAAGAAGAGACCTGCCACCTCTATCTGCTTCATCCGCCCGGCGGTATCGTCGGCGGCGATGAACTCACCATCAGCGCCACGATTGAGTCCGATTGCCATACGCTGATCACCATGCCCGGCGCCAGCAAGTTTTATCGCAGCAGCGGCGCGCAGGCGCGGCTTCTGCAAACCCTGACGCTGGGCGATAACGCAACGCTCGAGTGGTTGCCGCAGGATGCCATTTTCTTTCCCGGCGCTCACGCCGCTTTGCATACTGCGTTTCACCTCTCCTCCTCCAGCACGCTGCTGGCCTGGGACCTGCTATGTCTTGGCCGTCCGGTCATCGGCGAAACCTTTAGCCACGGCGCGCTCGCCAACCGGCTGGAGGTGTGGGTCGACGGCTCTCCGCTGCTGATTGAGCGCCTGAACCTGGCCGATGGAGAGCTGGCCTGTATCGCGCAGCAGCCATGGGTGGGAACAATGCTGTTCTACCCGGCGAACGAGACGCTGCTGGAAGGCGTACGCGAAAAACTTACGCCGCTGGCAAACTATGCCGGCGCGACGCTCACCGACGGCCTGCTGACGGTACGCTTTTTAAGTGACGATAATCTGCGTTGTCAGCGGGCGATGCGCGATATCTGGCAGTTTATGCGCCCGCACCTGACCGGCAAATCTCCGGTACTCCCCCGAATCTGGCTGACTTAAGAGAACGCTATGGAACTGACACCCAGAGAAAAAGACAAACTGTTGCTGTTTACCGCTGCGCTGGTGGCGGAGCGTCGCCTGGCCCGCGGCCTGAAGCTCAACTATCCCGAATCCGTGGCCCTGATTAGCGCCTTTATTATGGAGGGCGCGCGCGACGGCAGAAGCGTCGCAGAGCTAATGGAAGAAGGGCGCCACGTCCTGAGCCGCGAGCAGGTCATGGAAGGCGTACCGGAAATGATCCCCGATATCCAGGTCGAAGCCACCTTTCCGGACGGCTCGAAGTTGGTTACCGTCCATAACCCGATAATCTGAGGTAGCGCGATGATCCCAGGAGAATATCAGGTTAAACCGGGCCAGATAGCGCTTAACGTCGGCCGGGCTACCTGCTGCATTATCGTTGAAAATCACGGTGACCGGCCGATTCAGGTCGGCTCCCATTATCACTTCGCCGAGGTCAACCCGGCGCTGAAGTTCGATCGCCAGCAGGCAACGGGCTACCGTCTCAATATCGCGGCCGGAACCGCAGTGCGCTTCGAGCCGGGCCAAAAGCGCGAGGTGGAGCTGGTAGCGCTGGCCGGAGCCCGCGTCGTGCACGGTTTTCGCGGCGAAATAATGGGTGAGCTGGAGGCAAATGATGAGTGAGATTTCACGTCAGGCCTATGCCGACATGTTCGGCCCCACCACCGGCGATAAAGTTCGCCTGGCGGACACCGAGCTGTGGATCGAGGTTGAAGATGATTTGACCACCTACGGCGAAGAGGTCAAATTCGGCGGCGGTAAAGTGATCCGCGACGGTATGGGACAGGGGCAGATGCTTTCCGCCGGGTGCGCGGATCTGGTGCTGACCAATGCCCTGATCGTCGATTACTGGGGGATCGTTAAAGCCGATATCGGCGTCAAAGATGGAAGGATCTTCGCCATCGGCAAAGCCGGCAACCCGGATATTCAACCCAACGTCACGATCCCGATCGGCGCGGCCACGGAAATTATTGCCGCAGAAGGCAAGATCGTCACCGCCGGCGGCGTCGATACGCATATTCACTGGATCTGCCCGCAGCAGGCGGAAGAAGCGCTGGTCTCCGGCGTCACCACCATGATCGGCGGCGGGACCGGCCCGGCGGCGGGTACCCACGCCACGACCTGCACCCCGGGTCCGTGGTACATCTCGCGGATGCTGCAGGCTGCGGACAGCCTGCCGGTCAATGTCGGCCTGCTGGGTAAAGGCAATGGCTCGAATCCGGATGCGCTGCGTGAGCAGGTCGCGGCCGGGGTTATCGGCCTGAAAATTCACGAAGACTGGGGCGCGACGCCAGCGGCAATCAACTGCGCGCTGACCGTAGCCGACGAAATGGACGTTCAGGTTGCGCTGCACAGCGATACCCTTAACGAGTCGGGATTCGTTGAGGATACCCTGGCGGCCATCGGCGGGCGTACTATCCATACTTTCCATACCGAAGGCGCGGGCGGCGGCCATGCGCCAGATATTATTACCGCCTGCGCACACCCCAATATTCTGCCCTCGTCGACTAATCCGACGCTGCCCTACACCGTCAACACCATTGACGAGCATCTGGACATGCTGATGGTTTGCCATCATCTCGACCCGGATATCGCCGAGGACGTGGCGTTTGCCGAATCGCGCATTCGGCGGGAAACCATCGCCGCGGAAGACGTCCTGCACGACCTGGGCGCCTTCTCCCTTACCTCGTCCGATTCGCAGGCCATGGGTCGCGTCGGCGAAGTGGTGTTACGTACCTGGCAGGTGGCGCACCGGATGAAAGTTCAGCGCGGCCCGCTGGCGGAAGAGAGCGGCGATAACGATAACTTCCGCGTGAAGCGCTATATCGCCAAATACACCATTAATCCGGCGTTAACCCACGGTATCGCCCATGAAGTCGGTTCGATTGAAGTGGGGAAACTGGCGGATCTGGTGCTGTGGTCCCCGGCATTCTTCGGCGTAAAACCGGCGACGATCGTCAAAGGCGGCATGATCGCCATGGCGCCGATGGGCGACATCAACGCATCTATCCCGACGCCGCAGCCGGTGCACTATCGCCCGATGTTCGGCGCGCTGGGCAGCGCTCGTCACCGCTGCCGTTTGACCTTCCTGTCGCAGGCGGCGGCGGAAAACGGCGTCGCTGAACGGCTGAACCTGCACAGCGCGACGGCGGTGGTTAAAGGCTGCCGCACGGTACAAAAAGCCGATATGCACCACAACGGCCTGTTGCCCAATATTACCGTGGATTCACAAACCTACGAGGTGCGCATCGACGGCGAACTGATAACCAGCGAACCGGCGGACGTGTTACCCATGGCGCAACGTTATTTCCTGTTTTAAGGAGCGCAAATGCTTTATTTGACCCAGCGGGTAGAGACCCCGGCGCAGGCCACGGCCAGCGTTACCCTGCCGATTGACGTGCGGGTAAAAAGCCGTATTAAAGTCACCCTCAACGATGGCCGTCAGGCGGGCCTGCTGCTGCCGCGCGGTCTGCTGCTGCGCGGCGGCGATATTCTCAGTAACGAAAACGGCAGCGAATTCATTGAAGTGATTGCCGCCGATGAAGCCGTTTCGGTCGTGCGCTGCGAGGATCCTTTTATGCTGGCGAAAGCCTGCTATCACCTCGGCAATCGCCATGTCCCGCTGCAGATTATGCCCGGCGAGCTGCGCTACCATCACGACCACGTCCTGGACGATATGCTGCGCCAGTTTGGCCTGGCCGTGGATTTCGCGCATCTGCCGTTTGAACCGGAAGCCGGCGCCTACGCCAGCGAGTCGCACGGCCATCATCATCATCACAATCACGAGCACAGCCACTAAATGCCGACGCCGGAAAAACGTCTGCGGCTGATGCAGCTTGCCAGCAGCAGCCTCCCGGTTGGCGGCTACAGCTGGTCCCAGGGGCTGGAGTGGGCGGTGGAAGCGGGCTGGGTAGCGGATACCGCCGCCTTTGAGCGCTGGCAGCTGCGGCAGATGGAGCAGAGCTTTTTTACCGTCGACCTGCCGCTGTTTGCCCGGCTCTACCGGGCCTGCGAAGCGGGCGATCTGGACTGTGCCCGGCGCTGGACCGCTTATCTGCTCGCCTGCCGGGAAACCCGCGAGCTGCGCGATGAAGAGCGCAACCGCGGCGCAGCCTTCACCCGGCTGCTGGCCGACTGGCAGCCGGACTGCCCGCCCGAGTGGCGCAAGCTGTGTCAGCAAAGCCAGTTAACCGGTATGGCGTGGCTTGGCGTACGCTGGCAAATAGCCATTCCTGATCTGGCCCTGAGCCTTGGCTATAGCTGGATTGAAAGCGCGGTGATGGCGGGCGTCAAGCTGGTGCCCTTCGGCCAGCAGGCGGCCCAGCAGTTGATTCTGCGCCTGTGCGACCGCTATGCGGCGGACATGGACAGCGCCCTTGCGGCCCCGGATTGCGCAATCGGTTCGGCGACGCCGCTTGCGGCTATCGCTTCCGCGCGACACGAAACCCAGTATTCCCGACTATTCCGTTCTTAGGAGAAGATATGAACATGATTAAGCAACCGCTGCGCGTCGGCGTCGGCGGCCCGGTCGGCTCCGGAAAAACCGCGCTGCTGGAAGCCCTCTGCAAAGCCATGCGCGACACCTGGCAGCTGGCGGTGGTGACCAACGATATCTACACCAAAGAAGATCAGCGCATTCTCACCGAAGCCGGCGCCCTGGAGCCAGAGCGAATTGTCGGCGTCGAAACCGGCGGCTGCCCGCATACCGCCATTCGCGAAGACGCATCGATGAACCTGGCCGCAGTGGAAGCGCTAAGCGAGAAATTCGGCAATCTCGATCTGATCTTTGTAGAAAGCGGCGGCGATAACTTGAGCGCGACCTTCAGCCCGGAGCTGGCGGATCTCACCATCTACGTCATCGACGTGGCGGAAGGGGAAAAGATCCCGCGCAAAGGCGGGCCGGGGATCACCAAATCCGACTTCCTGGTGATCAACAAAACCGATCTTGCACCGTACGTGGGCGCGTCTCTTGAAGTGATGGAGCGCGATACCCTGCGCATGCGCGGCGAACGTCCGTGGAGCTTCACCAACCTGAAAAGCGGCGACGGCCTGCAAAATATCATCGCCTTTATCGAAGACAAAGGCATTCTTGGCAAATAACCTCTGCACCATCCCGACGCAAAGATGTCGGGATGGTGCATACCCTGCCCTCTCTTTAGCCATCCCCTTCATGAAGCCCTGACAGCGCCTGCCCTGCGATGTGGCATAAGGTTTGCTAATTCCAGTCATGCCCAACCATTAAGGAATGACTATGTCATCACTGGATATAAAAACTGATTTACCTGCGCAAACCAGTGCCTCCGGCTCCAAAGAAACGCTGGAAGACTATACGCTTCGCTATGCCCCGCTGAGCTTTCGCCGCTGGGGACCAGGGGTTGTCGCGGTGACGGCATTAGGCGGTATCGCCTACCTGGCCGACTTTTCTATCGGCGCCAGCATCGGCATGGCCTGGGGCACCACCAATGCGATTTACGCGATCCTGCTAGCGGCACTGGTTATTTTTCTTACCGGTATTCCGCTGGCGATTACCGCCGCGCGCTATAACATCGACCTCGACTTAATCACCCGCAGCGCCGGTTTCGGCTACTTTGGCTCGGTGATCACCAGCATTATCTTTGCCGGATTTACCTTTATCTTTTTCGCCCTCGAAGGCTCGATTATGGCGCAGGGGCTGCTGGTGGGCTTAGGGATCCCGCTGTGGATGGGCTACCTCATCGCCACCCTGATGGTATTGCCGCTGGTGGTCTACGGCATGAAGGCGCTGACTCGCCTTCAGGTCTGGACGACGCCGCTGTGGCTGGTCCTGATGGTGGTTCCGGTGGCCTGGCTTATCGCCAAAGACCCGGATCTGGTGGATGGGTTTATGAACTTCGCCGGTAAAAACCACGCAACAACGGTAGATTTAACCGCCATTATGCTCGGCGCGGGGGTATGCCTGTCGCTGATCATGCAGATTGGCGAGCAGATCGACTACCTGCGCTTTATGCCGCCGAAGACCGCAGAAAACAGCAAAAGCTGGTGGCTGGCGGTGTTCTCCGCCGGTCCGGGCTGGGTCGTGTTAGGTGCGATTAAACAGATTATCGGCGCTTTTCTCGGATTCTATCTGCTGACCCGCTTCCCGGCGGTGCACAACACCGAACCGGTACAGCAGTTCGTCAGCGTCTTCGATAACCTGGTTCCCGGCTGGCTGGCGCTCACCCTCGCGGTGGTGCTGGTGGTTATCTCGCAGATAAAAATAAACGTCACTAACGCCTATTCCGGCTCGCTGGCGTGGACCAGCGCCTGGACGCGCACCACCAAACGTTATCCGGGGCGAATTATTTTCGTCATCGTCAACCTGACGATTGCTCTCGCCCTGATGGAGGGCGACATGTTTAGCGCTCTGGCATGGATCCTCGGCTTCTACTCTAACTTTGCCATCGCCTGGGTGGTGGTGGTCGCCACCGATATCACCGTCAATAAAGGGGTGCTGAAGCTGGCGCCGGCGCAGCCGGAGTACCGCCGCGGGATGATCTACAACGTCAACCCGGTAGGCGTAGTCTCTTTTGCCCTCGCGGCAGGCCTTTCGATTAGCGCCTTCTTCGGCCTGTTAGGCGACACCCTGGCGCCGTTCTCGCCGCTGATCGCGCTGGCGGTAGCGTTCGTGATGACGCCGGTCATGGGAATCGCCACCCGCGGGCGCTATTACATTAAACAGCGCGATGACGGTATCGCCGAGCCGCGCTACGATGCGCAGGGTAATGCGTCGATCACCGTTTACCGCTGCCTGAGCTGCCGGGAAGAGTACGAACGTCCTGACGTGATGCATTCGCATAAACATCAGGGGGCGATTTGCTCGCTGTGTAAGAGTATGGAATAAGTCGAGAAGGCAGGCCGACAGGACGTCGGCCTGTAAAACAGCAGAAATTATGCCGCCGGAAGTTCAGCCAGCGGCCAGCGCGGACGAACGGTGACGCCCAGCTCCGCTTTTGCCCCGGAACGCAGACGAACCATACCCGCATAGGCAATCATCGCACCGTTATCGGTACAGAATTCAGGACGGGCATAGAAGACTTCCCCGCCGCGCTTTTTCATCATTTCCGCCAGCTTCGCGCGCAGCGTACGGTTAGCGCTGACGCCGCCAGCCATCACCAGCCGTTTAAAGCCGGTTTGCTCCAGCGCCCGGCGGCACTTGATCATCAGCGTATCCACGACCGCGTCTTCGAAAGCGCGGGCGATATCGGCGCGCGTCTGGTCGTCATCGCCGTTGCTGCGAATGGTGTTCGCGGCAAAGGTCTTGAGGCCAGAAAAGCTAAAATCCAGCCCGGGACGGTCGGTCATCGGGCGCGGAAAGACAAAACGCCCTTCGGTGCCCTGGGAGGCCATCTTCGACAGCATCGGGCCGCCAGGGTAATCCAGGCCGAGCAGTTTAGCCGTCTTATCGAAGGCTTCCCCTGCCGCGTCGTCAATCGACTCGCCTAACAGCTCATACTGGCCAATACCGGTGACGCTAATCAGCTGGGTATGGCCGCCGGAAACCAGTAGCGCGACAAACGGATACTGCGGCGGATTATCTTCCAGCATCGGCGCCAACAGATGCCCTTCCATATGGTGCACCGGGATCGCCGGCACGTTCCAGGCGAAGGCCAGCGAGCGGCCTACCGTCGCGCCGACCAGCAGCGCGCCAACCAGGCCTGGGCCCGCCGTATACGCAACGGCATCAATATCTTTTGCCGTCATCCCGGCCTCTTTGAGCGCCGCCTGAATCAGAGGGACGGTTTTACGCACGTGGTCGCGCGAGGCGAGTTCAGGCACCACGCCGCCGTAGTCAGCATGCAATTTCACCTGACTATACAGCTGGTTGGCTAACAGACCTTTTTCGTCGTCATAAATGGCGATGCCGGTTTCATCGCAGGATGTTTCAATTCCCAGTACACGCATGGCTAGTTTTACCTCGTTTCAATACCGCGCAGTGTAGGACCAATGCGGGTTGATGTAAAACTTTCCTCACCCCTGGCGCTCACTTCGTGTATACTCCCTGTCCTTATAAAAGTCCCTTTCAAAAATCGCGTCGGTGCTTTACAAAGCAGCAGCAATTGCAGTAAAATTCCGCACCATTTTGAAATAAGCTGGCGTTGATGCCAGCGGCAAACCGAATTTATCAAAGGTGAGAGTTACATGCCGGTAATTAAAGTACGTGAAAACGAGCCGTTCGACGTAGCGCTGCGTCGCTTCAAACGTTCATGCGAAAAAGCAGGTGTTCTGGCGGAAGTTCGTCGTCGTGAGTTCTATGAAAAACCGACTACCGAACGTAAACGCGCTAAAGCTTCCGCAGTGAAACGTCACGCGAAGAAACTGGCTCGCGAAAACGCACGCCGCACTCGTCTGTACTAATCTGTTGGGAGCCAGGCTCTCAATTCAGACCGAGTTGTAGTTGTAAGGCCGTGCTTCCGAAAGGAATGCGCGGCTTATTTTCGTTTATGCATTAGCATATACACCCAATCATTCAAGATGCATCAAGGCGGCAAGGGAGTAAGTCCCCGGAGCTTACTGAAGTAAGCGACAGGGGTGAACGAGCGAAGCCAACGCAGAGGCAGTTTGAAGAGGAAGTGTATACAACGGGGCATATGGCTGGACGAATTCCACGAGTATTTATCAATGACCTGCTGGCGCGCACCGATATCGTCGATCTGATCGACGCGCGGGTGAAGCTGAAAAAGCAGGGCAAGAATTATCACGCGTGCTGTCCGTTCCATAACGAAAAAACCCCCTCTTTCACCGTCAACGGTGAAAAACAGTTTTACCACTGCTTTGGCTGCGGTGCGCACGGCAACGCTATCGACTTCCTGATGAACTACGACAAGCTCGAGTTCGTGGAAACCGTCGAAGAGCTGGCTGCTATGCATAATCTTGAAGTGCCGTATGAAGCCGGAACGGGCCTGAGTCAGATAGAGCGCCATCAGCGGCAAAATCTCTATCAGCTAATGGAAGGGTTAAATGACTTTTATCAGCAATCCTTCACCCAACCTAATGCCGAACCTGCGCGCCAGTACCTGGAGCAACGCGGCCTGAGTGCCGAAGTTGTCCAGCAGTTTGCTATTGGTTTTGCGCCGCCAGGCTGGGATAACGCATTAAAACGTTTCGGCGGTAATGTCGACAACAGGAAACTGCTGCTCGATGCCGGAATGCTGGTCAATAATGACCAGGGAAGAACTTACGACCGTTTCCGCAATCGCGTGATGTTTCCGATTCGCGACAAACGAGGCCGGGTGATTGGATTTGGTGGTCGCGTACTGGGTAACGATACGCCGAAATACCTCAACTCCCCGGAGACCGATATTTTCCATAAGGGCCGCCAGCTTTACGGCCTTTATGAAGCGCAGCAGCACCAGGCAGAACCACCGCGGTTGCTGGTTGTCGAAGGGTATATGGATGTCGTCGCTCTGGCGCAGTACGGTATTAACTATGCCGTTGCATCGCTGGGTACATCGACCACGGCCGACCACATGCATATATTATTCCGTGCGACGAACAACGTAATTTGCTGTTACGACGGCGACCGCGCCGGTCGAGATGCCGCATGGCGTGCGCTGGAAACGGCAATGCCGTACATGACCGATGGTCGTCAGCTACGCTTTATGTTCCTGCCCGATGGTGAAGATCCGGATACGCTGGTACGTAAAGAGGGTAAAGAGGCTTTTGAAGCACGGATGGAGCAGGCTCAGCCGCTCTCCATGTTTTTATTTAACAGTCTCTTACCGCAGGTCGATCTGAGTTCGCCGGATGGCAGTACGCAGCTGGCCGCACTAGCGCTGCCGCTCATTAGCCAGGTGCCTGGCGATGCGCATCGTATTCAGCTGCGCCAGATGCTGGGCCTGAAGCTGGGCATTTTTGATGATACCCAGCTTGATCGTTTAATGCCGAAACAGGCAGAAAGTGGCGTCGTACGCCCGGCTCAGCAGATAAAACAGACGCCTATGCGTATACTTATAGGACTGCTGGTGCAGAATCCCAATCTGGCGCCGCTGGTGCCCCCTTTGCAGGGGCTGGCGCAGAGCAAATTACCGGGACTCAGCCTCTTCTCCGAGCTGGTGAACCTCTGTGTTGCGCAGCCGGGCCTGACCACGGGGCAGCTATTAGAGAACTATCGCGGGACTAGTGAATACTCAACACTTGAAAAACTCTCAGCCTGGAACGATATAAGGGATGAGAATGTTGAAAAAATGTTCACCGACACGCTAAACCGAATTTTTGATGCAATGCTTGAACAGCGGCAAGAAGAGTTGATAGCTCGCGACCGCACTCACGGTTTAAGCAGTGAAGAACGCCGGGAGTTCTGGGAAATCAGACAAGCCCTGGAAAAAAAATGAATTTAACGGCTTAAGTGCCGAATATCGTTCGGGAAGACCCCGACAGCCGCGCGAGGCGCAGCGGCAAAAATATAAGTACGCCCTCGCTTTAAATGTTGGCAGTTCATCTGCTTACACCAATCAAACGAATTAAGTGTGGATACCGTCTTATGGAGCAAAACCCGCAGTCACAGCTGAAGCTTCTTGTCCAACGTGGTAAGGAGCAAGGCTATCTGACCTATGCCGAGGTCAATGACCATCTGCCGGAAGATATCGTCGACTCCGATCAGATCGAAGACATCATCCAAATGATCAACGACATGGGCATTCAGGTGATGGAAGAAGCACCGGATGCCGATGATCTTTTGCTTGCTGAAACTAACAACAATACTGACGAAGATGCGGAAGAAGCTGCGGCGCAGGTTCTCTCCAGCGTTGAGTCTGAAATCGGACGCACTACCGACCCGGTGCGCATGTACATGCGTGAAATGGGTACCGTCGAACTGCTGACGCGCGAAGGCGAAATCGACATCGCTAAACGTATCGAAGACGGTATTAACCAGGTGCAGTGCTCGGTTGCTGAATACCCGGAAGCCATCACCTATCTGCTGGAGCAGTACGATCGCGTTGAGGCGGAAGAGGCGCGTCTGTCCGATCTGATCACCGGTTTTGTTGACCCGAACGCCGAAGAAGACATGGCGCCAACGGCGACGCACGTCGGTTCTGAACTCTCTCAGGAAGAGATGGATGACGACGAAGACGAAGATGAAGAAGAAGACGACGACAGCAGCGATGATGACAACAGCATCGATCCTGAGCTGGCGCGCGAGAAATTCGCCGAGCTGCGCACGCAGTACGAACTGACCCGCGATACCATCAAAGCGAAAGGTCGTAGCCACGCCGCAGCGCAGGAAGAGATTCTCAAGCTGTCTGAAGTGTTCAAACAGTTCCGCCTGGTGCCGAAGCAGTTCGATTACCTGGTTAACAGCATGCGCATCATGATGGATCGCGTTCGTACTCAAGAACGTATCATCATGAAGCTGTGCGTTGAGCAGTGCAAAATGCCGAAGAAAAACTTCATCACTCTGTTTACCGGCAACGAAACCAGCGAAACCTGGTTCAATGCGGCCATCGCGATGAATAAGCCGTGGTCAGAAAAGCTGCTTGACGTGAAAGAAGACGTTCAGCGCGGCCTGATGAAACTGCAGCAGATTGAACAAGAGACCGGCCTGACCATTGAGCAGGTAAAAGATATCAACCGTCGCATGTCCATCGGTGAAGCGAAAGCGCGCCGCGCGAAGAAAGAGATGGTTGAAGCGAACCTGCGTCTGGTTATCTCGATCGCCAAGAAATACACCAACCGCGGTCTGCAGTTCCTCGATCTGATCCAGGAAGGTAACATCGGTCTGATGAAAGCGGTAGATAAGTTTGAATACCGTCGCGGCTACAAGTTCTCCACCTACGCAACCTGGTGGATCCGTCAGGCGATCACCCGCTCTATCGCAGACCAGGCGCGCACCATCCGTATTCCGGTGCATATGATTGAGACTATCAACAAGCTCAACCGTATTTCCCGCCAGATGCTGCAGGAGATGGGCCGCGAACCGACACCGGAAGAGCTGGCCGAGCGTATGCTGATGCCGGAAGATAAAATCCGTAAGGTGCTGAAAATCGCCAAAGAGCCGATCTCCATGGAAACGCCGATTGGCGACGATGAAGATTCGCATCTGGGAGATTTCATCGAGGATAACACCCTCGAGCTGCCGCTGGACTCTGCCACCACTGAGAGCCTGCGCGCCGCCACCCATGACGTTCTGGCTGGCCTGACCGCCCGTGAAGCAAAAGTCCTGCGTATGCGCTTTGGTATTGACATGAATACCGATCACACGCTGGAAGAAGTGGGTAAACAGTTCGACGTAACCCGCGAACGTATCCGTCAGATCGAAGCGAAGGCGCTGCGTAAATTGCGCCATCCGAGCCGTTCTGAAGTGCTGCGTAGCTTCCTCGACGATTAATCATCGCCGCTTAGCGCAAAAAAGCCAGTCAACTGACTGGCTTTTTTTATGGCTAATCGCAAATCATTCTTTTAATAAATATTAATACCTGCATCCAGAAATTATCAATATATATCCGGGTCATATTCTTATTATTTAATACCATAAAGCCAAACAACTGGACTCATAGTTTTATATTTGTACTATTAGTTCATAAATCGCACTTAATGGACAACGCGAATCTAAATAATAGGGATATTCAATGAATAGCAAACGAAAGATTCAGCTGGCTGATTTTAATAGAACGGTTATTCTGGCCACCGCTAATACGTTATTTCTTAACCATGGTATAGAAGGAACGACCATGGATGAGATTGCGCACGAAGCCGGATTCAGTAAAACCACGCTTTATACCTACTTTGACAGTAAACAGGATATTGTCGATCACCTTATTCTCGATGGAATGGAGCGCTTTCACCAGGAGGTGGTTAAAATAGTCAGCCGGCAGGCCCCCTTCCGCGAGTTTTATCATGAGCTTTGCCAGTCGTTGGTTGCTATCCACGACTCCGGCATCGTCTATTTCCCCGGCATTACCGGGAAAATAGGTTGCTCAGAAAAAGAGATGAAAAATAATAAAGTACTGACTAATATCTATATGCTCGGCGAGGAGATTAATCATATTATCGCCGGAGAAATTTCCCGCGCGGCAGCAAACAAAGAGCTTCAGTTAAATGCTCCAATGGCAGACGTCATGATGCTGTTCTGGCTCTGCCTGACCGGGCTGATAGAGAAATCAGCAAGTAAAGAAGCCTATATTTTGCGGCATCTTGAGAAGGACCGAAAATCCTTTCTTAACTTCGCTTTTGACGCTTTATTATTAATGATAGAAAAAGGCGCGAGTCGATGATAAAGAAAATATTTCTGTCCTTACTAATAGGTATGATAGTGGTTTGCGCCTGTGCCTATCATAAAGCGAAGCCCCTGCGCCTGACCAAAGATCTTTCACTACCATTTGCGCTGCCAACCGAACAGCGCCATATAGTGTATTACGCCTCGCTGGCGCCAAATGCGCATAATACTCAGCCCTGGCAGATTCGCTATAACCCGGACGCACGGCGATTCACCCTGGCGTTCGACCGCAGTAAAGCCCTCCCGCATATCGACCCGGCGGGGCGAGAAGCCAGTATTTCTCTGGGCGCGTTCCTGGAGAACTTCCGCCAGGCAGCCGCCGCATTTGGCATGCGGGCGGAAATAGACATTTTACCGGCGATGGCGCGCAATGGTGATGTTGCCCGCATGACGTTAAGCCCCCTCCACCGCGCCTCTTCTCTCAAACAGCCCGCCGTGCTGAAGTTAATTGAGCGCCGGCACACCGACAAACGTCCGTTTCAGGATATTGCCCTTGCGCCCCGCGATCTCGCTGCCCTGCTCAAACAGCACCAGCCGTATTTAAATTATTATCCACGCGGCAGCGCCGGGTTTAATAAGCTTGAGAGTTTTGCCATCCAGGCAGCAAAGGCTCAGGCGCTCGATGCGGCCAAAAGAGCGGAGTTCGCTCACTGGCTGCGCTTTTCCAACGAAGAGGCCCGCCGGTTGAAAGACGGCCTGCCCGCAGAACAGTTAGGCATCACCGGGATAAAAAAACTGCTCTATTACTCATTTTTCGATCGGCAAAAAGCCCAGGGAGAATCCTTCGCCGCGGAAAGCATCAGTAAAACGGCCAGCAGCGTAGCGCAAAGCGCCGGATTTTTTATCATCGGCGGAGAAGAAACCTTTCCGCTGATGTTGCGCAGCGGCATGAATCTGCAGGCCTTCTGGCTGGATGCCGTCCGCTACGGCATCTCTGTTCAGCCGGTGAGCCAGATGCTGGAGGATAAAGCGTTCCGTAAACAGCTGGCGGAAACCTTAGGCTTAAGCCAGCCGCCGCAAATGATCCTTCGCGCAGGCTACGTTGACGACTATGGCGAAAATAATAGAATTCGCCGTCCTATCGGCGAATTTACCCGCCTGGAACCGCCCGGGGCGAATTAAAGCCCTCGCGTTGCCAGCGCCTCGTCAAGCTCCCGGTAGGCCTCCACCAGCTTATCCAGCGTCGCCCGGTTGAGCCCGCTGGGATTTGGCAACACCCATACTTCCGTCGCGCCTATGGTCACCTGCTGTTTGCCCCATTTTACGCCGCGTACCTGAAACGCTTTCTCGAAAGCCTGTTTACCGAGGATCGCCAGCGCGCGCGGCTGATACTCTTCCATTTTCCTCACCAGCTCTCTTCCGCCATCGCGGAGCTCCAGCAGCGCGACCTCGCTGGCCTGTACCGTCGGGCGCTCGACTAGCATGGTAATCCCGCAGCGGGTATCCAGCAGCTGCAGCTCCTCTTCGGGTTTCAGAAGACGGTCGGTAAACCCGGCCTGATGAATCACCTTCCAGAAGCGATTTCCCGGATGGGCGAAATGAAAACCGGTATGGGCGGAAGACTTCCCCGGATTGATACCGCAAAAGACCACCCGCAGGTCCGGCGCCAGAATATCGTTGATCATGTTTTCCCCAGCTCAATACCTAAAAGGTAATTATAAAGGATTGAAAATGCGTTGTTTATAAAAACAGCAGGCGTGCGTTTTAGGCTGGATTGCGGGCAACAGTTACTTTATAATCCTTCGCCACGGCCCCTTAGCTCAGTGGTTAGAGCAGGCGACTCATAATCGCTTGGTCGCTGGTTCAAGTCCAGCAGGGGCCACCAGATACAGCAAGGGCTGGCGAGAAATCGTCAGCCCTTTTTGCGTTTTGCGGCTCCTGTATAGCGCCACGTCTTATGGTGAATATGGCGACAGGCGGCTTACGCCAGCGCCTGCAGCTGTTCGCGCATATAAGCAGTAAAGTATTCTGGGTTTTTGATAATAATGCGGTTGCCAGAGGCAATTTTGTCCGCCCATCCGGCTACTTTTTGCGTGAACCCGGCACTCCACCCCTCCTTCTCACCACGGGCCGTGACCTGCGCAGCGCTGGCCGGTACGCCTAGTTCATGCAAATACTTCAGGATCCCCTTAGCGGTACTTTCATCCATAGTATTCGGCACCGGTAACGATGTGTTCATACCACCAATAAAATCCAGGGCTTTATCGATTGCTGTTGGCATGCTCTTATCCTTAAAATTAACCACGTAATGAACATGTTTATAATATGGACCCAACTCCGTCGGGATATCAAAGAGATCGTTGCCTTTCTTTGATTCAGGCCCCAGCTAAACGCTTGCGTGGCGCTTTTCTGCTCGACTAATGCGGCGTTTTGCTCCCCTCCACGCCGCGCGCTCGCATCACGGTGCGATGCCCGCTGAGTAAAGAGGCAGAAAAACTTCACCCTGCGCGACGGCTTATCGATAAACTCGCCTTCTTCTCGCCGTTAATCAGCAAAAAGAGATGTAAAGCCGTAAGTTAAGCAAATTAATTTCGTTCCAGTCTGGCACAGATTAAAAAAAAGAAGTTCCATGATGAAACATGCAAAAGAAGATTAATAACAAACTGTGATACAGCTAAACGATCGTTATCAAAAAACAGCCTGCGGTAATAAAAAACTCAATTAGATAGTATTTTTCTCGCTATTGACTTAATAACCTGCGGCGAGAGAATAAGCCCGCAAACAGCAGTTGAAATATGTGCCTGCGATAATTATCGCGTTCCAGCCCTGGATATTAACAGGAGAGATTATGGATAAGATCAAACACATCGCCACTATCACGCTGGCGGCTGCAAAAGAAATGGCTACTGCCGTTGAGGCGAAAGCCCTTGAAATGAACGTGCCGGTGGTCTTTGCCGTTGTTGACCGCGGCGGAAATATGCTCCTGATGCAGCGTATGGATGAGGCATTTATAACCAGCTGCGATATTGCGCTCAATAAAGCCTATACGGCATGCGGCCTGCAAAAAGGCACTCATCAAATTACAGCGTTAGTCCAACCGGGCGCACCGCTATATGGATTACAACTCACCAACCAGCAGCGAATCATTCCTTTTGGCGGCGGCCTGCCAGTTATTTTTAACGAGGAAGTCATCGGCGCCGTTGGCGTGAGCGGCGGTACCGTCGAACAGGACATGTTATTAGCCGAAACGGCTCTGAAGGGTTTCTCTAAATAATAAATCCAACCAGGAAGATATATTATGAGCTATCGTATGTTTGATTATCTGGTGCCAAACGTGAACTTTTTTGGTCCCAATGCTGTTTCTGTCGTCGGCGAACGCTGTAAGCTGCTGGGCGGTAAAAAAGCGCTGCTGGTCACCGATAAAGGTCTGCGGGCCATCAAAGACGGCGCGGTGGATAAAACTCTCGGCTATCTGCAGGAAGCCGGTATTGAGGTGGTGGTTTTTGATGGCGTCGAGCCAAATCCAAAAGACACCAACGTGCGCGATGGCCTGGCGGTCTTTCGTCAAGAACAGTGCGATATTATCGTCACCGTCGGCGGCGGTAGCCCTCATGACTGCGGTAAAGGGATTGGTATCGCGGCTACCCACGAAGGGGATCTTTACCGCTATGCCGGCATAGAAACCCTGACTAACCCACTGCCGCCGATCGTCGCGGTGAATACCACCGCCGGTACCGCCAGCGAAGTGACCCGCCACTGCGTACTGACCAACACCCAAACAAAAGTGAAGTTCGTTATCGTCAGCTGGCGTAACCTGCCCTCGGTCTCCATCAATGACCCGCTGCTCATGCTTGGCAAACCGGCCCCGCTGACCGCCGCAACCGGCATGGATGCGTTAACCCACGCCGTGGAGGCCTATATTTCCAAAGATGCCAACCCGGTCACCGATGCCGCCGCGATCCAGGCCATCCGCCTGATCGCCCGGAACTTGCGCCAGGCCGTCGCGCTGGGCAGCAACCTGCAAGCCCGCGAAAACATGGCCTACGCTTCCCTGCTGGCGGGAATGGCTTTCAATAACGCCAACCTCGGTTACGTTCACGCCATGGCCCATCAGCTTGGCGGCCTGTACGATATGCCGCACGGCGTGGCGAACGCGGTTCTGTTGCCGCACGTTGCGCGCTACAACCTGATCGCCAATCCGGAAAAGTTTGCCGACATCGCCGAATTTATGGGAGAAAACATCCACGGACTTTCAACCATGGACGCCGCCGAGTCGGCCATTTGCGCCATCGCCCGCCTCTCTTCCGATATCGGCATTCCGCAGCATCTGAGCGAGCTGGGAGTTAAAGAGGCTGACTTCCCCTATATGGCGGAGATGGCCTTGAAAGACGGCAACGCCTTCTCAAATCCGCGCAAGGGTAACGAGAAAGAGATTGTCGCTATCTTCCGCCAGGCTTTCTGATAGAGCGATCGCTAACGCCGCGAACAAGTACCATCGCGGCGTCAGGCTGGGTGCCCGGTTACTCCTGATTTTTATGCTTAAACTGGCCGGCATCGATATCGTACTGTTTCATTTTTCGCCACAGCGTGGTGCGGCCAATATTCAGCAGCTGCGCCATCTCTTGTACCCGCCCGCTGGTCACGCGGGCGGCATGGATGATGGCCTCTTTTTCAATGGCGCTGAAGGTCAGGCTGGCGGGCAGCAGCGAGGAACCCGCGTCGGCGCCTGGCCGCTCGGCAAAGAGATATTCCGGCAGATTACTCAAACGGATATGGCCGTTCTCGCTGCTAATGGCGATATTTTCAATCACGCTGTTCAGCTCAAAATCATTACCCGGCCAGGAGTAGGCCACCAGCTGCGCCAGCGCATCGTCATCCATCTTCAACCGCGAGGAAAAACGCTTCTCCAGACTCTTAAGACGATTTTGGACCAGCGAAGGAATACTGTTACGCCGCGCCCGCAGCGGCGGAATAACGATTTCAAAAGAGTGCAGCGCGTAGTAAAGCTGGCGACTAAATCGGTTTTGTTCCACCAGGTTGGCAAGATCGACGGTAGTGGTGGCGATGACTTTAACGTCCACCGGGATCAAACGCCGGGCATCCAGACGGGTTAATACCCCCTGCTTGATCACCTGCAACAGCGCGGACTGCAGCTCCGGCGCCAGATATTCGATTTTTTCCAGAAACAGCGTCCCGCCGTTGGCCAGCTCGAGACGGCTAAGACGCCCGTTTTCCTCGTCCGTCGGCGCGCTGCCCATAAAATCCTGCCCAAGGACGCTGTCGGCATACAGCTGGCAGTTAACCGCGATATACGGTCCGCCACCCCGCTCGCTCTCATTGTGAATCGCCTGGCTGAGCAGCTCTTTACCCACCCCTTCCTCACCGCACAGCAGCACTGGAAAAGCGCCGCGCGCCGCCTGACGGCCAAAGTGAATTAACCGCCGGGTTTCAGGATCGTCAGCCGACATCTGCTCAAAGGTATGGCTCACTTTGCCAAGCTGGCTGGTCATCAGCTGACGCATCTGCTCGACCGGATGCAGCAGCAAGATGAAACTGTTGCCCTGCTCTTCGACGATCGGCTTGAGCGTGATGACGGCATCAACGAACTGATGCTGGCTCTCGAAGGTGACTTCCACATGGTTCAGCCCGCGCGCGTGCTTGATCGCCCGGCGCAACAGAGCCGGCAGCGTCACCAGTTCATTGATGTTTTTCCCCTGGCTGGCCTGGGCATCAAGGTGTAGCAACGTCGCGGCCTGCACGTTCAGAAACTGCAAAATACCCTGCTCATTCCACGCCATCACCCCGTCATCCATGCTCTCCAGCAGACCGTACATCTGGTTAAGGTGGCGATTCGACTCGGCCAGCAGGCTATCGGTGAGCAGCGAGTTGCCCACTTCCCTGGCGATAGCCAGGGTCAGGGAGAGGTCCGGCGAAGCCTGTTCTTCCATCAGGCAGCACAAAGAAATGGAACCGAACAGGCGCCCATGGTTATCAAACACCGGCGTAGAGCTAAACGACCATCCGTGCAGCGCATGTTTAAAATGCTGCTCGCCCGTCGTTTTGACCGGCTGCCCGAGCATGGAGGCCAGCGAGAGCGCGCAGCTGCCGATGATGCTTTCCGCGCAGTAGCTACCGTCACGAAACCCCAGCGCCGCCAGCTGGTCAAGGGTCTGCGGATCGCCGCAGCGGCTGAGAATACAGGCGGACTCATCAAGGATAAACAATGCGCAGGGGCGGTTATCCATATACTCCCAGGCATCTTCCAGCGCCGCCTGGCCAATCGTTAGCAGCGCGGTCTTACGCCGACAAATTGATTCGAAGGTCAGCCCCTGCGCCTGATGCGGCGTCTGCCAGGTTTCCCGCTGCATAAACTTACTGCAACGATGCCACGACTGGGTTATCACCAGGGGAAAGCTCTGAGTCTGCGCAGTCATATCCATTTCCGCTGTTACTTAAACGACAACCCCTCCGGCGGTAACCGCCAGAGGGGGATAAAACGCCCCTTCTCATTAACGAGGCGGGACAGGACGACGCTAAATTAACGCGCCAGCCACTGCTGTCCAAGCAGGTCGGCGGTCAGAATTGCCGCATGCACGCTCTGCGCGCTGACCGGGAACGGCATGTTATGGATGGTTTCGCCTTCCGCACAGGTCGCTTTTGCTACCGCCTGAATTTTCTCGTCGATGCCCTCTTTAACGCCCATTTGCGCCAGCGTGACCGGCAGGCCGACGGTATGGCAGAAGTTCAGCACCGTTTCGATCTCTTCCATCGGGCTATTTTGCAGCACCAGCTGCGCCAGGGTACCAAACGCGACTTTCTCGCCATGGTACAGGTGGTGGCACTCTTCGAGGATGGTGAAACCATTGTGAATGGCGTGCGCGGCGGCCAAGCCGCTGCTTTCAAAGCCGATTCCGCTAAGGTAGGTATTCGCTTCAACGATGCGTTCCAGCGCATCGGTCACCACTCCGGCCTGAGCGGCGAGGCGGGCCTTTTCGCCTTCCGCCAGCAGCGTATCATAGCACAGGCGCGCCAGGCTCAGCGCCGCCGCCGTCGACTGGCCGCCGGCCATGCTGGTGGCTCTGGCGTCATAGCAGGCCCTGGCTTCAAACCAGGTTGAAAGCGCATCGCCCATCCCGGCCACCAGCAGGCGTACCGGGGCTTTAGCGATAATCGTCGTATCCATCACCACCATGTCCGGATTTTTCGGGTAAATAAGATACTCTTCAAATTCACCGGCTTCGGTATAAATAACCGACAACGCGCTGGTTGGCGCATCGGTGGAGGCAATCGTCGGGATCACCACCACCGGCAGCTTCTGGTAATAGCCTATCGCTTTCGCCGTATCGAGCGTCTTGCCGCCGCCGATGCCCACCACGCCGCGGCAGCCGTGCTGCTTCAGAATGGCGATCAGGCGATTGATCTCAACGTGGCTGCACTCGCCGTTGAAGCGCTCCGCATGGCAGCTGATATTGTGGCTATGCAAACCGTTCAACACTTTCTCACCCGCCAGCTTCATCACGAAGTCATCGGCAATCACGAAAAAGCTGTCCGCCAGGTTTTTAGCGTATTCGCCAAACAGCGTGGATGCATCCGGTCCCTGGAGATATTTGGCTGGAGATTGAATAACTTTTAGCATTCCGTTCACCCTCAAATAAGTGCATGTTTTGACACGATGTGCCCCGGTATTTCCCCGTCCGGCCTGGTATTAAAAGCGGGAACAAAAGCGCTACCTGAGCGATGTCATCACTGTAGGGCGAGCCGCGGGCAAAAAAATGTTTCCCCTTTTTGTCCCGATATGAAACAGGGTGCACATTTTATCGTTTCATATTGAAACATGAATTCATATGAAACGACGGGATTGCGATCTCGATCCGCTCGTTGAGCGCAAAACAAGCGGAAAAAGTGGATGAAGTACGGCGTTTTTCGCCGCTACTGGCGCCTGGAGAGGTAAAATTTTTTCTCCCCCCGCGTCTGGCAAGTATGTGAAGTGAGATGAAATAGTCGCCCTGGCTCGCATTTTTCGATTTCTCCCGGCAAAAGCGTTTCATAACGGAACAAAATTCACCGTGCGCGTTTCGTAATGAAACTCATTTTATGGCGATTTTTTTTCCCGTTAACTCAGCCAGAATCAATACATCGCCCGATATCGCATATCGACAGGCGATACCCCTACACGATGACCGCTTCCGTCAGCAGAGAGGCCGCATCGAAACTCCGATGGAGAATAAACAATGAAAAAACTGATTAACCGTGTCGAAGATGTCCTGAGTGAACAACTGGCGGGCCTGGCAAAAGCGCACCCTGAACTAACGCTGCATCATGATCCGGTCTACGTCACCCGCGCCGATGCACCGGTGGCCGGGAAAGTAGCGCTGCTTTCCGGCGGCGGCAGCGGTCATGAGCCGATGCACTGCGGATATATTGGCCTGGGCATGCTTTCCGGGGCCTGTCCGGGGGAAATTTTCACCTCCCCAACGCCGGATAAAATGTTTGAGTGCGCCATGAACATCGACGGCGGCGAAGGCGTGCTGCTGATTATTAAAAACTACACTGGCGATATTCTTAACTTTGAAACCGCCACCGAGCTGCTACACGAAAGCGGCATCAAGGTCACCACCGTGGTAGTCGATGACGATGTGGCGGTAAAAGACAGCCTCTATACCGCCGGACGGCGCGGCGTGGCCAATACCGTGCTGATTGAAAAACTGGTGGGCGCGGCCGCCGAGCGCGGCGACTCGCTGGCAGCATGCGCTGAACTGGGGCGCAAGCTTAACAACCTCGGCCACTCTATCGGCATCGCGCTGGGCGCCTGCACCGTTCCGGCCGCCGGCCAGCCCTCATTCGAACTGCAGGACGATGAGATGGAGTTCGGCGTCGGCATTCACGGCGAACCGGGCATCGACCGCCGCCGCTTCACCTCCCTCGATCGCACCGTTGACGAAATGTTCGATACTCTGCTGGAAAACGGCGCCTATAGCCGCACGCTGCGCCACTGGGACAACGTGAAGGGCGCGTGGCAGGAGATAACGCAGACCAAGCAGGCGCTGCAAAAAGGCGATCGGGTTATCGCGCTGGTCAACAACCTCGGCGCCACGCCGCTGTCCGAACTCTACGGCGTCTATAACCGTCTGACGCAGCGCTGCGAGGAAACCGGCATCGCGATCGAGCGCAATCTTATCGGCAGCTACTGTACCTCTCTGGATATGGTCGGTTTTTCCATCACCCTGTTAAAAGCCGATGACGAGACGCTGGCATTATGGGACGCCCCGGTTCACACCCCGGCGCTGAACTGGGGAAAATAAGGAGCACGACATGTCATTAAGCAGAACGCAAATCGTAGACTGGCTCTATCGCTGCGGCGATATCTTCACCAAAGAGAGCGATTTTTTGACCGGTCTGGACCGGGAGATCGGCGATGCCGACCACGGCCTGAATATGCATCGTGGGTTTAGCAAGGTGGTGGAAAAGCTGCCTTCGATTGCCGATAAAGACATTGGTTTCATTCTTAAAAATACCGGCATGACGCTGCTGTCCAACGTCGGTGGGGCCAGCGGCCCGCTGTTCGGCACCTTCTTTATCCGCGCCGCTCAGGTGACCCAGGCCCATCAGAGTCTGACCCTGGACGAGCTTTATCAAGCCATCCGCGAAGGCGCGGAAGGCGTGGTGAATCGCGGCAAAGCCGAGCCGGGCGATAAAACCATGTGCGACGTCTGGCTGCCGGTAGTGGAATCGCTGCGCCAGTCCAGCGAACAGCACCTGTCGATCCAAAGCGCTCTTGATGCTGCCTGCGAACAGGCGCAAGCCGCCGTCCAGGCCACCATCGCCATGCAGGCTCGCAAAGGGCGGGCCAGCTACCTGGGCGAACGCAGCATCGGGCACCAGGATCCGGGCGCGACCTCGGTAATGTTGATGGTTCAGATGCTGGCCGCAGCGGCCAAAGAGTAAGGAAAACGCGATGGTAAACCTGGTGATTGTTTCGCATAGCGCTCGTCTGGGCGAAGGTGTCGGAGAACTGGCCCGGCAGATGTTAATGAACGATGGCTGTAAGCTGGCGATCGCCGCCGGAATTGACGATCCCACCAGCCCGATCGGCACCGATCCCATTAAGGTTATGGAAGCCATCGAGTCCGTAGCCGACGCCGATCATATCCTGGTGATGATGGATATTGGCAGCGCCCTGCTGAGCGCCGAAACCGCGCTGGATCTCCTCGATCCGGCTATTGCGGCGAAGGTTCGCCTGTGCGCGGCGCCGCTGGTGGAAGGAACGCTGGCGGCGACGGTGAGCGCCGCCGCCGGGGCCTGCATCGACAAGGTCATCGAAGATGCCATGAACGCGCTGGAGGCAAAACGCGTACAGCTGGGATTGCCATCGCAACCGCAACACGCGGCGTTGACCGCCGCGCCGATCGACGACCGCGATGCGCGCTCGGTTTCCGTGGTGATTCAAAACCACAACGGCCTGCATGTTCGCCCGGCGTCAAAGCTGGTCGCCGCGCTGGCGGGATTCAACGCCGACCTGGTGCTGGAGAAAGGAGGTAAGTGCGTCACGCCCGACAGCCTCAACCAAATCGCCCTGCTTCAGGTGCGCCGTAACGATACCTTAAGACTGCTTGCTCGCGGGCCGGATGCCGATGCCGCGCTGGCAGCGTTCCAGGCGCTGGCGGCGGAGAATTTCGGCGAGCAAACCGAGGCGGCGTCTGCGACTCAGCCCGCCTGCGCCAATCGCGTACAGGGTAAGGTCGTACTCTATTCCCAGCCGCAGGAGAAGGTCTCACGGGAAAAAGGCGTCGCCATCGGTCAGCAGCAGCTGCGGCTAAAACGGGCCATCGATCGGACGCTGGAAGAGCTTAGCGCGCTGACGACCCTGGCGGAGGCGAAGTTTTCCGCCGACATCGCGGCCATCTTCTCCGGGCATCATACCCTGCTCGATGACCCTGATTTATACGCCGCCGCCTGCGATAGGGTGCGCGACGAGCAATGCAGCGCGGAGTGGGCGTGGCATCAGGTGCTGAACGATTTAAGCCAACAATATCGTCATCTCGACGATCCTTACCTACAGGCGCGCTATATTGATATTGAAGATATTTTGCACCGCACGCTGCGTCACCTTAACGGGAGCAACGAAGTACTACCGCAGTTTGACGGCCCCTCGATCCTCGTGGCCGACGATATTTTTCCTTCTACCGTCCTGCAGCTCGATGCGGATCGGGTGAAGGGGATCTGTCTGCAGGCCGGCAGTGAACTCTCTCACGGCGCCATTATCGCCCGTCAGGCGGGTATCGCGATGCTTTGCCAGCAGAGCGATGTCCTGACCACGCTACAAAAGGGGGAGACCGTCATCCTTGATATTCCCGGCAAGCGCGTGATTCGCGCCTAGCCTGCTCTAACCTTCTCGCCCCGGAGGCTGTCCCCTCCGGGAACTCGCTTAACTTTCAGGATCCGTTATGTCTCAATTCTTTTTTAATCAGCGCGCCAACCTCGTCAATGAAGTGATTGAAGGAACCATTATCGCCAGCCCGTGGAATAACCTGGCGCAGCTGGAAAGCGATCCCGCCATTCGCGTGGTGGTGCGTCGCGATCTCGACAAAAACAACGTGGCGGTGATCTCCGGCGGCGGTTCCGGTCACGAACCGGCCCACGCGGGCTTTGTCGGTAAAGGCATGCTGACCGCCGCCGTCTGCGGCGATCTTTTTGCCTCGCCGAGCGTCGATGCGGTGCTGACCGCCATCCAGGCCGTGACCGGCGATGCCGGTTGCCTGCTGATCGTCAAGAACTACACCGGCGATCGTCTGAACTTCGGCCTCGCCGCGGAGAAAGCGCGCCGCATGGGCTATAACGTCGAAATGCTGATCGTTGGCGATGATATTTCGCTGCCGGATAACAAACACCCGCGCGGTATTGCCGGGACGATTCTGGTGCATAAAGTGGCCGGCTACTTCGCCGAACGCGGCCACAATCTGGCGACCGTGCTGCGCGAGGCGCAGTATGCCGCCAGACACACCTTCAGCCTCGGTCTGGCCCTTTCCAGCTGTCACCTGCCGCAGGATGCGGAAACGACTCCGCGCCATCATCCGGATCAGGCCGAACTGGGGATGGGGATCCACGGCGAACCGGGCGCTTCGGTTATCGCCACGCAGAACAGTGCGGAAATCGTTACGCTGATGGTAGAGAAGCTCAGCGCCGCCCTGCCGGAAACCGGCCGCCTGGCGGTGATGATCAATAATCTCGGCGGCGTATCGATTGCCGAAATGGCAATTTTGACCCGCGAGCTGGCCAATACCCCGCTGCATCAGCGAATTGACTGGCTGATAGGCCCGGCGTCGCTGGTCACCGCGCTGGATATGAAAGGCTTTTCCCTCACCGCCATCGTGCTGGAAGAGAGCATTGAGAAAGCGCTGCTCTCCGCGGTCGAAACCGCCGGCTGGCAGACGCCAGTGCAGCCGCGCGCAATCAGCGTGATGCCCTCGTCGCTGCGCAGTACGCGGGTGGAGTTTACGCCCTCGGAGAATAGCGAGGTTGCAGGCTACGTAGAGCGGGTGACCGGTACGCTATCCGATCTGGAAGCGGACCTCAATGCGCTGGATGCGAAGGTTGGCGACGGCGATACTGGCTCCACCTTTGCCGCTGGCGCACGCGATATCGCCGACTTACTTCAGCGCCGTCAGCTGCCGCTGGCTAACCTCGCCACGCTGTTCGCCCTGATTGGCGAGCGTCTGACGGTTGTGATGGGCGGTTCCAGCGGCGTGCTGATGTCGATTTTCTTTACCGCCGCCGGGCAGAAGCTGGAACAGGGGGCAAGCGTCGCCGAAGCGCTAAACGCCGGTCTGGCACAGATGAAGTTTTACGGCGGTGCCGACGAAGGCGACCGAACCATGATTGACGCCCTGCAACCGGCGCTGGCGGCGCTGCTGGCCGAACCGGAAAATCTGCAGGCCGCTTTCGCGGCGGCGCAGGCGGGCGCGGATCGTACGCTTCACGCCAGCAAAGCAGGTGCAGGACGCGCATCGTACCTGAACAGCGATAGTCTGCGCGGCAATATGGACCCCGGAGCCCACGCGGTGGCCATGGTGTTTAAAGCGCTGGCGCAGAAATAGTCTCTCTGGCACCGCCCCTGCTCCCGGGGGCGGCGCTTAACGCGCCTTGCCCGGGCTACAGGTTCACCGCCGTCTGCGGGCCGGTCGCCCCATGGTTCACCGCCGTCTGCAGGTCTGGTAGCCCGGGTCAGGCGCCAGCCGCAACCCGGGTTTTCTCCCGCTCTTACTTGCTGTGCCAGTAGGCCTGCGAACGCACCAGCTGCGGGTCAATCTCCGGACCTTCAAAACGCGCCAGCAGTGATTTCACCACCGCGCCTTCCCCGGTCACCCAGATAAAATAATCTTCGGTTGGAACCACAACCTGCGCCAGACGCTCGGCCACGGCAGAGGAGTGATGTCCCACCACCCACTCGATATGAAAACCATCGAGATCGTCCAGGTAATCTTGATAAGACTCATCGCCAATGGTGACGATCGCCGTGACCTGCGGGCGCGTCGGAAGCTGCCGCAATCCCAGCAGACGGCGGCGCAGCGCGGGCATACCTGACTCATCAGTCACATACAGCTGCCAGGCGTAATCTTCCGGCACCACCAGCGAACCGCGCGGGCCGCCGATGACCAGCTTATCGCCCGGCTTCGCCGCCAGCGCCCAGCTGCTGGCTATACCGCCATCGTGAATAAAGAAGTCGTACGCCAGCTCATGACGGTCGGCGTCGTAAAGCGGCGTATAATCGCGGGTCGCCGGACGTACGCCTTCGCCCCAGTTAATGCCTTCATCCGTCACCTCCGGCGGCGTAAACGCAGCACCCGCAGTGGGGAAAAAAAGCTTGGTATGGTCGTCGAAACCCTGGGAGACAAAGCCTTCCAGCGCCTCTCCGCCCAGCACGATACGCTGGAATGCGCTGCCGATACGCTCGACGCGCAATACGGTTAACTCACGGAAACGCAGCTCATTACGCACGCGCTGCGGGTATTTAGGATGCCTGCTCGTTGTCATCTTTCATCGCCTTGGTGAACGGAATAGATATATCTAAAAATATTGCAAATGATAATGATTGCCATTAAAAAAGAATGCAAGCACTTTTTGATATAGCCATAGTAAAACGCCACAAAAGTCAAAAAATAGAATTAAATCTCTAATTATCAACCATATAAAAAATAAATCTGCCACAAGGTTGCGAATTGAGTTTTTTTAGATATAAATTAGATATATCAAAAAACTCAAAGGAAAAAATTATGAGAGATCATCACGAAGAAGGCCGTGGGCCACGCGGACGCCACGGCGAACATGGTGAACACGGTCGCAGAGGCGGCGGACGCCGGCAGCGCTTCTTTGGCCATGGCGAGCTGCGCCTGGTCATTCTGGACATCCTCACCCGTAATGCCAGCCACGGTTACGAACTGATTAAAGAGATCGAAACCATGACCCAGGGCAACTACAGTCCCAGCCCCGGCGTCATCTACCCGACGCTCGATTTACTCCAGGATCAGGGATTAATCAGCGTGGCTGACGAAAACGGTCGCAAAAAAATCGCCATCACCGCCGAAGGCAGCCAGCTGCACGCGGAAAACCAGCAGCCGCTGGAGCAGATTCAGGCCAGACTGCAGGCGCGAATGGTGGGTTGTGAGCTACGTAAAAACCCGCAGATGAAGCGCGCGCTGGAGAATTTTAAGGCGGTACTGGATTTAAAAGTTAACCAGCAGGAAATAACCGAAGCGCAGCTAAAGCAGATTGTCGGCGTGATTGACCGCGCGGCGATGGAGATCTCCCAGCTCGACTAATCCTTTGCCTCATTATCGGGCAGCCTGCACCGCCGCGAAGCACGCGGCGGTAACCCTTCAGCGCATCGTTTTACGCCTTCAGGAGTAAAACATGCCAATAATTTCACGATAAGATTAAATTTTGCTCAATTGCGATTTCACGTTGCGTTTATCCCGATTTTCCGGGCCCGCGCCGAAGTGGCGTAATCCCTGCAATACTTAATTCAGTATCATGTGATACGCCCCGCCCAGGAGCATATTTTGAACAGGTTACCTTCAAGCGCATCGGCTCTGGCCTGCAGCGCACACGCACTGAATCTTATTGAGAAGCGAACGCTCGATCATGAAGAGATGAAATCACTTAACCAGGAGGTCAGGGAATACTTTAAAGAGCATGTGAATCCGGGGTTTTTAGCGTATCGAAAATCGGTCACTGCTGGCGGGGATTACGGAGCCGTAGAGTGGCAAGCGGGAGGATTAAATACGCTTGTCGACACTCAGGGACAGGAGTTTATTGACTGCCTGGGTGGGTTTGGGATTTTTAATGTAGGGCACCGTAATCCAGTTGTCGTTTCCGCCGTCGAAAATCAGCTCGCTAAACAACCCCTTCATAGTCAGGAACTGCTGGACCCGCTGCGGGCCATGCTGGCTAAAACCCTGGCGGCCTTAACGCCGGGCAAACTGAAATACAGCTTCTTTAGCAACAGCGGTACCGAGTCGGTCGAAGCGGCGTTAAAGCTGGCGAAGGCCTACCAGTCTCCGCGCGGCAAGTTTACCTTCGTCGCCACCAGCGGCGCGTTTCACGGTAAGTCGCTGGGCGCGCTTTCAGCCACTGCGAAATCCACTTTCCGTAAGCCCTTTATGCCCCTGCTGCCGGGATTCCGTCATGTACCTTTTGGCGATATCAATGCGATGCGCACGCTGCTGAGCGAGTGCCAAAAGACCGGCGATGACGTCGCGGCGGTGATCCTTGAGCCTATTCAGGGCGAAGGCGGGGTGATTCTGCCGCCGCCGGGCTATCTGCCCGCGGTACGCAAGCTGTGCGACGAGTTTGGCGCGCTGCTGATCCTCGATGAAGTCCAAACCGGCATGGGGCGCACCGGCAAGATGTTCGCCTGCGAGCACGAAAACGTTCAGCCGGATATTCTGTGCCTTGCCAAAGCGCTGGGTGGCGGCGTCATGCCCATTGGCGCCACGGTCGCCACCGAAGAGGTGTTCTCGGTACTGTTCAATAACCCGTTCCTGCATACCACCACGTTTGGCGGCAACCCGCTGGCCTGCGCGGCGGCGCTGGCGACCATTAACGTACTGCTGACGCAAAACCTGCCCGCGCAGGCGGAGCAGAAAGGCGATATGCTGCTGGACGGCTTCCGTCAGCTGGCCCGCGAATATCCGGATCTGGTGAATGACGTGCGCGGCAAAGGTATGCTGATGGCGATTGAGTTTATTGATAACGAAATCGGCTATGACTTTGCCAGCGAAATGTTTCGCCAGCGCGTGCTGGTGGCCGGAACGCTCAACAACGCAAGAACGATTCGCGTTGAGCCGCCGCTGACGCTGACCCCTGAGCAGTGTGAACAGGTGCTAAAAGCGGCCCGCCTGGCGCTGGCGGCGCTGCGGGTTTCGGTGGAAGAGGCGTAATGGCTTGCCCTCTCCCGCTCCGGGAGAGGGCGTTTGCTATACGACGCGCACGCCCGCAGGCATCGCTCTTTCCGGCGTAAGCAGTACGCTTTCGCCGCCATCGTCGGTTTCGGCGCATAACAGCATGCACTCCGACGTTTCACCGCGCATTTTGGCTTTCGCCAGATTGCACAGGACCACGACCGTTTTTCCCAGCAACTCTTCTTCTCGGTAATAGGGCACCAGGCTGGTCACCGTCTGCAAGGTGCGCTCGCCAACGTCAATCCGCGCGATATAGAGCTTATCGGCATTCTCATGTCGTTTTACAGCTACAATTTTTCCCGTACGCATTTCCAGTCTGGCAAAATCATCATAAAGCACCGTTTCCATCTTGCCCCCTCAGGTAAAAATTTAGTAAAAGATAACAAAAGTCGGCGAGGTTTCCGCATAATAGTGTAAGGAATGTTAGATCCATCACTTTTTAGTTCGCTATAAACTTCCCGATGCGGATGAATAATACGGGGGAAATTTACTGAAAAGAGATGCAGCGGCCTGCGCTTGCTTTACAATGGTTTGCGTCGATGGGGCAACGTCAGATAAGGAAAACAATGGCCACACTAAAAGATATCGCGACCGAAGCAGGCGTTTCACTGGCGACGGTTTCCCGGGTATTAAACGACGACCCCACTCTGAACGTGAAAGAAGAGACAAAGCACCGCATTCTTGAGGTAGCGGAAAAGCTGGAATATAAAAGCACCAGCTCGCGTAAGACTCAGGTTCATACCGTCGGCCACCATCATATTCTGGCTATCTACAGCTACCAGCAGGATCTGGAAATCAACGATCCTTACTATCTGGCGATCCGCCACGGTATCGAAACACAGTGCGAAAAGCTCGGTATCGAGCTGACCAACTGCTACTTTAACAACGCGCTACCCGAGCTGAAAAAAGTGACCGGCGTTCTGATTGTCGGCCAGCCTTCACGGGCGATTCGCGATGCAGCCACGGCGTTAACCGACAACGTCTGCTTTATTGATTTCCATGAGCCAGGCAGCAGCTACGACGCCGTCGATATCGATCTGGTGCGTATCGCCAAAGAAGTTATCGACTTTTTTATTGCCCAGGGCGCGCGGCGCATCGGCTTTATTGGTGGCCAGGATGAGCCGGGTAAAGCCGACATTCGCGAAGTGGCCTTCGTCGAATATGGCCGCCTGAAGGGGGTGGTTTCGGAAGAAGATATCTGGCGCGGCGGGTTTTCCAGCTCCTCCGGCTATGAGCTGGCAAAAACGATGCTGGCCAGGGCGGATTTCCCCACCGCGCTGTTCGTCGCGTCAGACTCTATCGCCATCGGCGTGCTGCGGGCTATTCATGAACGCGGCCTCGCGATCCCGGAAGATATCTCGCTCATTAGCGTTAACGATATCCCCACCGCGCGTTTTACTTTTCCGCCGCTCTCCACGGTGCGCATTCATTCAGAAATGATGGGCAGCCAGGGCGTTAATCTGCTGGTTGAAAAAGCCCGCGATGGCCGTGCGCTGCCGCTAAACGTCTTTGTCCCCAGCGTGCTGAAGCTGCGCGGCACCACCCGCTAATCCCCCGTTCTGACGCTAAATCCTCTGCGCCTGTCTCCCGGGGGCGGCGCTTATCGCGCCTTGCCCGGGCTACGGGTTCACCGCCGTCTGCCAAACAGTAGCCCGGACAGGCGCAGCGCGCCGCCTCCGGGATTTTCCTCCATCCCCCATCCTCTGCACCTTTTCCCCATCCTGACCGCTGGCGGCCAACCCGCTCATTTTGTGATCGAGTTAAAGTAAATCACTCCTGGTGGTTTAATTTAGTAAAACTTTTACTAAAATACTTTCTATCCGTTTAGTCCGTTCAGGGAGGCGATATGAATCGCTGGGAAAATCTTCAACTCACTCATGAAAACCGGCTGCCTCCGCGCGCCTATTTCTTCTCTTACGATTCGCAGGCCCAGGCGCGAACCTTCGCCCGTGAAACCAGCAGCCGCTTTTTGTCCCTTAGCGGACAGTGGAAATTCTGCTTCTTTAACAACCCGCTGCGGGTGCCGGAAGCGTTCACCTCGCAATACATGAGCGACTGGGGGCCGATTACCGTACCGGGAATGTGGCAGATGGAAGGACACGGCCAGCTACAGTATACCGACGAAGGCTTTCCCTTCCCGATTGACGTTCCCTACGTGCCGACCGACAACCCTACCGGCGCCTATCAGCGCATCTTTACCCTCAGCGAGGGCTGGCAGGACCAGCAGACTCTGATTAAATTTGATGGCGTTGAGACCTATTTTGAAATTTACGTTAACGGTCAGTACATCGGTTTCAGCAAAGGCAGCCGCCTGACGGCGGAGTTTGATATTAGTCACGCGGTAAAAACCGGCGACAACCTGCTTTGCGTGCGCGTCATGCAGTGGGCGGACTCCACCTATATAGAAGATCAGGATATGTGGTGGTCGGCGGGTATCTTCCGTGACGTGTATCTGGTGGGCAAAAACCCGCTTCACGTCCAGGACTTCACTCTGCGCACCGATTTTAACGATGACTACGTCGACGCCACCCTCTCCTGCCAGCTGGTGCTGGAAAATCTCGCCGCGCAGCCGGGCGCAGCCACACTGGAATACGCGCTGTTCGACGGCGAAAAGGCGCTGTATGAAGGCGTAACGCCGCGCCTGAGCATCAGCCAGCAGCTGAACGTCAACTTTGCGATCGACGTGAAGGCGCCGCAGCAGTGGTCGGCGGAAAATCCTTATCTCTATCACCTGGTGATGACGCTGAAAAACGCCGCCGGAGAGATTATCGAAGTTATCCCGCAGCGCGTCGGTTTTCGCGATATCAAAGTGCGCAACGGCCTGTTCTACATCAATAACCGCTACGTGATGCTGCACGGCGTTAACCGCCACGACAACGACCATCTGAAGGGGCGTGCCGTAGGGATGGACCGCGTTGAGAAAGATCTGCTGCTGATGAAGCAGCACAATATCAACTCGGTACGCACCGCCCACTACCCCAATGACCCGCGTTTCTATGAGATGTGCGACATTTACGGTCTGTTCGTGATGGCGGAAACCGATGTCGAATCCCACGGCTTCGCCAACGTCGGCAATCTGAGCGCCATCACCGATGATCCGGCATGGGAGCATATATACGTCGAACGAATCGTGCGCCACATTCACGCGCAGAAAAACCATCCGTCGATCATTATCTGGTCGCTGGGTAACGAGTCCGGCTACGGCTGCAACATTCGGGCGATGTATCACGCCGCTAAAGCGATCGACGATACCCGTCTGGTGCATTACGAAGAGGATCGCGACGCGGAGGTGGTGGATATCATCTCCACCATGTATACCCGCGTGCCGCTGATGAATGAATTCGGGGAATATCCGCATGCCAAGCCGCGAATTATCTGCGAATACGCCCATGCCATGGGCAACGGTCCCGGCGGGCTGAGCGAATACCAGAACGTGTTCTATCAACACGACAGTATTCAGGGCCACTACGTCTGGGAGTGGTGCGATCACGGGATTCAGGCCACCGATGACAGCGGCGCGGTTTGGTACAAATTCGGCGGCGACTACGGGGACTATCCTAATAACTACAACTTCTGTCTTGACGGTCTGATTTTCTCCGACCAGACGCCTGGGCCCGGCCTCAGAGAGTACAAACAGGTTATCGCCCCGGTAAAAGTTCAGGCGACCGACATCGCCCGCGGCGAACTGCGCATCGATAATAAGCTCTGGTTCTCGACGTTGGATGACTACACCCTGCGCGTGGAAGTTCGCGCCGAAGGGGCTACGCTTGCCAGCCAGCAGCTTAAGGTGCGCGATCTTGCGCCAAACAGCGGCCGCGATATCACCATTGACCTGCCGGAGCTGGACGATCGCGAAACCTTCCTCAACATCCTGGTGACCAAAGACTCGCGCACGCCGTATAGCGAGGCCAACCATCCGATCGCCGTTTACCAGTTCCAGCTAAAAGAACAGACGGCAACGAAATCGCCGCTGATGAATGCCAGCGCAACCCCGCTACAGATAGTTGATGAACGACTGAGCTACAGCATCACCGGGCATAACTTCCGCGTAGTCTTCTCTAAAGTCAGCGGCAAACTGAGCGAATGGCAGGTGAACGGCGTAGACCAGGTGACCCGTGAGCCGAAGATTAACTTCTTCAAGCCGATGATTGATAACCACAAGCAGGAATATGAGGGGCTGTGGCAGCCCAGTCACCTGCAAATTATGCAGGAGCATCTGCGTGAATTCAGCGCCGAACAGCGTGGAGACACGGTGATTATCACCACCCGTAGCATTATCGCGCCGCCGGTTTTCGATTTTGGCATGCGTTGTACCTATCGCTGGCAGATTACCCCGCAGGGCCATATTAACGTTGAGCTTGCGGGGGAACGTTATGGCGACTATCCGCATATCGTGCCGTGCATCGGTTTTATGCTGGGCATTAACGGTCAGTTTGAACAGGTGAATTACTACGGTCGCGGTCCCGGTGAAAACTACGCCGACAGCCAGCAGAGCAACATCATTGATGTCTGGCGCACCACCGTGGACGACATGTTCGTGAACTACCCGTTCCCGCAGAACAACGGCAACCGCCAGCACGTCCGCTGGGCCGCGTTTACCGACCGTCACGGCAGCGGCCTGATGGTGGTCCCGCGCGATCCGCTCAACATCAGCGCCTGGCACTATACGGCGGAGAATCTGCACGCCGCGCAGCACTGTAACGAACTGCGTCGCAGCGATGACATCACCCTGAATATCGACGCCCAACTGCTCGGCCTGGGCTCTAACTCCTGGGGGAGCGAGGTGCTGGATAGCTGGCGGGTGTGGCTCAAACCGTTCAACTATGGCTTTACGCTGCTGCCGCTGGAAGGCGGGAGCGCTTCCTCGCAGACGCTGGCGAATCATAGCTTTGGCGCCGGTTTCTTTTCCTCCGATTCATACAGCGAGGCTGAAAAATGAGAATTCTCGATAATTTAGAACAATTTAAGCAAATTTATCACAGTGGACGTAAATGGCAGCGCTGCGTAGAAGCTATCAATAATGTCGATAATATCCGGCCTGGAGTTGCCCATTCGATAGGCGATTCGCTCTCCTATCGCGTGGCAAGCGACAGCACCACGGATGCGCTGTTCGTTGGCAACCGCCGCTATTTCGAGGTGCATTACTACCTCCAGGGTCAGCAAAAAATTGAGTTTGCCGCTAAAGAGCAGCTGCAGACCGTCGCCTGCTATCGCGATGAAACTGACCGTGAATATTTGAAAGGCATTGGTGAAACCGTGCAGGTCCATGAAGGACAAATGGTGATTTGCGATACCCACGAAGCTTATCGCTTTATCTGCGACTCGCCGGTCAAAAAGGTGGTGCTCAGAGTGACTATCGAAGACGGCTACTTCCTGAATAAGTAAGCCCGCGTTACGCAAGATGAGGCCAGCGGATCGACTCGTTGGCCTTCCCGGTCCCAGCCCTCAATGCGGGCCAGATCATTTTCCGGAGGACTTATGTCCGAATCAGTTCGTGCCAAAATAGGGAAGTTCGCCCTACTGTCGATGGCGTTTGCCGCCGTATTTAACGTACGAAATATCGTTAATAATAACATCGAGTTAGGGCTCAGTTCCGCCCCTATCTTTCTGTTTGCCACGGTGGTCTATTTTATTCCGTTTGTCTTTATCATCGCCGAATTCGTGTCAGCGAATAAAAATTCCGAATCAGGTATGTACGCCTGGCTGAAGCAGCCTTTAGGTACCCGCGCGGCCTATCTCGGCTCGTTCCTGTACTGGTTTGTGAACCTGTTCTTTTTCCTGTCGCTGCTGCCGAACGTGGTGGCCTACGCCTCGTACGCCATTATGGGTTACGCCATTCCCTTCTCGCCGATGGTCACTTCGCTGATCTCTATCGTTCTGTTCGCCATGGCCACCCACATTTCCACCAAAGGCGCGACCTGGCTGGGGAAAATCTCCGAATGCGTGGCTTATGGCGTCTTCGCGCTCTTTGCGATTTACGTGGTCGGTGCTATTACCGCGCTGGGCGCGGGCCATGTCCCCGCGCAGCCGATTACGCTGCACGCCATGGCGCCTACCATCAACTGGGCGACGCTGGGGATTATGTGCTGGATCTTCCAGGCGGCTGGCGGGGCTGAAACCGTTGCCGCATATCTGAACGATACTAAAGGCGGGCAGAAATCGTTTATTAAAGTCATCATCACCGCCGGGATCCTGATTGGCGGCATGTATGCGCTGGGTTCTCTGCTGGTCAACGTCTTTGTGGCACGGGAAGACCTGACCTATGCAGCCGGTATGGTGGAAATTTTCACCGGTCTCGGCGCTTATTTCCATATTTCCGAAGCGCTGATGGGCCGCTTCGTCGGCATCATTCTGTTTATCGCCATTTTCGGCAGCATGATGATGTGGACCGCCGCACCGGTAAAAATTCACTTCTCGGAAATTCCTGCCGGCATCTATGGCAAAAAAACCACCGAGCTGAACGTCCACGGCGTGCCGGTGCGCGCCGCCTGGTGGCAATTTGCCTTCGTCTTTCTGATGCTCATCGTGAATGGTTTCGGCTCCGCCAGCGTTCAGCAAATGATGAACACCGCCATCAACCTGACCGCCGGGACCGCAATGCTACCGCCGCTGTTTATCATGGCCGCCTACTTTGTTTTCCGCTGGAAACATGACGACACGCCGCGCGACTTCCGCATGGGTTCAAGAAAAGTTGGGATGGCCGTGGTGTCGATGCTTATCGTTATTTTCCTGGTCAGCATGACCGCCTCCGCTTTCCCGCCAGGAGTCGACCTGGTGAACGCCTTCTTCATTAACGTCTTTATGACCGCAGTCTTCTCCGGACTCGCATGGTGGTGGATAACCCGCTTTGAGAAAAAACAGCGCAAGAACCAACAACCAGGCCTGAAATCAGCGGCAAATACGGTGAAATAAGCCACCGTTGCTCCCGCCAGCGGTATATCCCCTGGCGGGATTTTTTTACCCGCAAGCCATGATCTGTCGCCCAACCATTTTCGTGATCGAGTTAAAGCAATTCATTTTTACCGCTTTTATTTACTAAATATTTTACTAAAATTAACCACAATACTTAACTGCCTCTACCCTACAAACAACACAATCCCCTTCGGCCATTCTCTGAAGGACAATGTGTGGAGATGTGTTATGTCTGATATCAAACGTAATACCATCGGCAAATTTGGCCTGCTGTCGCTAACCTTCGCCGCCGTCTTCAGTTTTAATAACGTGATCAATAACAATATTGAGCTGGGACTGGCGTCGGCGCCGATGTTCTTCCTTGCAACCCTGCTCTACTTTGTTCCTTTCTGTCTGATCATCGCGGAATTCGTTTCGCTGAATAAAAACTCCGAAGCGGGCGTTTATGCCTGGGTGAAAAGCTCGCTAGGGGGGCGCTGGGCCTTTATTACCGCCTATACCTACTGGTTCGTGAATCTGTTCTTTTTTACCTCGCTGCTGCCGAGGGTAATCGCTTATGCCTCCTACGCTTTCCTCGGCTACGAGTACATTCTGACTCCGGTCGCCACCACGATGTTGAGCATGGCGCTGTTCGCCCTGTCGACCTGGGTTTCCACCAACGGCGCAAAAATGCTGGGTCCAATCACCTCGGTCACTTCATCGTTAATGCTGCTGCTGACGCTCTCCTACATTCTGCTTTCCGGCGGCGCGCTGGTGGGCGGTATTCAACCAGCGGATCTGATTACCGTGGATGCAATGATCCCGAACTTTAACTGGGCGTTCCTCGGCATCACCACCTGGATCTTTATGGCGGCCGGCGGGGCCGAGTCCGTCGCGGTGTACGTCAATGACGTGAAAGGCGGATCGAAATCATTTGTTAAGGTCATTATCCTCGCCGGGATCGTGATTGGCGTGCTGTACTCCATTTCCTCGGTACTGATAAACGTGTTTATCAGCAGTAAAGAGCTGAAATTTACCGGCGGATCGGTACAGGTCTTCCACGGCATGGCGGTATGGTTTGGCCTGCCCGAAATCGTGGTCAACCGTTTTGTCGGCCTGGTCTCCTTTACCGCCATGTTTGGTTCGTTATTAATGTGGACCGCGACGCCGGTCAAAATCTTTTTCTCCGAAATCCCGCCCGGAATATTTGGTAAAAAAACCGTTGAGCTCAATCAAAACGGCGTACCGGCGCGCGCGGCGTGGATCCAGTTCCTGATTGTGATTCCGCTAATGATAATTCCGATGATGGGCTCAAGTACCGTGCAGGATTTAATGAATACCATCATCAATATGACCGCCGCCGCCTCGATGCTGCCGCCGCTGTTTATCATGCTGGCGTACCTTAATCTGCGCCGCAAGCTCGATCATCTGCCGCGCGATTTTAAAATGGGTTCACGCACCACCGGTATTACGGTGGTCTCCATGCTGATTGTTATTTTCGCTATCGGCTTCGTCGCCTCAACCTTTCCCACCGGCGGCAATATTCTGACGATTATTTTCTATAACGTCGGCGGAATCGTTATCTTCCTCGGATTTGCATGGTGGAAATACAGCAAATACGTGAAAGGTTTAACTCGGGAAGAAAAAAGAATTGAAGCAGCGCCAGCCTCTGACGCGTCTTAATCTATTTTTCTTAAATAAAAAACCACAATACCTCTAAATAAAATGATGAAAAAGAACAGGCCTATTTACTGGGCGCTTGCCGCCCTGGCTTTTTGCACACCGGCTATTGCCGTCGATGTGGCGCATCCGGCGGAACATGATGACATGAAAACGCCAGAACTTAATGCCACCTCATACCGTTTTTACGGTGAATTGGGGGTTGGCGGATATATGGATCTAGAAGGTGAGGACAAGCATAAATATAGTGATGGCACCTATATTGAAGGCGGACTGGAAATAAAGCACGGCAACTGGTTTGGTTTAATTTATGGCGAAGGCTGGACGGTTCAGGCCGATCGTCAGGGAAATGCCTGGGTAGCGGACCATGGCTGGGGCGGATTTGAAGGTGGAATAAACCGCTTCTACGGCGGATATAAAACCGAGAGCAGCACCGAGATTATGCTCAGCCTGCGCCAGGATTCATCGCTCGACGATCTGCAGTGGTGGGGCGATTTCACGCCCGACCTCGGCTACGTGATCCCCAATACGCGCGATATCATGTACGCGCTCAAGGTGCAGAACCTGGCGGGAGATTTTCGCTACAGCGTGACCGCGACCCCCTCCGGGCACCACGATGAAGGCAAAGCGTGGCTCCATTTCGGCAAATACGACCGCTACGACGATAAATATACCTACCCGGCGATGGTCAACGGCTACATCCAGTACGATCTCGCGAACGAGGTGACCTGGATGAATGGGCTTGAGGTGACGGATGGGACCGGCCAGCTATTTTTGACCGGTATTCTCACCCCCAACCTTGCCGCCCGCGCCTGGCATCATACCGGGCGCGCCAGGGGAAAAGACGTGCCGGGAACGGAGACCGGCTTTATGGCCAGCGCTATGTATGAAGCGCTCAAGGGCGTGTATCTCTCTACCGCCTATAGCTACGCCAAACACCGCCCGGATCGCGCCGCCGAGGAAACCACCTCGTTTATGCAGTTCGGCATCTGGTACGAATACGGCGGCGGACGTTTTGCCACCGCTGCGGACAGCCGCTTCTACATGAAAAATGCCTCCGGCAACCCGAGCGATCAGGTTTTCCTGATGCAATATTTCTATTGGTAAAAAGGGATATCAATACCGTGAAGATTACCACTACTCTTACGCCGCTGGCCTGCGCCCTACTGCTAAGCTTTTCCGCCCACGCGCTGACCGCGGATGACTTTAAAAATGTTATCAACCGCAGCGGCGCGCCGCAGGCGATGCAGGATTTTGATAACGATGACCACCAGCGCTTCAACCCGTTTTTCGATTTGGGCGCATGGCATGGGCATCTGCTGCCTGATGGTCCGGCCACCATGGGCGGATTTCCCGGACCCGCGCTGCTCACTGAGGAGTACATCAACTTTATGGCGACCAATTTCGATCGCCTGACGGTATACCAGAACGGCAAAAAAGTCGCCTTCACCCTGCAGGCCTGGAGCCTGCCCGGCGCGCTGGTGCAAAAGCTCTCCGCTGCCGGGGTACAGATCGAGATGACCCTACGCTTTGCCAGCGCGCACACCTCTTTACTGGAGACTAAAATCACCAGTAGCAGCCCGCTTAAGCTGGTCTGGGACGGCGAGTTGCTGGAGAAACTCTCCGCCAAAGAGGGGAAACCGCAGTCAACGCAAACCATCGACCAGGCTTTCCCGGACTATCAGCGCCGCCTGAGCGCGACCCACGACGGCCTGACCGTCAGCTTCGGCAAAGTCCGCTCCGCATCGGATTTAATGACCTCCGGCGAATCGCAGTATCAGATCCATCGCTCCCTGCCGACGGTCACCCAAATCGACGGCCATCGATTCACCAGCAGCGCGCAAATCAACGGCTCGACCACGCTCTATACCACCTACTCGCACCTGCTGAACGCCGAGCAGGTTCGGCTCGAGAAAGCGCAAATCCGCGATATTCTTGCGCGACCGGTACACTATCTGCGCGCTTCCGAGGCGCGCTGGAACGGCTATCTGCAAAAGGGGCTGACCAATCCTGATGCTACGGCGCAGCAAACCCGGGTGGCGGTAAAAGCGATCGAAACCCTTAACGGTAACTGGCGCGCGCCGGGCGGCGCCGTTAAGCACAACACCGTCACGCCATCGGTAACCGGGCGCTGGTTCTCAGGCAACCAGACCTGGCCGTGGGATACCTGGAAGCAAGCCTACGCCATGGCCCACTTCAACCCGGAGATCGCGAAAGAGAACATCCGTGCCGTCTTCTCCTGGCAGATTGCCGCCGACGATAAAGTGCGGCCGCAGGATGCCGGGTTCATTCCGGATCTGATCGCCTGGAACCTGAGCCCGGAACGCGGCGGCGACGGCAGCAACTGGAACGAGCGAAATACCAAACCGAGCCTGGCGGCCTGGTCGGTGATGGAAGTCTATAACGTTACGAAAGATAAAGCCTGGCTGGCGGAGATGTATCCGAAGCTAGTGGCCTACCATGACTGGTGGCTGCGCAACCGCGACCACAACGGCAACGGCGTGCCGGAGTACGGCGCGACCCGCGATAAAGCGCACAACACCGCCGATGGCGCGATGCTGTTTACCGTGAAAAAGGGCGATAAAGAACGGACGCTTTCCGGCCTGAAAACCTACGAGCAGGTGACGGCGAAAGGCGATTACGACAGCCTGGAGATCCCGGCGCAGGTGGCCGCCTCCTGGGAGTCGGGGCGCGACGACGCGGCGGTTTTCGGCTTTATCGATAAAGATCAGTTGGATAAGTACATCGCTGGCGGCGGCAAGCGTAGCGACTGGACTGTGAAATTTGCTGAAAACCGGGATAAAAGCGGCAATCTGCTCGGCTATTCGCTGCTGCAGGAGTCGGTCGATCAGGCCAGCTACATGTACAGCGACAACCACTATCTGGCGGAGATGGCGGCCCTTCTCGGCAAGCCGGAGGAGGCAAAACGCTACCGGGCGCTGGCGAAAAAGCTCGCCGACTATATCAACACCTGCATGTTCGACCCGCAGAGCAAATTCTATTACGACATTCGCATTGAAGCGCAGCCGCTGGCAAACGGCTGCGCCGGTAGGCCGATCGTCGAGCGCGGCAAAGGCCCGGAGGGCTGGTCGCCGCTGTTCAACGGCGCGGCCACTCAGGCGCATGCCGATGACGTCATTTCGGTGATGCTGGACGCCAAAGAGTTCAACACGTTCGTACCGCTGGGTACCGCCGCATTAACGAATCCGGCGTTTGGCGCGGATATTTACTGGCGCGGCCGCGTGTGGGTGGACCAGTTCTGGTTCGGCCTGAAGGGGATGGAGCGCTACGGCCACCGCGAAGAGGCGCTGCAGCTGGCGGACGCCTTCTTCAGGCACGCCCGGGGGCTCACCTCCGATGGCCCGATTCAGGAGAACTACAATCCGCTCACCGGCGCTCAGCAGGGCGCGCCGAACTTCTCCTGGAGCGCGGCGCATCTGTACATGCTGTATAACGAGTTTTTCCGTAAACCATAGGCTAGTGCCCTTACCCTAACCCTCTCCCACAGGGAGAGGGAACGGTCCGGCTCCCGATTTAACAGACGGCTCCTCTTTTCCCCCTCTTTCCGTGGGAGAGGACTCGTCTTACACCTCCGGCAGCAGGCCGATAAAGCTGCGTTTCTGCCGCGGCTGCGACATCAGCGCCTCCAGCTTCTCTACGCAGGCCAGATAGTGCGGGGTTTTCTTGTGCGCCAACACCGCTTCATCATCTTTATAGGCTTCATAAATAAAAAAGCGCGTCTTCACCTCCGGGTCCTGCAGGACATCAAAGCGAAGATTGCCCGGCTCCTGCAGCGCCCCTTCGTGGTTGGCGCGGAATACCTCAAGAAACTCGTCGACCCGTTCCGGTTTGATATTGATTTCTACCAGCGTTACGTTCATTGCAGCTCTCCCTGTTTTTCCTCCTGCCAGAACTGATACGCCTCGCGGGCGCTCAGGTTCTCATGTACCACTTTTTTCACCGCCTTCAGCATCGCGCGCGGCGCGCTGGACTGGAAGATATTCCGTCCCATATCGACGCCGGATGCGCCCTGGTCAATCGCCCGCCAGCACATCTCGAGCGCCTCCTGCTCCGGCAGCTTTTTGCCCCCGGCGATGACGATCGGCACCGGGCAGCTGGCGGTCACTTTCTCAAAGCCTTCCTCAACAAAGTAGGTTTTTACAAACTGCGCCCCCATTTCAGCGGCAATGCGGCTGGCCAGCGAGAAGTAGCGGGCGTCGCGGGCCATCTCTTTACCCACCCCGGTTACCGCCAGCACCGGCATACCGTAGCGGTTGCCGGCGTCCACCAGCTTGATGATGTTGTTGATGGACTGATGCTCATGTTCGCTGCCGATATAGACCTGCGCCGCCACCGCGCAGACGTTCAGGCGCAGCGCATCTTCCATCGCCACCGCCACGCACTCGTTGGAAAGTTCGCTGAGGATCGAGTTGCCGCCGGAAGCGCGCAGCACCACCGGTTTGTTGGTCGCGGCCGGCACCTGACTGCGCAGTACGCCGCGGGTGCACATCAGCACGTCGGTCTCCTCGAACAGCGGCGCGATAGAGAGATCGATACGCTCCAGACCGGTAGTCGGCCCCTGAAAATAGCCGTGATCGAAAGCCAGCATCACCGTGCGATTGCTCTGCGGATTAAAGATACGCGCCAGCCGCGACTGCATCCCCCACTCCAGCGACCCACAGCCCTTCAGCGTATAGAGCGTGTTCTGCTGCGGACGGTCTAAGCCGAAGTTTTTTCCCTCTTTGATATCGTCTAAATCAGCCATCTCATCCTCCATCAGAAATCGTAGTTATTGATATTCTCTTTGGTGAACACCACCCGCTCCGGCAGCAGCACGATGCCGTTGCCTTTCGCTTCATACTGATAACCCTGCACGCTGTTGGGCTCGACTTTCAGGGTGCCGAGATCTTTCACATCAACGCTGTCGCCGACGTTAAGATCGCCCTTTTTCAGCAGACGATCGGCGACGTTAACCGCGATCTTGCCTTGCTGTACCACGTCCCACAGGCCGAAGGCTTTTACCGTGCCGCGCTCTACATAGGGGCGCATCACGTTCGGGGTACTGAAGCCGACAATCGCCACGCCCTGGCGCTTAAGGTTCTCTGCCGCCTGGGCGGCGGCCGGAAGCGCGTTGGCGTCCGGGGCGATAATGGCGTCGAGATCCGGGTACGCTTTTAAGATCCCCTCGGCAGTTTGCAGCGATTTGGTGGCGTCGTTATAGCCAAACTGCGTGGTCACCACTTCCCACTGCGGATGCGCTTTTTCAATTTTGGCTTTCGCCTCTTTTACCCACTGGTTCTGATCGGTCACCGTTGGGCTGGAGTAGAAAAACGCCACCTTGGCGGTGGGTTTCGTCACCTGTTTTTCCGCCATCTCCACCAGCAGGCCGCCAAGCTGCTGCGGCGTCCCCTGGTTGATATAGATGCTGCGGCACTCTGGTTTGGTATCGGAGTCCCAGGTCAGAACCTTGACCCCGCGCTGCATCGCCCGCTTCAGCGCCGGGCACAGGCCGTCCGGTGATACGGCGGAGACGATAATCGCGTTGTAGCCCTGGTTGACGAAGTTGTTGATCAGCTGCACCTGGCCGGAGACACTCGGTTCGGTCGGGCCGTCATAGGTGACGTCCACGCCGAGCGCTTTGCCCGCCTCTTTCGCGCCGTTACCGCCGCTGGTAAAGAAGCCGACGCCGACCAGCTTAGGAATAAAGGCGATGCGGTCCGCCGCCTGAGCGGTTGCCACGCTTAACGCCAGCGCCAGGGCGCTCGTTTGCAGGATTCGTTTGGTTTTCATCGTATGTTTATGCTCCGATTGTCTTATGCGCGAGAAAGACGCCGCCAGGTCATCCGCACCCACTCACGGTGCAGACTCAGCGAACGCCCCATCACCACCACAACCAACAGCGCCCCTGACAGCGCGCTCGACACCTGGTTGGGGATGCCGACCATTTGCAAACCTTGTTGTAAATAGCCCACCAGCAGCGCGGCAAGCGCCGTGCCGACGATCGAGCCGGAACCGCCGTAGATATTGGCCCCGCCGAGCACCGCGGCGGTCAGCGCCGGCATCAGCAGGTCGCGGCCTAAGTCCGAGCGCGCCGAGCCGAAATAGGAGACCATCACCAGCGCCGCCACCGCCGACGCCACGCCCACCAGGCCATACAGCGCGTAGGGCATCCCGTTAACGGAAAGCGCGGCGTAGCGCGCGGCGCGCGGGTTCTGCCCGAGCAGAAAAAGGTGCCGCCCAAAGCGCCCGCGGTGGGCCAGCAGCCAGAAAAAAAAGGTGATAACGGCGAACAGCACCAGCGGTATCGGCAGGCCGAACAGGGTCAGATTGGCGAAGGCGGTAAAGCTATCCGGGAATCCGCCGATGCCTTCGTAGCCGGTCGCCCCGGCCATGCCCGAAAGCAGCAGCGCGCCGCCGCCGTAGAGGTACAGGGTGCCAAGGGTAATCACCAGCGGGCTAATGCCGGTGTAGTGAATCAGCGCCGCGTTCAGCAGCCCGCACAGCAGGCCGAGCAGCAGCGTCAGGGGGATCGCGAGGCTCATCGGCCAGCCCGCCTGCATCATCACCCCCAGCGCGATGGCGCACAGGCCGATGGTGGAACCGAGCGAAATATCAATCCCGCCGCTGATGATCACCAGCGTCAGCGGCAGCGCCACGATGCCGATGCAGATAAAGTCGCTGGTGCTGAACAGCAGCATATTGAGATCGAGCATGCGCGGATTCAGGGTGCCAAACAGCAGGATCTCCACCACCAGTAATCCCAGCAGCGCGCTTTCCCAGTTGAGCTTCATTTACGCCACCTCTTTATTTTTACGTTCAGGAAACGGGGCCACGCGCTTGCCCCCTTTATTGCCGGGCTGAAAGCGACTGTATTTCAGCGCCCGCTGATGGCGGGTCAGCGCCTGACGCAGCCGCCCGTCGAGCACCAGTACGCCGAGCAGCACCAGGCCGGCAATGAAGTCGTTCCACCACGCCGGGAGACGAAACAGCACCAGCACGGTATCGATTTGGGTGAGGAAGAAGGCGCCGAGAAAAGCGCCGAGCAGCGTGCCGGTACCGCCCAGCAGCGAGATCCCGCCGAGCACGCAGGCGGCGATGGCTTTCATCTCCAGGCCGCTGCCGGTCTGATTGGGCACAAATCCAATCTGCGCGGCGAACACAATCCCGGCGCAGGCCGCCAGCATGCCGTTAAGGGTGAATGCCAGCATCCGCGTGCGGTTCACCGCCACCCCAAGCTGGCGGGCAGCGGCAAGGTTATCGCCGACGGCGTAAAAATCACGGCCAAAGGCAGTACGCGATAGTATCCCGCCGCCCGCCAGCAGTAGCGCCAGCACCAGCCAGCCCAGCGGAGAAATGCCGATGAATGCCGGTTCCGACAGCGCTTTCAGGCTGTTCGGCAAACCTTCAATCCACTTACCGCCGGTCCACAGCAGCATCACCCCGCGATAAAGGCCGAGGGTGCCGAGAGTGGCGACAATCGCCGGGATGCGCAGCCCCACCACCAGCAGGCCGTTAAAGGCGCCAGCCAGCGCGCCGATCGCCAGCGCAAAGGCGATGGCGGTCATCAGCCCATACCCGCTATTTAGCGCCACGCCTGTCGCGATAGCGCTCAGGCCAACGGTGGAGCCCACCGAAACGTCAATATTGCGGGTGAGCATCACCAGCGTCGCCCCCAGCGCCAGCAGGCAAAGGATTTGCGAGCTGGCGAAAATCATGCCCAGGGTTTGTAAGCTGAAATAAGCCGGGTTGAGCGCCACCAGCCCGGCAAACAGCACCACGATGGCGAGGAAGGCGCTCAGTTCGCGATTCTTTAATAACGTTTTCATGCCTGCCCTCCGAAGGCCAGGGTCATCATCCGGTCAACGCTGACCGCCTGCTGCGCCAGCTCGCCGCTCTGCCTGCCCTGATGCATTACAACCACCCGATCGGCCAGGCCAACGAACTCGTCGAGATCGCTGGAGATCATCAATACCGCCACGTTCTGCGCGGCGACGCTTTTCAGCAGCTGATAGATGTCGGCTCGGGCGGAAACGTCCACGCCGCGGGTCGGTTCATCGACGATCAGCAGCAGCGGGTTAGCCTCCAGGCAGCGCGCCAACAGTACCTTCTGCTGGTTACCGCCGGAGAGCGTGCGCACCGGGCGATCGCCATCGGCCATTTTGATCCCCAGCGCCCGGTGATAGCGCTCCACCACCGCCGCTTCGCGCCGGTTCTGCTGCCACAGCGACGGCTGGTTAAACATCACCGTGTTCCAGCGCACCGGCGCATCGAGAAACAGACCGGAAACCTGTCTGTCCTCCGGCAGATAGACCAGCCCGCTGGCCAGCCTGGCGCGCGTGCTGTCGCGGCTGATATCGCGGTTTTCCAGCCACACCCGCCCTGCGCGAGCCGGCCGCAGACCATAGAGCGTTTCAGCAAATTCGGTACGCCCGGATCCGACCAGCCCGGCGAGGCCGACGATCTCCCCGGCGCGGATCTCCAGATTGAGATCGATAAAGCCCTCTCCGGTCAGATCTTCGACCCGCAGCACCGGAAAATCCTGCGCCTGAGTGCGACGATTGCCCGGCAGCGCCAGCCACAACTTTTGCGTGTCGCTCAGGGCTCGATCGCGACTGACCGGCGTCATTGCGCCAATCAGCTGGTTGTCGCCGTAGTGCGCGGTTTCCCCGCTCAGCACCACCGCGCCATCGCGCATCACCGAAACGTGGCTGGCGACCTGGCGGATCTCCGGCAGCTTGTGCGAGATAAACACGATCCCGACACCGAGCGCCTGCAAAGAGCGGATCTGGCGAAACAGGCGATCGGTTTCTCCCGGCGTCAATGAGGCGGTGGGCTCATCGAGGATCAGGATCTGCGCGTCGCGCATCAGCCCGCGCAGGATCTCCACCATTTGCTGATCGGCCACTTCCAGCGTGCTGGCCGCCGCCTCAAGGTTAAGCTGGCAATTAAGCTGCTGAAGCTTTTCCTGCAGATGGTTCTCGTTATCCGCCCGCTTCGGCAGACGAAAAAGAATATTTTCCCGCACCGTCAGATTGGGGAATAACATCGGTTCCTGCGGCACCAGATACACGCCCTGCTGATGGGCCTGGGCGGGAGTAAGGCGCGCAAATGTACGTTCGCCGAGGATGAGCTCACCGCTGTCAGGGGTCTCTACCCCGGCAATAATCTTCATCAGCGTCGATTTTCCGGCGCCGTTGCCGCCCATCAGCGCGTGCACCTGGCCGGAAAGCAGCGTGAAATCAATATGCTTCAGCACGGTCACGCCGGAGAACTGTTTGCAGATTTGGCGAGCTTCAAGCAGTGGCTTCATCATCGCGCCTCGTTTTGAACAAAAGATTTTTTGAATTAATAATGTTCAAAAGCGTAGACGGTGAACTATATTTACAACCGTGCAACGATCACAGTTTTATGCTTTCGATCGTTTGAATAAAACCAGCGAACAACGAAAGATCGGTTTTGCCAGTCGGCTCACATTTTCCGACCACGCAATAACGAACATATGATCTAAATTTTTATAAGAGTTCACTTTATGAGCGAAAAACGCATTACGGAAGAGAGCCGCTACGCCGGGCTGGCGTTAGCCGAGGAAGAGCTGGTGGCGCGGGTGGCGTGGTGTTACTACCACGACGGCCTGACGCAGAACGACATCGGCGAGCGTTTAGGGCTGCCGCGGTTAAAAATCTCCCGCCTGCTGGAAAAAGGTCGCCAGTCGGGAGTGATCCGCGTACAGATTAATTCGCGCTATGAGGGCTGTCTGGCGCTGGAAACCGAACTCCAGCAGCGCTTTGGCCTGAAAATCGCCCGCGTGCTGCCGGCGCTCAATACCCCGCCGATGAACACCCGCCTGGGGATTGGCGCGGCGCAATCGTTAATGGGCGTGCTGGAGCCAGGACAACTGCTGGCGGTGGGCTTTGGCGAAGCCACCATGAGCTGCCTGCAGCATCTGAGCGGGTTTATCGGTTCCCAACAGGTTCGGCTGGTGACGCTTTCCGGCGGCGTAGGTCCGTATATGACCGGCATTGGCCAGCTGGATGCCGCCTGTAGCGTCAGCATGATCCCCGCGCCGCTGAGGGTGTCATCGGCGGATGTAGCGGAGATCCTGCGCCGGGAATCGAGCGTACGCGATGTGATCCTGGCCGCCACGGCGGCGGATGCGGCAGTGGTAGGTATCGGCGCCATTGACCAGCGCCGGGACGCCACCATCCTGCGCTCCGGCTACATCAGCGAAGGCGAGCAGCTGATGTACGCCCGCAAAGGCGCGGTCGGCGACATTTTAGGTTATTTCCTGCAGGCCGACGGTAAACCGGTTGAAGGGCTGGAGATCCATCGGGAACTGCTCGGCGTCACCCTTGATGAACTGGCCCAGCTGCCGACCATCGTGGGCGTCGCCGGGGGCACAGAAAAAGCGCAGGCGATTTACGCGGCCCTTATCGGCAAGCGGATTAATGGCCTGGTAACGGAAGAGACAACAGCACGCGCGGTGCTGACGCTGGCCTCATAAATGGCCCTGCGCCGCGCAACATGAGCGAGGCGCATGTCATGAGTTACCTGTTAGCGTTAGATGCCGGGACCGGCAGCGTTCGGGCGGTCGTATTCGATCTCCAGGGCCGTCAGATTGCGGTCGGTCAGGCCGAATGGAAGCACCTGAGCGTGGACAATGTCCCCGGCTCGATGGAGTTCGATCTCAGCGTCAACTGGCAGCTGGCCTGTCAGTGTATCCGCCAGGCGCTGGCCGCCGCCCATCTCTCTGCGGCGGATATTCAGTCCGTGGCCTGCTGCTCGATGCGTGAAGGCATCGTGCTTTACGACCGCAACGGCGAGGCCATCTGGGCCTGCGCCAACGTTGACGCTCGCGCCAGCCGCGAGGTGGCGGAGCTCAAAGAGATCCACGACGACCGTTTTGAATCCGAAGTGTACAGCGTGTCGGGGCAGACCCTGGCGCTGAGCGCCATGCCGCGCCTGCTTTGGCTGGCCCACCATCGCCCGGATATCTACCGCAAAGCGGCGACCATCACCATGATCAGCGACTGGCTGGCGGCGAAGCTCTCCGGCGAGCTGGCGGTCGACCCTTCTAACGCCGGAACCACCGGCATGCTCGACCTGTTCAGCCGCGACTGGCGCCCGGCGCTGCTGGATATGGCCGGACTGCGGGCCGATATTCTCTCGCCGGTCAAGGAGACCGGCAGCGTACTGGGGGCGGTGACCGACGCAGCGGCGGCGCAAAGCGGGCTGCGCGCAGGCACGCCGGTGGTGATGGGCGGCGGCGACGTCCAGCTCGGCTGCCTGGGTCTCGGCGTGGTGCGCGCCGGGCAGACGGCGGTGCTCGGCGGCACTTTCTGGCAGCAGGTGGTTAACCTGCCGGAAGTCCGTACTGACCCGGAGATGAATATTCGCGTTAACCCGCACGTCATACCCGGCATGGCGCAGGCGGAGTCCATCAGCTTTTTTACCGGCCTGACCATGCGCTGGTTCCGTGATGCTTTCTGCGCAGAAGAGAAGCTCATTGCCGAGCGGCTTGGCGTTGACGCCTACAGCCTGCTCGAAGAGATGGCCAGCCGCGTACCGGCGGGTTCCCACGGGGTGATGCCGATTTTCTCTGACGCCATGCACTTTAAGCAGTGGTACCACGCTGCGCCATCGTTTATTAACCTCTCCATCGACCCGGAAAAATGCAATAAGGCCACGCTTTTCCGTGCGCTGGAAGAGAACGCGGCGATTGTCTCCGCCTGCAACCTGGCGCAGATTTCGCAGTTTTCCGGCGTGCAGTTTGATAGCCTGGTCTTTGCCGGCGGCGGTGCAAAAGGGGCGCTGTGGAGCCAGATCCTCAGCGATGTCACCGGTCTGCCGGTGCGGGTGCCGGAAGTCCGCGAAGCGACGGCGCTGGGCTGCGCGATCGCCGCCGGCACCGGCGCCGGGCTATACGCCGATATGGCGACAACGGGTGAGAGACTGGTGAGCTGGTACCGGGAATTTACGCCTAATCCCGCGCATCGGGAGCTGTATCAGGAGATGATGACCAAATGGCAGTCGGTGTACGCCGAGCAGCTCGGTCTGGTGGACAGCGGATTGACGACCTCCATGTGGCAGGCGCCGGGTCTGGCGCGCCGCGAGCGCGTTGCCCCCTCACCCTAAGCCTCTCCCCGACAGGAGAGAGAACAGTCCGGGCTTCACTGGCCCCCTGCGCTATTCCGCCCTTCTCCCTTTCCCGGTGGGAGAAGGGAGAACCTTCCGCCGTTCTTTGAATCCCATCACAATCGCCGCACTCCCCTTTTCCCTTTTTGCCCGCGGCGGCTAAATTAGTAACTCATCCGACCACATAACAATAATTTTACACTGGAAGAGATTATGAGCCGCTACCCGTCGCTTTTCGCCCCGCTTGAGCTGGGGTTCACTACGCTCAAAAACCGCGTGTTGATGGGCTCAATGCATACTGGCCTGGAGGAGCTCCCGGATGGCGCGCAGCGGCTGGCGGCTTTTTACGCCGAGCGCGCCCGCCACGGGGTAGCGCTGATCGTCACCGGCGGAATTGCCCCCGCCCCTTCCGGCGTCACCATGGCGGGCGGGGCGGTGCTTAACGACGCCAGCCACCTCTCCCATCATCGCTATATTACCGACGCGGTACACGAGGAGGGCGGCAAAATCGCCCTGCAGATCCTGCATACCGGGCGCTACAGCTACCAACCGAAGCTGGTGGCCCCTTCCGCTCTGCAGGCGCCAATCAACCCCTTTACGCCTCACGAACTGAGCCACGAAGAGATCTTACAGCTGATCGATGATTTTGCCCGCTGCGCCCAGCTGGGGCGAGAAGCCGGGTACGACGGCGTCGAAGTGATGGGCTCGGAAGGCTATCTGATTAACGAATTTCTTGCCGCGCGCACCAACCTTCGCGACGACCAGTGGGGCGGCGACTACGCCCGACGCATGCGTTTTGCCATAGAGGTGGTCAGAGCCGTGCGGGAGCGCGCAGGCAACGACTTTATTATTATCTATCGTCTGTCAATGCTTGACCTTGTCAGCGGCGGCAGCACCCTGGCGGAAGTCACCGAGCTGGCAAAAGCCATTGAGGCCGCAGGGGCAACGATTATCAATACCGGCATCGGCTGGCACGAGACGCGTATTCCCACCATCGCCACACCGGTACCGCGCGGCGCCTTTAGCTGGGTCACCCGTAAGCTGAAAGGCGCGGTGTCGATCCCGCTGGTCACCACCAACCGGATTAACGATCCCGATGTGGCGGAAGCGATCCTGGCTCGCGGAGACGCCGATATGGTATCGATGGCCCGCCCTTTCCTCGCCGACAGCGAATTTCTCTCCAAAGCACAAAGCGGACGGGCGGAAGAGATCAATACCTGCATCGGCTGCAACCAGGCCTGCCTCGATCGGATCTTCGCCGGCGAGGTCACCTCGTGCCTGGTCAACCCGCGCGCCTGCCATGAAACCCTGATGCCGATAGCGCCCGCGACCACGCCGAAGCGGCTGGCGGTGGTCGGCGCTGGTCCTGCCGGGCTGGCCTTTGCGGTTAACGCCGCCTCGCGCGGACATCAGGTTACCCTTTTTGATGGTCATTGCGAGATTGGCGGCCAGTTTAATATCGCCAAGCAGATCCCCGGCAAAGAGGAGTTCTACGAAACCCTGCGCTACTATCGCCAGATGCTCGATCTTCACGCTGTCGATCTGCGATTGAATACCCACGTCACGGCCGGGGATCTGCGGGCATTTGATGAAATCGTCCTCGCCACCGGGATCGCCCCGCGGATGCCGGATATCGCCGGGATCGAGCATCCCAAAGTGCTGAGCTACCTCGATGTCCTGCGCGATAAAGCGCCGGTAGGCGAGAAGGTGGCGATTATCGGCTGCGGCGGGATCGGCTTTGATACGGCCATGTACCTCAGCCAGTCCGGCATTGCCACCAGCCAGAATATCGGCGAGTTCTGTGCAGAATGGGGGATCGATACCAGCCTGCAGAACGCCGGCGGACTGCGCCCGGAGGGGATGCAGCTGGCTAAAAGCCCGCGCCAGATCGTGATGCTGCAGCGCAAAACCAGCAAGCCCGGCGACGGGCTGGGGAAAACTACCGGCTGGATCCATCGCGCTACCCTGCTGGCCCGCGGCGTCAAAATGATCCCCGGCGTCAGCTATCAACGGATCGATGATGCCGGCTTACATGTGACGATCGGCGGCGAATCTCAGGTGCTTAACGTTGATCATGTGATTATCTGCGCCGGTCAGGATCCCCGCCGCGAGCTGGCCGATCCGCTGCGGGCGGCGGGTAAAACGGTACATTTGATCGGCGGCTGCGACGTGGCGATGGAGCTGGACGCCCGGCGGGCTATCGCTCAGGGCACCCGGCTGGCGCTGTCGATTTAAAAGTTCATGCTCAGACAATCGCGAGCGCCATAGCTAAACTCGCGATTGTCATTTCCCTGCGTGAGGCGGTACATCACTATCGCCCCATCCTGATACAAACGGCAATCTTGATATTGCTGGCTGCGATAGCTTCAATCAGCAATTTTCCCCATCTTAAAATTGACAGTCTTTTGGCGTAAACGACAGGTCACGCGTCTCATACCCCTGCGCAAAGCGGACTATCATTTTTAAATCAAGCGAGCTCGCCACATCGTTGGCGCAATAACGCGAGTAAAGTTTTTTAGCGTGCGCGTAGTAGAGCGCCATCGGTAATTCGGCCAGCTTTGTCTGGCGAACATGGTGTTCAACAATCAAGGTGTGCTGATCAAAATAGATGTCGGTAAGGGAAGTATTATTATCGATTTTTATCGGCAGCGGGATCTTACTCTTATCTTCCATGACCGATTGATAAAACGCCTGCCAGAGGATATTGCGGGTGTGCTTCTGCGCCTGTTTCAGGCCCAGACAGGATGAATGGAAAAGCACGAGCACAACGATATACAGCGTTCGCGTTCGCTTATTAATATATGTACTGTCATCAATCCCGATGACTTTATGTTTACGCCGCATCCAGCAGGCAATAATTCCGTGGCAAAAACAGAGTAACCAGATCGTGGTCCCTGCCAGCCAGGCCACATTAAAGCTGCGTCCGGGCGGAAATAACTCCACCGCCAGTTGATCGATAAAATAAAGAACCAGCGCCATGACAGCGCAGGCGCGGCTATATTTATAGATTCCGAAGGCCATTGCTGCCCACAGGACAGCGAATAGCAGATTATACCCTCCACCGGTATTATCACTAAACCCGAGCCAGCCAGAACCAGTGATGTATATATAAACTATGCATTGTATAACGCAAACAAATACGGCAGGATGCCTGCCTAAGACAATTTTGCGCGGAGTGGCGGCTCCATTACTGTATTCATCTTCCTGATGATTCATATTAATAATCCCTGTCCGATTAATATAAATAAGCAGGCCATAGCGGCCTGCTTATCCAGGAACGAGATTATTATCTTTTAACGCGCCTTACGCAATTTCACCGCTTTTAAAACCACAAATTTATTATTAGTGGCGATCGTCGTGCAGTTACCGAACGCGCGCTTCAGCTTGCGGAAATAATCGAGGTGGCGGTTACCGACGACATACAGCTCGCCGCCGTACTTCAGGCTACGACGGGCATCGTTAAACATCTGCCAGGCAATATGATCGGTGATCGCATGCTGCTGATGGAACGGCGGGTTGCAGAGGATGGCGGCGAAGCGGTCCGGTTCAATATCGGACAGCGCGTTATTCACCATAAACTCGCAGCGCTCGAGGTCATCCGGCAGATTGGTTTCGACATTCAGTCGGCTGGAAGCGACCGCCATATAGGACTCATCGGTAAACATCACCCGGGCGTCGGGGTTTAAAGCCAGCGCTTTCAGGCCAATCACGCCATTGCCGCAGCCGAGATCGGCGATCTCGCCTTCAATATTTACTGGCAAGTGTTCCAGGAAGAAGCGCGCGCCAATATCCAGGCCGCTGCGGGCAAACACGTTGGCGTGGTTGTGAATCGTCCACGGTGTACCGTCCAGCTGCCAGCTGTAAGTTTGCGGCGCATCGGCTACCTCAGGCACGGTAAAGGTACAGAAAATCAGCCGCGCCTTTTTCCAGGCCAGCGATGTGGTGGTGGTGCCAAGGATTTTCTCAAACAGCGCCAGGGTGGAATTGTGGACGTCGCGAGCTTTCGCAGCGGCAATGATGCGGGTTTCTGGCGTGACAACCGCGCGCAGAGCGCGCAGCTGCTGCTCCAGCAGCGCCAGCTGTTTTGGTACTTTAATGAGCACCAGTGCCGGAGCTGCGGGCAGTTCGCTCAAGGGATCCTGAAAACGTACGCTCTCTTCATCAATGCCGTTCATCCGCAGGTTGTAGCGGGTCGCCAGCTCAGAGACGTAGGAATCGTTGATGCTGACCGGATTGCGTTCCGCCAGCGCGCAACCCAGCGCGCCGAAGCTGTCATTGAAAATGAGCGTCAGGCCGTCGACATCATTCACCTGTTGCAGCAGATATTCATCCGCCGCTTCCCACGCCTGAAGCGCTTCCTCTTCAGCATTCGGCGGGAACCGCTCTAATGTGAATAACTCACCGTTTAACTCTACCTGGCTCATCGCCTTTGTGCCTCCGGAACTCTAAAACCCGCGAGTTTATACGCAAACTCCGCCCAGTAGAATAGAGATGCGCCGATTATCTCCTTCTTCCGGGCGATAGCCCGTTACGCCGGGAGGTCGTCCTGCGCCATGCGCGACAGGCGCTTATCGTCCAGACTATATTTGTTCATGATAACAATCAGCAGCGCCACCAGCACGCCGGGGAAGACGGTAAACAACAGCTTAATCATCTGCAGCGCGGACTCGGTTTGCTGGGCTGCGCCGCCGACGTAGTCGCCCCAGGCCAGCATATAGCCCACCAGCGCGCCGCCGATGGCGATCCCCAGCTTGATGGCAAACAGGTTCGTTGAAAAAACGATCCCGCTGAGCTTTTTACCGCTGCGTTTTTCTTCCGCATCGATGATATCGGACAGCATGCTCCACTGCAGCGGCGTGGCGGCCAGCTGGATAATATTGATGATAATCACCAGCGCAAAGATAGCGGCTACGTTCCCCGCCGGGACGAAGTACATGCCCGTCAGCAGCGCCGCCTCGATGGCCATCGAGATTTTAAACCCTTTCACTTTATCAATATTTTTAAAGATAAACGGTGAGAGCATCGCCCCCAGCACGCCCGAGGCCAGGGTGGTGGTCAGCAGCAGGCTACCCAGATCCGCCCGCCCCATAATGTTGTTGACGTAATAGAGCGTGGTCCCGCCTTTAAACAGCACCGCAATCAGGTTAACGACGTTTAGCGCGAACAAAATGCGCCAGTCCTTGTTGGCGAGCAGAGTTTTTAGATCGTCAAGAATGCTGCTTTGGTTGTTGACCGCGATATCCGTGGTGTAACGCTCTTTCGTCAGGCCAAAACAGATAAAGAACAGGATGATGCTCAGGCCCCCCATTACGATCATGGTGTAAAAATAACCGTTTTGTACGTTCCCCTGGCCCAACCACGCCACCAGCGGTAGCGCGGTCAGCGAAACAATCAGGCCGCCAAGCGTACTGAGCGCAAAGCGCCAGGACTGGAGCGATACGCGCTCGCGGGAGTCGTTAGAAATATTATTGATCATCGCGCAATACGGAACGTTAATCGCTGTATAGACCAGCGATAATAAGGTATAAGAAACATAGGCATAAATGAGCTTGCCGGTATAACCGAAATCTGGCGTATAAAAAGTTAAGCAGCAAAGAACGCCAAAAGGAATGGCGAACCATAAAATATAAGGACGGAATTGCCCATATTTAGTTCGGGTACGATCCGCCACCGCCCCCATTAATACATCGGTCACCGCGTCTAATACCCTTACCGCGAGAAACATGGTTCCCATATGCGCCGGACTTAAACCAAATACATCGGTATAAAACCAGGCCATAAACAGCATCACTGTTTGCCAGACTAAATTACAGCCGGTATCCCCTAACCCATAGCTAAATTTTTCTTTAATACTGATACGGGCAGTGTTCATCGCGCCTCCGCCAGAAACATCGTTAATATTTGTCCTCTGTACGTTATTGCGAAGGGCCTACCGATTATGTATAAATCATCCTGTTAAATATAAGAAGAGTGTACCCGATGAGTGACGAATCTCCCGTTTTCGAAAAGATCCCCGTGGGCGCCGGCGAGCTATTTACCTTACGGGTAGATAACATAAATGATTTCAATGGCATAAACGTAGTCCCCCATTTTCATATGATGGACGAACTGATGTGGTTCAGAGAGTCGGCAGGCAGCTATTCGATTGGTGATGAGAAATTTACGATAAAAAACAATACCCTGGTTTTCGTCCCTGCCTTATTGATCCATGAAATGACGCTGCCGGCCGCTGCCAGCCACAAGCGTTATCTTATGCAATTCGAAAAAGAGTGGCTTGAGGGATATGACCTGTCGCTACCCGCCGCGCACTGCGGCGCAGTCGCTTACCTTTCCGGCGAGGAAGCCGAGCGTCTGGAGCTGCTCCTGAGCTGGTGCGGCGAGTTCAGCGACTTTGCCGATTCGCTGTTCCGTTCCCTGATGCAGAGCGTGCTGCTGCATGCCTTTAACAGCCTGAAAGATTCCGTCCCCATTACCGAACGGACCAACCACCGCTACCTCAGCGAGCTGATTGAACTTCTGCAATCCATTGATGAAAATGAAAATTTTGAGATGACGACCGAAGAAGCCGCCCGCCGCTGCCGGTGGTCGAAATCCTGGTTTTCCCGCACCTTTAAATCCGCCTTCGGTATCAGCTTCAAAAAATTTATGCTGCTGCGAAAACTCAATATCGCTATCAACCTGCTGACCAATACCGACCTGAAGATCAGCGATATCTCGCAAAGCGCCGGCTTCACCGACAGCGCCTACTTCTGCCTCAAGTTTAAGGAGATGATGAACGACACCCCGCTGGCCTTCCGTCATAAAGTCAGAAGCACCGATGCCGTAGGCAGCCGGGCGGAGAAATAACGCGGTTTTGTGAGCGCCGTCACCGGATAAGTAGACGTTTATTATATAAATAGCCAGAGTCTATATATCCCCTTTGCTATCGCCTGTTTACAATCATCGCTATATTTTGCGCATTAAGGGTAAATACGATGATTCAGAATCCTGTTTTTAAAGGTTTTAATCCGGACCCCAGTATCTGTCGGCGCGGCGATGATTATTATGTAGCTGTCTCTTCCTTTGAATGGTTTCCCGGCTTGCCGATTTACCATTCGAGAGATCTCAAACATTGGCAATTACTCACCCACGTTCTCACCGATGATACGAATCCGGATTTAAAAAAGCTGCCCTCCGCCAAAGGTATTTGGGCGCCAAGCCTGACCTGGTGTGAAGAGGAAAAGCTGTTCTACGTTATTTATGGCGTAATGAATTCCATGAATTCGCGTTATTTTGATGTAGATAACTATCTTATTACCGCCAGTGAAATCAGCGGCCCGTGGAGTGAGCCGGTTTATCTTCACTCGGCCGGGTTCGATGCTTCTATCCTGCACGACAGCGACGGTAAAAAATGGATCGTTTCACTGGAGTGGGAAACCCGCGAAGGTTACGAAAAACCGGGCGCCATTTGCCTGGTGGAGTATTCACCGCAAAGGCAAAGCGTTGTCGGCTATCCGCAGCGGATCTGGCGCGGCGGGACCGATCGCGGTTGTATAGAAGCACCGCATTTGACGCGCCGCGGCGACTATTACTATCTGATGGTCGCTGAAGGCGGCACCGGTTACGGCCATGCGGTCACTATGGCGCGCGCAACGCAGGTCGCTGGCCCCTATGAAGGCGATCCGCAAAATCCTATCGTCACCGCCTGGCCGGAGAATTTTAACGAGCGCCACGATGCAGGTCATCTCAAACCACACTACTTCAATCCGCAAACCTATCTGCAAAAGGCCGGGCACGGCAGCTACGTCGAGACCCCGACGGGGGAAGTCTGGTTAACCCACCTTTGCAGCAGACCCTTCCGCCAGGAGTTGCGCTGCCCGCTAGGCCGCGAGACGGCGATACAAAAGATGGTATGGAGCGACGATGGCTGGCTGCGCATGGCGGCCGGGGGGAACCTCGCTCAGCACCAGGTGGAAGAGTCTAATCTGCCTTCTCAGCCGTTTCCGGCTAAACCAGACAGGGATGATTTTGATGGGCAGACGCTGGATAACGCCTTCTATGCGCCGCGGATCCGCTTTCAGCGCTTTACCAGCCTTGAGCGTAAAGCGGGTTACCTTGCCTTACGCGGTCAGGAGTCGCTGAGCTCGCTGAATAAAGTCAGCCTGCTGGCGAAAAAGCTCACCTCGGTATACGCCACCATCACCACGAAAATGGATTTCAGCCCGGAGATTTATCAGCATAGCGCGGGCCTGGCGCTTTACTACGACAATATGAACTATCTGTTTTTGCATAAAACCAGGGATGAAGCCTCCGGCGCAGCGCAGCTGGCCATCATTTATATGGACAACGGTGAGCGTCACGACGACCCGCAGAAAATCTGCCTTACGGAGGGGGAAATCTATCTGGCGATGGCGATTAATGGCCGGGAGATACAGTGCTCGTGGTCCGTGGATGGCGAAAAATACCTCAACATCGGCGCGGTCTACGACACCTCGCGTTTTTCCGATGAATACAGCCGCTATGGCGAGTTTACCGGCGCGTTTGTCGGCATGGCCTGCGTGGATAGCATGCTGCATCGTAAAGAGGCGCTGTTTGACTTCTTTAGCTACCGGGCGGTCGAAGACGCGATAATCGAGTAACGCTGCCTTTCTGGCATCCTGCCCGCGCGGGGTGCTAGAATCCGCGGCTGTTGTCGCTGAATTACGCAAACAGGCCACATGAGCACTTTAACCTATCTCCAGGGCTACCCTGAATCCCTGCTGGCGCAGGTCACCGCGTTAATCGAACAGAACCGTCTCGGCGAGGTGCTGAAAAAGCGCTATCCGCAGGGCCACGATATCAACAACGATAAAGCGCTGTATCAGTACACCCAGGATCTGAAGTCCCGCTATCTGCGCGGCGCGGCGCCTATTAACAAAGTAATGTACGACAACAAGATCCACGTGCTTAACAACGCGCTCGGCCTGCATACCGCCATCTCCCGCGTTCAGGGCGGCAAGCTGAAGGCCAAAGCCGAAATTCGCGTCGCCACCGTTTTTCGCGATGCGCCGGAGGATTTTCTGCGGATGATCGTGGTGCACGAGCTGGCGCACCTGAAGGAAAAAGAGCACAACAAAGCGTTCTATCAGCTGTGCTGCCATATGGAGCCGCAGTACCATCAGCTGGAGTTTGATACCCGCCTGTGGCTGACCCAGCTTTCGTTAGAGCGTTCTGCGCCATAGCGCACTGGTTTTGTCATGATGCCGTGCTACAGTGACGAAAGGTCCCTTTTACGGAGTTCGTCAACGTTTATGATACGTTTCGCAGTTGTTGGCACAAACTGGATAACCAAGCAGTTTGTCGATGCCGCCCATGAAACCGGCAAATATAAACTCACCGCCATCTACTCCCGCAGCCTTGAGCAAGCCCAGGCTTTCGCCAGCGATTATCCCGTCGAACATCTCTTCACTTCGCTGGAAGATTTAGCGCAAAGTCCTGACGTTGACGCGGTCTATATCGCCAGCCCAAACTCGCTGCACTTTCCGCAAACCCGCCTGTTTCTGCGCCATAAAAAGCACGTCATTTGCGAAAAACCGCTGGCCTCGAATCTGCAGGAAGTGGAAGCCGCCATTAAGACGGCGCGGGAAAATAACGTGGTGCTCTTCGAAGCGTTCAAAACCGCCAGCCTGCCAAACTTCCTGCTGCTTAAACAATCATTCGACAAGATCGGCAAGCTGCGCAAAGCCTTTATTAACTACTGCCAGTACTCTTCCCGCTATCAGCGCTATCTCGACGGTGAAAATCCCAACACCTTCAATCCGGCCTTCTCTAACGGCTCGATTATGGACATCGGCTTTTACTGCCTGGCCTCGGCGGTCGCGCTGTGGGGCGAGCCTCGCGCGGTGCACGCAACCGCCAGCCTGCTGGAGAGCGGCGTCGATGGCCAGGGCACGGTCGTTCTCAGCTACGGGGATTTTGATGTCACTTTGCACCACTCAAAGGTCAGCGACTCGGCGATCCCCAGCGAAATTCAGGGCGAAGCCGGCGCGCTGGTGATCGAAAAAATCTCCGAATGCCAGAAAGTGTGTTTCGTGCCGCGCGGCGGCAAGTCTCAGGATCTCACCCAGCCGCAGCATATCAATACGATGCTGTATGAAGCGGAGGAGTTCGCGCGTCTGGTCGAAGCCAACGAGGTGGTTCATCCGGGTCTGGAAGTGAGCCACATCACGGCGAAGCTGCTGAGCGAAATTCGTCGCCAGACCGGGGTCGTGTTCCCGGCGGATAGTCAACCGGTGGCGTAAAGCTGTGTAAATGGTCCGTCGGCCTCCATTGACGCCATTTATAACCTGTAATACTTTGTTACGCGCAAAGGGGAGTAACTTCCTTGCCGGCCGATCGTCATTACGATGCGTGAAAAACCGCATCCGGTCGCCGGGCAACAGATTCTTGTTGTAAGTGAGACCTTGCCGGAAGGCGAGGTCTATGCATAAAAGCGCAGCGGCTGCCGTCTTCCGACGTCAGCCGTTTTGTTTTTATGTAAGGAAAATAGTAATGAATACTGTCGGCACACCGTTGTTATGGGGCGGATTCGCAGTGGTCGTGGTCATTATGCTGGCTATCGATCTGCTGCTGCAGGGACGGCGTGGTGCACATAGCATGACCATGAAGCAGGCCGCTGGCTGGTCAATTCTCTGGGTTACCCTCTCGCTGCTGTTTAACGCCGCTTTCTGGTGGTATCTGGTGCAGACCGAAGGTCGCGCCGTGGCCGACCCGCAAGCGCTGGCGTTCCTCACCGGCTATCTGATTGAAAAAGCGCTGGCCGTGGATAACGTCTTCGTCTGGCTGATGCTGTTCAGCTACTTTGCCGTTCCGCCTGCGCTACAGCGCAGAGTGCTGGTTTACGGCGTACTGGGCGCGATCGTGCTGCGTACGATCATGATCTTCGCCGGTAGCTGGCTGATCTCTCAGTTTGAGTGGCTGCTCTACGTCTTCGGCGCCTTCCTGCTGTTTACCGGCGTGAAGATGGCGCTGGCGAAAGAGGATGATTCCGGGATCGGCGATAAACCGCTGGTGCGCTGGATCCGCAATCATCTGCGCATGACGGATAAAATCGAGGGTGAGCGCTTCTTTACCCGCAAAAACGGCGTTATCTACGCCACGCCGCTGTTGCTGGTGCTGATCCTGGTCGAGCTGAGCGACGTTATCTTTGCCGTTGACAGTATTCCGGCCATCTTCGCCGTGACCACCGATCCGTTTATCGTGCTGACCTCCAACCTGTTCGCGATACTTGGCCTGCGCGCGATGTATTTCCTGCTGGCGGGCGTCGCGGAGCGCTTCTCGATGCTGAAATATGGCCTGTCGGTGATTCTGGTGTTTATCGGCATCAAGATGCTGATTGTCGATTTCTTCCATATTCCTATCAGCATTTCTCTGGGCGTGGTCGGCGGTATTCTGGTGCTGACCCTGCTTATCAACGCCTGGGTCAACAAGCAGAACGATAAGAAAAAACAGCTGCAATAAAAGGTAAACGACCGGGTGAAGACCCGTTTCACCCGGTCGGCAACGTTCGCCGCGCATTATTCTTACTCATGTCACAAAATAGTTAATGCATAGTTAAAAAATAAGATCTCAGCGCGATAAACAGCATTTTACCCTTCCCCAATAGCGTTCTTTCCGTATACTCAACCAGGCAAACATCTATTTACATCCGGACATAAACGTTACAAATAATACGTAGCCGGGACGGACAGCGACATCACTGGAAGGAATGAATTATGGCAACCCCATCACCCCGATCGACCCTGCTACGGCGGCTGGCTCAGGGCAGTCTGGTCAAACAAATTTTAATCGGTCTGGTACTCGGCGTACTGCTGGCGACGGTCTCAAAATCGGCCGCCGTCGCGGTTGGGCTACTGGGTACGCTTTTCGTCGGCGCGCTGAAAGCGGTAGCGCCGGTGCTGGTATTGATGCTGGTTATGGCCTCCATCGCCAATCATCAGCAGGGGCAAAAAACCAGCATCCGCCCGATTCTGTTCCTCTATCTGCTGGGGACTTTTGCCGCCGCGTTAACCGCGGTGCTGTTTAGCTTCCTCTTTCCGTCAACGCTGCACCTGAACGCAGTGGCAGAGAGCATTACTCCGCCGTCGGGCATCGTTGAAGTCCTGCGCGGGCTGCTGATGAGCATGGTTTCTAACCCGATTGACGCCCTGTTGAACGCTAACTACATCGGGATTCTGGTCTGGGCCGTCGGTTTAGGGTTCGCGCTGCGCCACGGCAATGAAACCACCAAAAATCTGATCAACGATATGTCCCACGCGGTGACCTTTATCGTTAAGGTGGTGATTCGCTTTGCGCCGCTGGGTATCTTTGGGCTGGTCGCGTCAACGCTGGCGACGACCGGGTTTGAAACCCTGTGGGGCTACGCCCAGCTGCTGCTGGTGCTGGTTGGCTGTATGCTGCTGGTGGCGCTGGTGATTAACCCGCTGCTGGTGTTCTGGAAAATCCGCCGCAATCCCTATCCGCTGGTGATGACCTGCCTGCGCGAAAGCGGCGTATACGCCTTCTTTACCCGCAGCTCCGCCGCCAACATTCCGGTGAATATGGCGCTGTGCGAAAAGCTTAATCTGGATCGCGATACCTATTCGGTCTCTATTCCGCTGGGCGCGACCATCAACATGGCCGGCGCGGCGATTACCATTACGGTACTGACCCTGGCGGCAGTGCACACGCTGAACGTTCCGGTCGATCTGCCGACCGCGCTGCTGCTCAGCGTCGTTGCTTCGCTGTGCGCCTGCGGCGCTTCCGGCGTGGCGGGCGGGTCGCTGCTGCTGATCCCGCTGGCCTGTAATATGTTTGGTATCCCGAACGATATCGCCATGCAGGTGGTCGCCGTCGGCTTTATTATCGGCGTCCTGCAGGACTCCTGCGAAACCGCGCTGAACTCCTCAACCGATGCGCTGTTCACCGCTGCCGCCTGTATCGCTGAAGACGAACAGCTGGCGAAGAACGCCCTGCGCAGTTAATCTCCCCCCCCTCCGCTAACGCGCGGAGGGGGTTTCCTTCTGTACCGCCTTTTCCACTTTAAACGGATCGATACCGCGCTTCTGCATCCGCCGGAAACGAATGATATTCAGGCCGTTCATCAGCAGGAAGCTGCCTTCAATCAGAGTGCCGCCGATCGAACCCAGCCAGAAGTTGTGGATCACCCAGCAGGCGGTTGCACACCACATCACGCAGCGGACGGTGAGCCCGGAGCAGCGAAAGAGCGCCCAGGTACTGGCCAGGGTGCCAATAATCGGCAGCAGCTCCATAGCGTGCTGCAGCTTCGCCAGCCCCAGTACCAGCGTGAGCACAATAAACAGGGTCATCACCCACAGCCTGCGGGTGCGCATGGAGACGAGGGTACGAACGGTATTCAGCTCGGCGCTCATACCCGCCGGCCAGGCGCCCATCAAAAAGAAATGCACGCCAATGGTGGCGCTATAAACGGCTAGCTGGAGCTTAAAGCGGCGCTCATCGCGATTGAAAAATGTCGTAATACCGATCAGAAAGGCGATAACGCCAACGCTCTGGGCAAGCCAGTATGCGGTCATGGGAAATCCTTATATACCCGTCATACTTCAAGTTGCATGTGCGTTAGCCGCGTTACTCGGCCTGCGGTCTCGCCCCTTCGGGGCCAGCGCTGTTCAAAGCACAAGTGCTTTGTCCTGCGACTCGAATTATTTAGGGTATAAGACAAAACGGCGCATCATACTCAGAAACGCCGCTTTTGAAACGCCTCTCTTTATTACTCAATAAGGTTTCACGCCGCAGCTGTGGCGTGAAAGATACGAGTACTTAAAGGGTGACGCCGCTTTTGAATATCGCCAGTTCGCGGAAATCATTACGCTCGTTGCAGGTTTGCTTACCGTTGGCAAAGGCCACAATGGTATCGACAAACTCTTCCAGCAGCTGCGGCATCGCTTTACCGTGAATCAGCTGACCGGCATCGAAGTCGATCCAGTGTTTTTTCTTCGCCGCCAGTTCGCTGTTGGTGGCAATTTTCACCGTCGGAACGAAACCGCCGTATGGCGTGCCGCGTCCGGTGCTGAAGAGCACCATATGGCAGCCCGCGCCGGCCAGGGCGCTGGTCGCTACCGCATCGTTGCCCGGCGCGCTCAGCAGGTTAAGGCCGTGCACTTTCAGCCGCTCGCCGTAGCGCAGAACGTCAACCACCTGGCTGGAGCCCGCTTTCTGCGTACAGCCCAGCGACTTATCCTCAAGCGTAGTGATGCCGCCCGCTTTGTTGCCCGGCGATGGGTTCTCATAAATCGGCTGGTCATGAGCGATAAAGTACTGTTTGAAATCATTAACCATCGTCACCAGCTTGCCAAACGTCTCTTCATCGCGACAGTGGCTCATCAGCAGCTGTTCGGCGCCGAACATTTCCGGTACTTCGGTCAGCACGGTGGTACCGCCGTTAGCAATCAGGTAGTCCGAGAAACGGCCCAGCATCGGGTTAGCGGTGATGCCGGACAGACCGTCTGAACCGCCGCACTCGAGACCAAACTTCAGTTCGCTCAGCTTACCCGGCTCGCGCTTATCGTGGCGCATCACGTCATATAGCTGACGCAGATGCTCCAGCCCGGCTTCCACTTCATCATCCTGATGCTGGCAGATCATAAAGTGGACGCGGTCAGGGTCGAACTCGCCCAGCGTTTCGCGAAATGCATCAACCTGATTGTTTTCGCAGCCCAGGCCGACCACCAGCACCGCCCCCGCGTTCGGATGGCGCACCATGTTTTGCAGCATGGTACGGGTGTTGATGTGATCGTCACCGAGCTGTGAGCAGCCGTAGGTGTGACTGAAAAGATGTACGCCGTCAATATCTTCCGCGTCATTCGTCTCTTTCAGGAATCGATTCTGCATTTGACGCGCTATGGCGTTGACGCAGCCGACGGTCGGCAGGATCCACAACTCGTTGCGCACGCCGACTTCGCCGTTGGCGCGACGATAAATCTGGATATCGCGATCCGCCGGCTGCGCGGCGGGTTCGATAAGATCCGGTTGATAGCTGTACGCGTCGAGATCGCTTAAGTTAGTACGCGTATTATGGGAGTGGATATGTTCCCCCGGCGCGATATCCGCCAGCGCATGCCCTATCGGCAGACCGTACTTAATGACGTTGTCTCCCTTCGCAATGCCGCGCAGCGTAAACTTATGCCCGCGCGCAATATCCTGAGCCAACGTGACCGTATCGCCGTCAATGGTGACTACCGTGCCTGCCGCCATATCCGCCAACGCTACCGCGACGTTATCTTGCGAATGGATTTTAATGTATTGCATATCAACCGACCTCTGGTCTTAGTTCAGTTCAATGGCGAAGTAGTCACGCGCATTGTTAAAGCAAATATTTTTCACCATCTCGCCCAGCAGCTGAATGTCCGCCGGGGCTTCTCCCGCTTCAACCCAGCGACCAATCATCTGGCACAGGATGCGACGGAAATATTCATGACGGGTGTAGGAGAGGAAGCTGCGGCTATCGGTCAGCATCCCGACAAAGCGGCTCAGCAGGCCAAGCTGCGCCAGCTGGGTCATCTGACGTTCCATACCGTCTTTCTGATCGTTAAACCACCAGCCGGAACCGAACTGCATTTTGCCCGGCATACCTTCCCCCTGGAAGTTGCCGATCATAGTGCCCAACACTTCGTTGTCGCGCGGGTTCAGGCAGTAGAGGATAGTTTTCGGCAGCAGGTTTTCTTCGTTCTGTTTGCTGAGCAGTTTGGACAGCTCTTCCGCCATCGGACGGTCGTTGATGGAGTCAAAACCCACATCCGGCCCTAACAGTTTGAACTGGCGCAGGTTGTTGTTGCGCAGCGCGCCGATGTGATACTGCTGTACCCAGCCGCGACGGGCGTATTCCGCGCCGAGGAAAACCAGAACCGCCGTCTTGAACTGCGCAACCTCATGCTCGCTAAGGGCCTCGCCCGCCAGACGACGCGCCAGGATGCTATCCAGTTCGCTTTCGTTGGCTTCGGCAAACAGCACCACGTCCAGCGCATGGTCAGAAACTTTACAACCGTGAGCGGCGAAGTGATCCAGACGTTTAGTCAGCGCGGACTGGAGATCGGCAAAGCGGCGGATATCGGTGTCAGACACTTCGCCCAGCTTCGCCATGTAGTCGTTGAAGGTCGCCTGTTCGATATTGAAGGCTTTGTCCGGACGCCAGCTTGGCAGCACTTTCACGGTGAAGGAGCTGTCTTTAGCGACGGAAGCGTGATGCTCGAGAGAATCGACCGGATCGTCGGTGGTGCCGACCATTTTCACATTCATCTGCTGCATGATGCCGCGAGCGGAGAAGCTCTCCTGCGCCAGCAGATCGTTGCACTGATTCCAGATTTCGTCCGCCGTAGCCGGAGAGAGGACTTTACCTGTAATACCAAAAGGACGACGCAGCTCAAGATGCGTCCAGTGGTATAACGGGTTACCGATGGTATGCGGTACGGTGGCCGCCCAGGCGTCAAATTTCTCGCGATCGGAAGCATCACCGGTGCACAGACGCTCGGCTACGCCGTTGGTACGCATCGCACGCCATTTATAGTGATCGCCTTTTAGCCAGATGTCATACAGATTTTTAAAGCGGTAATTTTCCGCAATCTGCTGCGGCGGCAGGTGGCAATGGTAGTCGAAAATCGGCTGGTCTTTCGCGTAATCGTGGTACAGACGGCGGGCAAACTCGGTATCAAGCAGGAAATCTTCGGTCATAAACGGTGTCATTTTCGTGTCCTCTTCGCCCCCGGGGGAGCCCATCAGATGATTGACTATAATGCTGACAAAGTTATCACACCAATTTCTACAGACCGAAGTATTTTTCGTGAGTTAGATCAATAAACGATGACAAAAAAAGTACCATGAAAGGAGTAAACGGCCCGCCAGAGCGCGCCAGCTCTGGCCTTTCTCGCATGAACGAATGCCCACACAAACTTTCCCACTTTTGTGACGTCACTCAACTTTTGAAGTTGTATGACAAGTTATCTTGCTGCCGTCGAAACATATAAACCGACGGAATGCATTACCGACGAACTATCACGTCGGATTTACCGGTATGGACACCGAATTAGACACAACAGTTAATGGCAAGGTTCGGGCCATACGAGGTTTCCTCTCCTGAACCCTCCGTTTCACCTTCTTCGCCGCCGTTACAGGCAAGAAGATAGCCGCACCCGCTGCGGATATATAACAAACGATGAGGTTTACATGCGTAAAATTAAAGGGTTACGTTGGTACATGATCGCACTGGTGACCTTAGGCACCGTGCTGGGGTACCTGACGCGTAACACTGTGGCGGCAGCTGCGCCGACTCTGATGGAAGAGTTACACATCTCCACCCAACAGTATTCCTATATCATCGCGGCCTATTCCGCTGCCTATACCGTCATGCAGCCTGTCGCCGGCTACGTGCTGGATATTTTAGGTACCAAAATCGGCTATGCCTTCTTTGCTATCGCCTGGGCCGTGTTCTGCGGCTCTACCGCGCTGGCGGGAAGCTGGGGCGGTCTGGCGCTGGCGCGCGGCGCGGTGGGTGCCGCCGAAGCGGCAATGATCCCGGCGGGTCTGAAAGCCAGTTCCGAATGGTTCCCGGCGAAAGAGCGTTCTATCGCCGTCGGCTACTTCAACGTCGGCTCCTCTATCGGCGCTATGATTGCTCCGCCGCTGGTGGTTTGGGCTATCGTTATGCACAGTTGGCAGATGGCCTTTATCATCTCCGGCGTACTGAGCTTTGCCTGGGCAATGGCGTGGCTGGTGTTCTATAAACACCCGCGCGATCAGAAAAAATTAACTGACGAAGAACGCGACTACATCATCGGTGGCCAGGAGTCTCATCACCAGACTAACAACGGCAAGAAAATGTCTCCGTGGCAGATTCTGCGTAACCGTCAGTTCTGGGGTATCGCCCTGCCGCGTTTCCTTGCCGAACCGGCATGGGGGACCTTTAACGCCTGGATCCCTCTGTTCATGTTTAAAGTCTACGGCTTTAACCTGAAAGAAATCGCCATGTTCGCCTGGATGCCGATGCTGTTTGCCGACCTCGGCTGTATTATCGGTGGATACCTGCCGCCGCTGTTCCAGCGCTGGTTTGGCGTGAACCTGATTGTTTCCCGTAAAATGGTCGTGACGATGGGCGCGCTGCTGATGATTGGCCCAGGGATGATCGGTCTGTTCACCAGCCCGTTCGTCGCTATCGCCCTGCTGTGCGTCGGCGGTTTTGCTCACCAGGCGCTGTCCGGTGCGCTGATCACGCTCTCTTCCGACGTATTTGGTCGTAACGAAGTGGCAACCGCGAACGGTATGACCGGCATGGCCGCATGGCTGGCCAGCACCATGTTTGCCCTGGTGGTTGGCGCACTGGCGGATACTATCGGCTTTAGCCCGCTGTTCGCCGTACTGGCCATCTTCGATGTGCTGGGCGCGGTGGTCATCTGGACCGTACTGAAAAATAAATCTGCGGATGACGACAGCACTCCGCTGGAAACCAGTAAGCCTGCCACGCAAAGCTAGTTAAACGCGGGCTCCCCCCTCCCGAAGCCGCCTTGATGAAGGCGGCTTTTTCATTTCTTCTTGTGGTGAGAAGCGCGTAAAAGTGGTATAACAAATCCAATATTGTCGCCATCTCCCGGGAGCGAATATGGAAATCACTGAATCGCGTCGTTTGTATCAGCAGCTTGCCGCTGAGCTTAAGACGCGTATTGAACAAGGTGTCTACCTTGTAGGCGATAAGCTACCCGCAGAGCGGTTTATCGCTGACGAAAAAAGCGTAAGTCGTACCGTCGTTCGCGAAGCCATCATTATGCTGGAAGTGGAAGGCTACGTTGAAGTCCGCAAAGGTTCCGGTATCCACGTTATCTCCAATCATCCGAAACATCAGCAAATTGCCGATGAATCGCTGGAATTCGCCAATTATGGTCCTTTTGAGCTGTTGCAGGCCCGCCAGCTGATCGAAAGCAACATTGCCGAATTCGCCGCCACTCAGGTGACCAAGCAGGACATCATGAAGTTGATGGAAATCCAGGAAAAAGCGCGTAAAGAGAAGTGTTTTCGCGATTCCGAATGGGATCTTCAGTTTCATGTGCAGGTGGCGCTGGCAACGCAAAACACCGCCCTCGCCGCTATCGTGGAAAAGATGTGGACCCAGCGCGTACATAACCCGTACTGGAAAAAGCTGCATGACCATATCGACTCGCGTACCGTCGATAACTGGTGCGACGATCACGATCAAATTCTGAAAGCGCTGATTCGCAAAGATCCTCATGCGGCTAAGCTGGCCATGTGGCAGCATCTGGAAAATACCAAGCTGATGTTATTCAATGAAACCAGCGATGACTTTGAATTCAATGCCGATCGCTACCTGTTTGCCGATAATCCGGTAGTTCATCTCGATACGGCCGCCAACGGCGCAAAATAGCCCTTTATCTCCCTGCCGGGCAGCAACTCCTGCGCTGCCCGAAAAGCCCTCAGGGTAAGCAAAGCATATATAGTGTCAGCCTGTGTAAATACACTCGCCACCCTCCGCCGCAATCAGCAAAATCAGAATGCAACAAACTGCAATTTCTCTGACGTAAAGTCAGCGGGTTTGTTACAATTAGATGCATTTTGTCGTTCTGAGAGTAAGCTTTTGCTTACTTCACTTTTAAACAGGGAACCGTTCAGAGCGCAGTAGCGACCATAATCCAATAAGAAGCTATGTCGCCATGCATATGCCGCGTTCAGACGTGCCGTTAACCGATGTACCAGGAATCGTGAATGGAACTATTAACCCAATTATTGAATGCCTTGTGGGCTCAGGATTACGAAACTCTCGCTAATCCCTCCATGATTGGCATGCTGTACTTTGTCTTATTTATGATTTTATTCCTTGAGAACGGTCTGCTGCCCGCCGCCTTCTTACCAGGCGATAGCCTGCTTGTTCTGGTGGGCGTACTGATTGCCAAAGGCGCGATGGGTTTTCCACAAACGCTGCTGCTGCTTACCGCGGCGGCAAGCCTGGGCTGCTGGCTAAGTTATATTCAGGGCCGCTGGCTGGGCAATACGCGTATCGTACAAAACTGGCTGTCGCATCTCCCTTCGCACTACCACCAGCGCGCGCATCATCTGTTCCATAAGCACGGGCTTTCCGCCCTGCTGATTGGCCGTTTTATCGCTTTCGTGCGCACGCTGCTGCCGACCATTGCCGGCCTGTCGGGCCTGAGCAGCGCGCGTTTCCAGTTTTTTAACTGGATGAGCGGGCTGCTGTGGGTGCTGATTCTGACTTCGCTGGGATATCTGTTGGGGAAAACGCCGGTATTCCTGAAATATGAAGATCAGCTGATGTCCTGCCTGATGCTGCTGCCCGTCGCGCTGCTGGTATTCGGCCTGATTGGCTCGCTGATCGTCCTGTGGAAGAAAAAATACAGGAGCCGGGGCTGACAATGGCGATAAAGCGCGCCTCTCTACGTCAGATAAGCTGGATGCTGGGCGGTTCGTTACTCCTGTGCGGCCTGTTCTGGCTCTGGCTCACCGTGCAGCAGCAGGAATCAACCCTGGCTATTCGTCCCGTTAGCCAGGGTATTAGCATGCCGGACGGTTTTTCCGTCTGGCACCATCTCGATGCCAACGGCATCCGTTTTAAGAGCATTACGCCACAGAATGACGGTCTGCTCATCAAGTTTGACTCCAGCGCTCAGGGAGCCGCCGCCAAAGAAGTTTTGGGTCGCGCTCTGCCGCATGGTTATATTATCGCTTTAGTGGAAGACGATGATTCGCCGACGGCCTGGATTTCCCGCCTGCGCGATACGCCACACAGATTCGGGTAATCAACGAAAATTCCGAATATTTTCACCCGGTTTGGTGATTTCCCGGTTTACTTACTATCATTAAGTTTGCGGAAGTCACCAGACTCACGTTTATCAACTGGATCGGGGTTATTCCCCCGCACAATGGAAGGTAGTATCCATGAAACACCGCATCGCTTTGCTCCTGGTTCTGTCATCACTTAGCGCCAGCGCCTTTGCCATCTCCCCTTGCCAGGAAAAAGAGCAGGATATCCAGCGGGAGATCAGCTACGCAGAAAAGCATAATAATCAGCATCGTATTGACGGTCTGAAAAAGGCGCTGAGCGAAGTGAAAGCTCACTGCAGCGACAGCCAGCTCAAAGCCGATCACCAGAAAAAAATCGCCAAACAGCAGGAAGAAATTGCCGAACGCCGCAACGACCTGCGCGAAGCCGAACAGAAAGGCGATGCTGATAAAATCAGCAAGCGCCAGCGTAAACTTGAAGAAGCGCAGCAAGAACTGAAAGAGCTGCAATCTCGCGAGTACTAATCGCTTAAGCAAGACCAATATGGACCACTTTAACAGGAGATAAACATGGCTAAAGATAACGTTGCAGAAGACCTGCGTGCGGAACTGAAGACGCTGGCTGATACCCTGGAAGAAGTGCTGAACTCCTCCACGGATAAGTCGAAAGAAGAGATCGGTAAGCTACGTAGTAAAGCTGAAAGCGCGCTGAAGGAAAGCCGTGTACGCCTGGGTGAAACCAGCGACGCTCTCATGAAGCAAACGCGAGAAACCGCTGCGCGTGCAGATGAATACGTCCGTGAAAACCCGTGGACCGGCGTGGGGATTGGTGCTGCCGTCGGGCTGGTGCTGGGTGTCCTGCTGACGCGTCGTTAATTATGGCGAATTCTAAAAGCACGCAAGGCCCCGGACAAAGCGTTTTCGGCATCGGTCAGCGCATCGTCACTTTGCTGGTTGAGATGGTGGAAACGCGCCTGCGCCTGGTCGTCGTGGAGTTGGAAGAGGAGAAAGCCAACCTCATCCAGCTATTCCTGATGCTCGGATTGACGCTGCTGTTCGCCGCGTTTGGTTTGATGAGCATGCTGGTTCTGATCATCTGGGCGGTCGATGCGCAATATCGATTAAACGTGATGATCGGCACCACGGCGGTTCTGCTGCTGGCAGCGCTCATTGGCGGTATCTGGACCTTACGCAAAGCCCGACGTTCAACGTTCCTGCGCTTCACGCGTCAGGAGCTGGCAAACGACCGCGCATTGCTGGAGGACGATAAGCCATGAGCCGCGAACAGCAGGAACGCGAACGACAAAAAGCGCTTTTGCTGCGCCTGATCCAACAGCAGCGGCTGGACCTTAGCGCCAGCCACCGCCATTGGCTTGAGGCAACTGCGCCCATTGATCGCGGCTGGAATACCCTGCTGAATCTGCGTTCATGGGCAATGGTCGGCAGCGGCCTCGTGGCAATATGGTCAGTTCGTCATCCGCGCTTTTTGATGCGCTGGGCAAAACGCAGCCTCGGTATCTGGAGCACCTGGCGGATGGCCCGCAATCTGCTGCGCCAGTCGTCATCACGCTGAGGCTAATGTTCATAGCGGAATGATATAAGCCGGGTCAGGCGCCAGCCGCTCCCGGCATCATGAGCAGATCTGCTTCCCCCTTGAATTTCATGACAGCCGCATCGCTTCTCATTTCTTCTTTTCTCATCTCCAGCGCCGCTATAGCGGTTCTTCTATTCATTTGGTTTATCAATAATCACTCAGAATCTTTGAAGAAGATCTACAGTTTTCCTTGCTAACAATTCCGTCACGGCCCCGCTAATATTCACCCCATCGACAGCAACCCCGCGTAACACGCTGGATTACTTTGAAAAACAAAATCGCCGCCCTTTGGGTTTTCTGGAGTAGGAAATGAAAAAATTAGAAGATGTTGGTGTACTGGTAGCGCGCATTCTGATGCCCATTCTGTTCATTACCGCAGGTTGGGGAAAAATTACCGGGTATGCGGGTACACAACAATATATGGAAGCCATGGGCGTCCCTGGGTTTATGCTGCCGCTGGTGATCCTGCTTGAATTCGGCGGCGGTCTGGCAATCCTGTTCGGTTTCCTGACCCGCACTACCGCGCTGTTCACCGCCGGCTTCACCGTGCTGACCGCGTTCCTGTTCCACAGCAACTTTGCTGAAGGCGTGAACTCGCTGATGTTCATGAAAAACCTGACCATCGCGGGCGGCTTCCTGCTGCTGGCTATCACCGGTCCAGGCGCCTTTAGTATCGACCGCGTACTGAATAAAAAGTGGTAAGCGCACTATACTGAATAAATATAAAGCGAGGAGACATCTCCTCGCTTTTATTATCTATACCCTAAATAATTCGAGTTGCAGGACAAAACGGTTAACCGTTTTGAACAGCGCTTGCGCTGGCCCTGAAAGGGTGAGTCCCGTAGGGGCGAATTACGCGGCGACGCAGTGAATCCCCAGGAGCTTACTCCAGTAAGTGACTGGGGTGAGCGAGGAAAGCCAACGCACAAGCAACTTGAAGTATGACGGGTATAAAGGAGGAAATAATGGGACAATTAGTTGACGGCGTCTGGCACGACACCTGGTATGACACCAAATCCACCGGAGGGCGATTTAAGCGTTCTGTTTCCGCCTTTCGCAACTGGTTAACCGCAGACGGCGCGCCGGGCCCAAGCGGCGAAGCCGGATTCGCTGCGGAGAAAGATCGCTATCATCTGTACGTTTCTCTTGCCTGCCCATGGGCGCATCGCACCTTAATTCTGCGTAGCCTGAAAGGACTGGAGCCGTTTATCTCCGTCTCCGTGGTTAATCCCTTGATGTTCGAGAACGGCTGGACTTTCGACGATAGCTTCCCGGCAGCCACCGGCGATACGCTCTACCAGCACGAATATCTTTATCAGCTTTATCTGCATGCCGATCCCCACTACAGCGGGCGCGTTACGGTGCCGGTGCTGTGGGACAAAAAGCAGCACACCATCGTCAGCAATGAGTCGGCGGAAATCATCCGCATGTTTAATACCGCCTTCGATGGGCTGGGCGCCCGCGCAGGAGATTACTACCCGCCTGAGCTGCGCGATCAGATTGATGAGCTGAACGGCTGGATCTACGACAATGTGAATAACGGCGTCTATAAAGCCGGGTTCGCCACCAGCCAGCAGGCCTATGATGAAGCGGTTGATGCAGTGTTTACCGCTCTGGAGCGTCTGGAGCAAATCCTTGGCCAGCATCGTTTCCTGACGGGTAACCAACTGACGGAAGCTGATATTCGCCTGTGGACCACCCTGGTTCGTTTCGATCCGGTGTACGTGACCCACTTTAAATGCGACAAACGCCGCATCAGCGATTACCTCAACCTGTATGGCTTCCTGCGCGATATCTACCAGATGCCGGGCATTGCGGAAACGGTGGACTTCGCCCATATCCGCAACCATTACTACCGTAGCCATAAAACCATCAACCCGACCGGGATTATCTCCGTTGGTCCGCAGCAGGATCTTAACGAACCTCACGGCCGCGATCTTCGTTTCCGCTAGGCAATTGGGCGCGATTTGCTGCGCCCAATAATTCACAAAACAAATATTTACCATCATTTCATTCACGTCTATTCTTATTTCGATCGCTTTAAAAACAAGTGATTGACGGTTAACAGAGGCGTAGAAATGGACTGGTATCTTAAAGTATTAAAAAACTACATTGGATTTGGCGGCCGCGCCCGGCGCAAAGAGTACTGGATGTTTATTCTGGTCAACATCATCCTCACCGGCGTACTCAGCATCATTGATAAGATGCTGGGATGGCAGCGCGCCGGAGGAGAAGGGATTCTGACCACTATCTATGGCGTGCTGATATTCTTACCGTGGTGGGCCGTGCAGTTCCGTCGATTGCACGATACCGACCGCTCGGCATGGTGGCTGTTATTGCTGCTGATTCCCGTTATCGGCTGGCTGGTGATCCTGGTATTCAATTGCCAGAACGGCACCCCAGGAAATAATCGCTTCGGGCCGGATCCTAAACCGACTTCTTACTAACGATGCGCCCCTCGACAAAAAAGGGGCGCATTTTGTTTTATCTTCCCATAAACAGCTTCGGGATTTCCCGCAGACACCATGACTTCGCCTCACCCATGCTGTCGCGACGCCAGGCCATAATAATGTCGATCTCGTTGCTGTATTCCGGACTGACCACCCGCAGACGCCCTTCGGCAATATCCTGCTCTACGAGCGGATACGGCATCGTCGCAACGCCCAATCCTGCCAGCAGCGCCTGACGCTTATCTTCGATGGTGCTCACGGTTAAGCGCGGCTGTTTATCGAGCAGCTGCACGGTCAACACCGGGCGCTCGCGGGCGGTATCCGCGACCGCCACGCCGCGGTACTTAACGCGCGTAACTTCAGAAAGCGGCTCCGGCTCCTGGTGAATAGGGTGATCCGGCGCGGCTACATAGACGCTCATCACCGAATAGAGCTTGCGGGAGTTGATTTCCGAAGAGGAGCGAAAATGCATATCCGGCGCAACGACAATATCCGCCCGCCCCTGCTCAAGGCGTTCCCATGCCCCGGCCAGTACTTCGGTAATAATCGACAGTTGAGTATTCGATTTGGTCGCCAGCTTTTCAATTAAAGGAAAAAGGTCGGTGGTGGGCACCAGCGCCTCGGTGACGATAGTGAGGTGCGTTTCCCAACCGCGCGATAGCGCTTCGGCATCCGTCGTCAGCTTATCGGCCGCCTCCAGCAGTACGCGCCCGCGCTCCAGCAACATTCGGCCCACGTTAGTGAATTTTGTTCGATGACCTGAACGGTCAAACAGCACGACGTCCAGCTCCTCTTCCAGCTTTTGCATGGTATAGCTCAGCGCTGAAGGCACCCGACCCAGCTCATCGGCCGCCGCCGCAAAGCTTCCGCGTCGGTCAATTGCATCCATAACGCGCAATGCTTCCAGCGTTAATGCTCTCTCTTTAGCCATCGCAGTCTCATTCAGGAAATTTGAATATACCGGGCAGAATATCTGGCTAACAATACAGCGTCCATACCTTTACCATTGATTTAGTGTAAAGAGAGGTCAAGAAGATGATTACAACCCGAACAGCCAAACAGTGCGGTCAAGCAGACTTCGGCTGGCTGCAGGCCCGCTACACCTTTTCCTTTGGCCACTACTTCGACCCTAAATTGCTGGGCTACGCATCGTTGCGCGTGCTCAATCAGGAAATTCTGGCGCCCGGCGCGTCGTTTCAGCCGCGGACCTACCCGAAAGTCGACATTCTGAACCTGATTCTGGAAGGTGAAGCGGAATACCGCGACAGCGATGGCAACCATATTCAGGCAAAAGCCGGCGAAGCGCTGCTGATATCAACTCAGCCTGGCGTAAGCTACAGCGAGCATAACCTGAGTAAAGATCGCTCGCTGACGCGAATGCAGCTGTGGCTGGATGCCTGTCCACAGCACGAAAACCCGCTGGTGCAAAAAATCGCTATCGCCGCCGGATCGCAGCAGCTGCTGGCTTCGCCGGACGGCAGCCAGCATAGCCTCCAGCTGCGCCAGCAGGTATGGATCCACCATATCGACCTGGCGAAAGGCGAGCAGCTTAACGTGCAGCTTCACGGCCCCCGCGCCTACCTGCAGTCGATTCACGGTACGGTGCATGCGCGGGTGCAGGAAGAAGAGAAGCAGGCTCTGACCTGCGGCGATGGCGCTTTTATTCGTGACGAAGCTAACATTACCCTCGTTGCTGATACGCCGCTGCGCGCTTTGCTGATAGATTTACCAGTGTAACAACGGCAGTAAGGGAGTATGTCAGTGGGCAAGAAGAAAACAAAAAAAGTGGCGCTATCGGCGCAACAGCCGCAATCGGAAACCGTCACTACGATGAGTTTTGGCTATGAAGAGATGTTAAGCGAGCTGGAAGCGATCGTCGCGGAAGCGGAGATTCGGCTCCAGGAAGAAGAGAGCGTCGCCTGATGCAAATATCGGCCCCGGGCGCGGGGCCGATGGATTTACTCACTCAGCTCCTGAGCTAAGTCTTTTTGTACCTGCTTACGCTGTTCTGGCGTCAGCACCTGGTTCACATCAAAATAGTACTTCACGCGATAATAGCGAGCCTGCTGCTCTACCTGGCTAAATGCCGCCAGCTGATCTTTGACCGCCTTTTCGTTCCATTTTCCAGAATCAATAACCTCAAACAACACGCCGTCTTTAATATCTTTCTGGGAAATCTGCTGAACGTTTTTTTCCAGCTGCTGATGCAGGCTTTTAATTTTCGTTATCTGATCGTTAGTCAGTTTTAAGTGCTGGACAATCGGGTCCTGCGCCGGAGCGGGTGCAGCCTTAACATCCGCAGCCTGAGCCGCCATGGAGAACCCAGTGGCGAGAGCGGCTGTTAATGCAATGCGGGTCATTAATTTCATTGTTGTATCCTGATTAATTATCGTCGATATGGCGGTCTATTATTTTTCAGAAGCTAATGACGAAATGTAAGAAATAGTACGTATAAATGTAGTTAAATCAGTGACATATAATAAATACGAATGCTATAATTCAATTCATTTATTTAAAATATATAAAACCAGACGAGGAGAATGCATGGCCGTATGAGTCATGATGCGGTTGATGGCAGCCCGGTTTCCCACATACTGCCCGCTTTCTTTGTTCAAACCCGAAGCCAGAAGCAAAAACCCCCGCCATTGCTGGCAGGGGTTTTGCTGAAAAGTTGAAGCTGGCCGTTAAGCCGCTTTCTTTCGGGTATAGCGTCGTGGACAGTCATTCATCTGCCCGTGTTTCAACCCGAAGCCAGAAGCAAAAACCCCCGCCATTGCTGACAGGGGTTTGCTGAAAAGTTGAAGCTGACCGTTAAGCCGCTTTCTTTCGGGTATAGCGTCGTGGACAGGCATTCATCTGCCCCGTGTTTCAACCCGAAGCCAGAAGCAAAAACCCCCGCCATTGCTGACGAGGGTTTTGCTGAAAAGTTGAAGCTGACCGTTAAGCCGGGTTCTGTCGTGGACAGTCATTCATCTAGGCCAGCAATCGCTCACTGGCTCAAGCAGCCTACCCGGGTTCAGTACGGGCCGTACCTTGTGAACCCCTATTTGGCCTTGCTCCGGGTGGAGTTTACCGTGCCGCGAACTGTTACCAGACGCGCGGTGCGCTCTTACCGCACCCTTTCACCCTTACCTGATCCCACTTGCGTGGGCCATCGGCGGTTTGCTCTCTGTTGCACTGGTCGTGGGCTTGCGCCCCCCAGGCGTTACCTGGCACCCTGCCCTATGGAGCCCGGACTTTCCTCCCCTCCGCCCGTCTCCCCCGAAGAGGACGACGACGAAGCGGCGACTGTCTGGTCAGCTTCGGCGCGAAGTATAGAGGGTTTACCGACGGTTGTCATCCTTCCGTCGCCATCCCAACCTGCAATGTCGCCGCAATATTACGCGACGCATGATAAATATTGTCCGCCGCGCCGCGAAACGCCTCTTCGAGCGTCGTTACGCTGGTCAGCACGCTAAACACCGCATCAATCCCATACTGGTGAACCACACCGACGTCCCGGGTCAGACTGCCGGCGATGCCAATCACCGGCTTATGATACTTTTTCGCCACGCTTGCCACGCCAACCGGCACTTTACCGTTAATACTCTGGCTATCCAGCCGACCTTCGCCGGTCACCACCAGCGAACAATCAAGGATATGCTCCTCCAGGTTCAGCGCCTGGGTCACGATTTCAATCCCGCTGCGTAATTCAGCCTTCAGAAACGCCATCAGCGCTGCCCCCATACCGCCCGCCGCGCCCGCACCGGCAACCTGCTTCACATCGACATGCAGATCGGCCTTAATAATATCGGCGTAGTGCGCCAGATTGCTGTCCAGCTCGCGGATCATCGCTTCGGTAGCCCCTTTCTGCGGGCCAAAAATTCTTGACGCGCCGCTATCGCCGATCAGCGGATTGGTGACATCGCAGGCGACCCGAATAGCGCAATCATGCAGTCGGGCATCAAGACCGGAGATATCTATCGAATTGAGGCTACACAGACTACCGCCGCCGTTGCCAATCTCCGCGCCGTTGGCATCGCAAAGCCGCGCGCCCAGCGCCTGCACCATTCCTGCGCCGCCATCGTTGGTGGCGCTGCCGCCAATGCCAATGATGATATTTTTCGCCCCGTGATCCAGCGCCTGCAGAATCAGCTCGCCGGTACCGCGCGATGTCGTCAATAGCGGGTTACGCTGTACGGGCGGCACGAGCCCCAGCCCGCTGGCCGCAGCCATTTCGATAAACGCGGTTTTGCCGTCACCGGAAAGCCCCCAGCAGGCATCAACCGGGAGACCCAGCGGCCCCGTCACGCAGGCGCTCATCTCGGTTCCCTGCGTCGCGGCAATCATCGCCTCAACGGTACCTTCTCCGCCATCAGCGAGAGGAACCTTCACGTAGAGCGCATCGGGGAAAATTTCCCGAAAACCTTTTTCTATAGCCTGAGCAACCTCGGTGGCCGAGAGGCTTTCTTTATAAGAGTCTGGGGCGATTACGATTTTCATAGTTATGTAGCCTGACAGTGCCGCGCAAGGCAAGAATTACAGGGCGCGCATCCGCGCCCTTCTTGTTAGCGAGTGACTTCCACTTTCGCCAGTTTTTCGTAGTAGCATGCAAGTGCGCTATGGTCGGCGGTACCCAGGCCATCAGCGCGCAGCGCCTGCATCATCTCCATTACTGCGGCGGTCAGCGGCAGCTGGGCGCCCACGCCGTGAGAAGTATCCAGCGCATTCGCCAGATCTTTAATATGCAGATCGATACGGAAGCCCGGCTTAAAGTTACGATCCATCACCATCGGCGCTTTGGCATCCAGCACGGTGCTCCCGGCCAGCCCGCCGCGGATGGCCTGATAAACCAGATCCGGGTTCACGCCCGCTTTAGTCGCCAGCGTCAGCGCTTCGGACATCGCCGCAATGTTCAGCGCCACAATCACCTGGTTGGCCAGCTTGGTGACGTTGCCCGCGCCGATCTCGCCGGTGTGTACCACGGATCCCGCCATCGCTTTCAGCAGATCGTAATATTTATCGAAAATCGCTTTATCACCGCCCACCATCACCGACAGCGTACCGTCGATAGCCTTCGGTTCGCCGCCGCTGACCGGGGCATCCAGCATATCGACGCCCTTCGCTTTCAGCGCTTCGCTGATTTCGCGGCTCGCCAGCGGCGCGATGGAGCTCATATCAATCAAAACGGTGCCCGGCTTCGCGCCTTCAATGATCCCGCCTTCGCCCAGCGCGACCTCTTTCACGTGCGGGGAGTTCGGCAGCATGGTGATGATCACATCGCACTGCTCGGCAATCGCTTTCGCTGATGCGGCGGTTTCTGCGCCTGCGGCAATCACTTCGGCAATCGCTTCCGGATTACGGTCAGCAACCACCAACGAGTAACCCGCCTTGAGGAGGTTTTTACTCATTGGTTTACCCATGATACCGAGGCCAATAAAACCAACTTTCATTGTCATGTCTTTATCTCTCTAGTTTCGGTGGTGGTTATTTCTTAAAGGAGTCAGCCAGCTTCTGCGTGGCAGAACGGAAAACGCCCAGGTCGCTGCCGACGGCGACAAAGGTCGCGCCCCATTCCAGATAGCGGCGCGCGTCGGCTTCAACCGGTGCCAGAATACCGCTCGGCTTACCGTGCTTCTTCGCGCTGGCAAAAATATGCTGGATTGCTTTTTGAACTTCCGGATGGGAAGCATTGCCCAGATGACCCAGCGCAGCGGCCAGATCGCTTGGGCCGACAAAAATACCGTCCACGCCAGGCGTGGCGGCTATCGCATCAACGTTATCCACGCCCTGCTGGCTCTCGATTTGCACGAGAATGGTGATATTTTTGTTCGACTGCGCGAAGTAATCCGGCACGGTGCCAAACATATTGGCGCGGTGCGAGACGGATACGCCGCGAATGCCTTCAGGCGGGTAGCGGGTTGAGGCAACGGCGTTAATCGCCTGCTCTTCCGTTTCCACAAACGGGATCAGGAAGTTATAAAAACCGATATCCAGCAGGCGCTTAATGATCACCGGTTCGTTGGTCGGTACGCGAACGACCGGCGCGCTGGCGCTCCCTTTCAGCGCCATCAGCTGGGGGATAAAGGTAGAGATATCGTTCGGCGCATGTTCGCCGTCCAGTACCAGCCAGTCGAAACCGGCCAGGCCTAAAACTTCGGTGCTAATTGGGCTCGCCAGCGCGGACCAGCAACCAATCTGAACCTGATGCGCCGCCAGGGCCGCCTTAAATTTATTCGGGAAGATATCGTTATTCATCACTTATACCTTGTCACTTAACCGTTAATTATTTCTGCAGTTCCATACGTTTGATGTCGCCGACCACAAACAGATAGCAAACCATCGCCATCAGGGCGGAACATCCAACAAAGACCAGCGCTGCGTTGAATGAGTGCAGTTCGCTCACCAGGTAACCGATAACCAGCGGGGTTACGATGGAAGCAACGTTACCAAATACGTTAAATACGCCGCCGCACAGACCAACAATCTCTTTCGGCGCGGTATCGGAAATCACCGGCCAGCCCAGCGCGCCAAACCCTTTACCGAAGAATGCCAGCGCCATCAGGGTGACCACCAGCGCGGTATTATTGGTGTAGTTACACAGAATGATGGTGGAAGCGAGCAGCATTCCGAGGACGATCGGCAGCTTACGCGCCACGGTGATGGAAAAACCGCGTTTAATCAGATAGTCAGAGAACACGCCGCCCAGCACGCCGCCGGCAAAACCGCACAGCGCCGGAATCGATGCGACCAGACCCACTTTCAGAATCGACATACCCTTTTCCTGCACCAGATAAATCGGAAACCAGGTGAGGAAGAACCAGGTAATGGTATTGATAAAATATTGACCGAAGAATACGCCCAGCATCATGCGGTTGGTCAACAGCTGCTTGATATAGTGAAGCTTCGGACCGCTGGCCGCCGCGCTGCCGGGCTTTTTATGGTCCATATCAACGACTGCGCCATTCTCGGAGATAAACTTCAGCTCCTCTTGCGTCATGCGCGGATGGTCAGTGGGATTATGGATCAGTTTTATCCACAGGCCGGTCAGCACAAAGCCAATCACGCCCATGACGGTGAAGACATGCTCCCAACCCCAGGCAAAGGTCAGCCAGCCCAGCAGCGGCGAGAACAGCGCCAGGGAGAAATACTGCGCGGAGTTAAAGATCGCCGATGCGGTGCCGCGCTCTTTCGTCGGAAACCACGCCGCGACGATACGGGCGTTTGCCGGGAAAGATGGCGCTTCAGAGAAGCCCAGCATAAAGCGCATAAAAAACATTGAGATGCCCGCCCACGCCAGCGGAAACATATCCACAAAGCCTTGCAGGAAGGTGAACAGCGACCAGAAGAACAGGCTGTAAGAGTAGACCTTTTTCGATCCAAATTTATCGAGCAGCCAGCCGCCGGGGATTTGCATTAGCAGGTAGGCCCAGCCAAAAGCGGAGAAAATATAGCCCATTGAGACCGCACTCAGCTGCAGCTCTTTCGCCACCTCGGTACCGGCGATCGAAAGCGTCGCGCGGTCGGCATAGTTAACGGCAGTGACAATAAAAATAATTAACAGAATTAAATAGCGGGTTGGCACACTTTTTTTCTGTTCTATTGTTGCATCCAGACTCATCTCATATTCCTCAGGTACAACACACCTTCCATTATTTATTTTGGTGTGATTCTTAATCATTCAGAAATCAATATCAGGAGGTATCGATTTACTCATCCGGCGCATTGCAAGCATGACTCAGTATAATCAGCTTGCGACCGTTAAACACTGTGCATACAACCTGTAAATGGCGTTTAATTATCTCTAATGTTGTGCAAATGCAATAATCAATGGGCGCTGATCCACAGTTCCAGCGATTTCCCCCATGTGCGGGTTCTCTTGCGTAGCAATGGGTGATTTAGATCACATTTTCAAATTCAAACACCTGACATTCTTTATTTCACAAATCTGCGCATCAGAAATTGAATATACCCTAAATATTTCGAGTTGCATGAAGGCGGCAACGCAGGGAATCCCCTGGCGCTTACTAAAGTAAGTGACTGGGGTGAGCGAGGAAAGCCAACGCAAATGCAGCTTGAAATATGACGGGTATAAACGTTTTATTTTATTATTCGCACCTTGCTGGAGAATACTGGACAATGGCTGACATTGAAATTAGACAAGAATCGCCAACGGCGTTTTATATAAAAGTGCACGAAACGGATAACGTGGCGATTATTGTTAACGATCGAGGTTTAAAAGCCGGAACGCGTTTCCCTGACGGGCTCACGCTGGTTGAGCATATCCCGCAAGGCCACAAGGTCGCGCTGGTCGATATTCCTGTACACGGTGAAATCATCCGCTATGGCGAGGTGATTGGCTACGCGGTACGCGATATTCCGCAGGGCAGCTGGATTGACGAATCGCTGGTGGAACTGCCGAAGGCGCCGCCTCTGCACACCTTACCTCTGGCGACCAAAGTTCCGGCGCCGCTGCCGCCGCTGGAAGGCTATACCTTCGAAGGCTATCGCAACGCCGACGGCAGCGTTGGCACCAAAAATCTGCTCGGTATTAGCACCAGCGTGCACTGCGTGGCGGGAGTCGTCGATTACGTAGTGAAAATTATCGAACGCGATCTGCTGCCGAAGTATCCCAACGTCGATGGCGTCGTGGGTCTGAACCATCTTTATGGCTGCGGCGTGGCGATTAACGCTCCGGCAGCGGTCGTTCCGATCCGCACCATTCATAACCTGGCCCTCAATCCAAACTTCGGCGGCGAAGTGATGGTGATTGGCCTTGGCTGCGAGAAACTGCAGCCGGAGCGCCTGCTGGAAGGCACCGACGATGTAAAAAGCATTCCCGTAGATAGCGCCAGCATCGTCAGCCTGCAGGATGAGAAGCACGTCGGTTTTAAATCAATGGTGGATGACATTCTGCAGGTCGCCGAGCGCCATCTGGAGAAGCTGAACCAGCGCCAGCGCGAAACCTGCCCGGCCTCCGAACTGGTGGTCGGTATGCAGTGCGGCGGCAGCGATGCGTTTTCTGGCGTGACCGCCAACCCGGCGGTGGGCTATGCCTCCGATCTGCTGGTGCGCTGCGGGGCGACCGTCATGTTTTCCGAAGTCACCGAAGTACGCGATGCGATTCATCTGCTGACGCCGCGCGCCATCAACGAAGAAGTCGGCAGACGCCTGCTGGAGGAGATGGCCTGGTACGATAACTATCTTGATATGGGTAAAACCGACCGCAGCGCCAACCCATCCCCGGGCAATAAAAAAGGCGGTCTGGCCAACGTTGTAGAAAAGGCGCTGGGTTCTATCGCTAAATCCGGAAAGAGCGCGATTGCCGAAGTGCTCTCTCCGGGGCAGCGCCCGACCAAACGCGGTTTGATTTACGCCGCGACGCCGGCGAGCGACTTCGTCTGCGGTACTCAGCAAGTGGCCTCCGGGATCACGGTGCAGGTCTTTACTACCGGTCGCGGTACGCCGTATGGCCTGGTCGCCGTACCGGTGATTAAAATGGCGACGCGTACCGAGCTGGCAAACCGCTGGTATGACCTAATGGATATCAATGCGGGAACCATCGCCACCGGCGAAGAAACCATCGAAGAGGTAGGGCTGAAGCTGTTTGAATTTATTCTTGATGTCGCCAGCGGCCGCAAGAAGACTTTCTCAGATCAGTGGGGCCTGCACAATCAGCTGGCGGTGTTTAACCCGGCGCCGGTGACCTGATCGGCTCAGCAACTTATCCCGCTCGTGATGCTTCGGGCGGGATACCTCTGCTATTGATGCGCGTTGAGAAACCCCTCTATCTGCGCTTTGGTGGAAGTCCCTTCCATCGGCCCACGCCGGGTAATCGCCAGAGAGCCGCTGGCGTTGGCCCATCTCAGCGCCTCCTGCGGCGATGCGCCGGACAGGAAAAGGCTGACAAAGGTGGCGCCAAAGCAGTCGCCGGCCCCCGTCGGATCGACAACCGGGACATGAAAACCGGCAGCATGATGCGTTTCTCTGGCGCTGTAATAGCTCGCTCCGCGCGGGCCGCGTTTAATTACCACGTGCTTAACGCCGCGCTTTAAAAGCTTATCCACCAGCACCTGCTCATTGCGCCCAGGGTTGAGGCCAAAGTAATCCAGTTCGCCATCGCTGGGCAAAAAAATATCTGTATAATCAAGGATATATTCAAAAGCCTGCGACATTTCAGGGATGTTGAGCATCTCTTTGCGGATATTCGGATCGAACGAAACCGTGCCGTTGCGCGCTTTAATATTTTCAATCGCTTTACGCATCGCGTCGATCATGCGAAACGAAAACAGCGAAGAGCCCATAATGTGAAAATGATTGCACTGGTTAAGCAGACGGTCGTCAATATGGTCAGCGGTTAGCAAACCACAGGCGCTGTTCGGCATATTAAAAATAAAATCGCGCTGCGCCTGGCTACGGTAGCTCACGAAAGCGCTGCCGGTGGTCGCCTTTTGCAGTATGGCGATCCCATTAACGTTTACGCCGTCGCTTTCCAGCCGCGCGATATTCATTTCACCAAACGCATCGTTGCCGACACAGCTGAAAAGCACCGAGCCCAGCCCCAGCTTTGCCACCTGATCGGCGAAAATTGCCGGGGCGCCGCTGGGATATGGCCCCCAAAATTCACCCGGGCGAGAAAAACCCTGGTTCTCTTCTTTTGCCAGAAACTCCACCAGTAGTTCGCCGATGGTGCAAATGGTCACATTCATCATCGCTCCTTTACTTTGCCTTCTGCAAAGCAGGGTTGAGCCATGTCAGGCACTCGTTGTTGGTATAGCTGTTAGTCATGCCAGCGGCGAGAAGGCGGGCGTGATACTCCGCGGCGACCACCTGCGGCGTCACGATGCCGCTAATTTGCTGCAAGTCGCCAATCGCGTAGCGCTTATCGCCATACACCGGACGATGCGCAACGACCGCAATCACCCTCTCACTTTGCGCCACCGCTTCGCTCAGCAGGCGAGCGCTGGCTTCCTGTCTGACGCTCAAGGTGCCATCTTCCGCAATGTGGTCGACAGCGATCAGCGCTCGTGAGGGGCGATATTGACCCAGCGCGTTCAGCGCCAGATCGCCTTCGACTATTTTGCCGCTGCTCCCGAGTACGCCGCCGAGCAGCACGGTTTCCCCATTCAGAAACTCCTGCGCCAGCGGCACATGCGCCAGGTCGTTTAACAGCAGACAAAGCTCGTCATAGCCAGCAAGAAACGGGATCACTTTGCGTAAGATCGACCCCTGCCCCAGAAAGAGCGTTTCGCTATCTTCGATCTGCGCGGCGATCTGGCGAGCCATTTCGGTCTCCAGGGCTTTATCCGTTACTACCGGGGCCTCCGGAGCCAGGGCGATCGGAGTCCCGGCCTGGGAAGTGTAAATTGCGCCGCCAAACGAGCGCTTAAGGTAGCCCTGCTGTTCAAGGTAGTTCAGGTCATTACGGATCGTTACCCCAGATACAGCCAGCATTTCAGCCAGATCGTCAACTTTGATCTCTCCGTTTTTGCGCACGATCTCCGCGATGTCCAGGCGCCTTTTCAGCAGACTTGTAGACGGTTTTGCCACAGTGTTGTGCCTTCTTATTTTCTCCCAGAATAACTTTCATTTTTAAATTTCCCCGCTGCATTGTCAAACGCCAGGCCTTCTTCAAGCATTGAATGACGAATTAAAATTATTTAATTCAGTAGGTTATGTTTAATCATGCTTTTTAAGATACTTTTAAAAAAGAAAACAAACAAGAGCATATAACTTTCATTTTTAAAATAACATCACAGTAGTGTGCGATTGATCACAACAACAAAGCGCAGCGATCGCTACATTACTTTCAAAACGAAGGTATAATCAACAAACAAATTTACAAAATGAAAGTTAAGGAGCAAGAATGTACATTATCTCGAGTAAAAACATGCTGTTGAAAGCTCAGCGGCTTGGATACGCTGTTCCGGCCTTTAATATCCACAACCTGGAAACGATGCAGGTGGTGGTAGAGACGGCGGCCGAGCTGCGTTCTCCGCTGATCCTTGCCGGCACCCCGGGAACTTATAGCTATGCAGGAACCGGTAACGTGGTGGCGATCGCTCGCGATCTGGCTAAGATCTGGGATCTCCCTTTAGCGGTCCACCTCGATCACCATGAAGATCTGGCCGATATCACACGTAAAGTACAGGCCGGTATCCGCTCGGTCATGATCGACGGTTCACACACACCTTTTGAAGAAAACGTCGCGTTAGTCAAGAGCGTGGTTGAACTGAGCCACCGTTATGATGCCAGCGTCGAAGCCGAGCTTGGTCGCCTGGGCGGTGTGGAAGATGATCTCGTGGTCGATGCAAAAGATGCGCTGTATACCAACCCGGAACAGGCGCGTGAATTTGTCGCCCGCACCGGTATCGACTCGCTGGCGGTCGCTATCGGTACTGCCCACGGCATGTACGCTGCAGAACCCAAGCTCGATTTTGACCGCCTCGCCGCCATTCGCGATCGCGTTGAGGTTCCTCTGGTTCTTCATGGCGCATCGGGTCTGGCCGATAGCGATATCCGCCGGGCAATCTCGTTGGGCGTGTGCAAGGTCAACGTCGCCACCGAGCTGAAAATCGCCTTCTCCGATGCCCTGAAGCACTATTTCGAGGAAAATCCAGACGCTAACGATCCGCGTCATTATATGAAACCGGCCAAAGCGGCGATGAAGGATATCGTACGCAAAGTCATTCACGTTTGCGGCTGTGAAGGACAACTGTAATTTTCGGATCGAAGGAGCAACGTCGTGATCCATACCCTGACACTCAATACTGCAATCGATATGAATATCTTTTGCGATCCGCTGAAGCCGTCGGCAGTGAACCGAACCCGGCACACGGAATATTGCCCGAATGGCAAAGGAGTGAACGTTTCGCTGATATTAAATCACTATCAGCAGCCCACTCACATTATGGGCATTTTCGGTGGTTTCACTGGCCGTTATATTGTGGAAGAGTTACGTCAGAAAAACATTAAAGTGACGCCGGCATGGGTCTCTGAGCCAACCCGAATTAATATTTTTATTAATGACGGTGCTGAGGAATATAAACTCGTTAATCCCGGAGCAAAAATTGATGATGAGTGCAAACAACAGGTTATTCATCATCTGCAATGCGTCACTTCCGGGGATTATTTAGCGATCAGCGGCAGCCTGCCGCCGGGAATTGAAAGCCGATTTTATGCTGAAATCATTGAATTATGCCAGCAGAAAGGCTGTGAAGTTATTCTCGATATCAGCCATCCGGTACTGCGCCAGCTGCTGGAATTACGGCCATTGTTGATTAAACCCAACGATGACGAGCTGCGGGAAATCTTCGGTCTTGACGTCAGTAGCCGCCAGCAGGTGCGTGAGGCCATGCGCACGCTGCATCAACTGGGCGCTCGCAACGTGCTGCTGACGATGGGAGCCGAGGGTCTCTACTTTTCCAACGGCGAAGGCGTGTGGTTTTGCTCCGCACCGAAAATTGAACTGGTCAGCTCCGCCTGCGCTGGTGACGCCGCACTGGGTGCTTTTCTCAGTAAATGGCTTAACAAAGAAGATGTCAATCACGCTCTGGCATTAGCCAGCGCGACCGGTGCCGATGTCGCCGCTTCCGCCGGGTTAGGCAAATTACAACGCACAGAAGAATTATTACAACAAATTCAGGTCGTCCAATTATAAAGGTCCGATTATGAAAAAAATCATTGCAGTTACCGGCTGCCCTACGGGTATTGCACATACTTTTATGGCTGAAGAGGCCTTAAAAACCGCAGCAAAGAAATTAAATGTCGATATTAAAGTGGAAACCAACGGCGCTTCCGGCGTTGAAAACGCGATTACCCCCGCGGATTTAAAAGATATTTATGGCGTGATTATCGCCGCCGATAAAGACGTGAACGCCGAGCGGTTTAATGGCCTGCCGGTCATTGAGGTTCCGGTTAAAGAAGCCATTCACCATCCGGCCGATTTAATTAATAAAGTGATCGGCGGTCAGGCGGCGCGTCGCCAGGGAATTTCTGTTTCCGCCGAGTCAACGGAGAAATACGAGCAAGAGTCTTTCGGCCGTCAGGTTTATAAGCACCTGATGAGCGGCGTGTCCAACATGCTGCCGTTTGTCGTAGCGGGAGGGATTTTGATTGCCATCTCCTTCCTGTGGGGCATCTACTCCGCCGATCCAAACTCGCCGCAATATAACGCGATCGCCGCAACGCTAATGAAAGTGGGCCAACAAGCCTTCTCAATCATGGTACCGATTTTCACCGCCTATATCGCCTGGTCTATTTCCGGGCGTCCCGGTATGGTCGCGGGCTTCGTCGGTGGCTTACTGGCCAATGCGACCGGCGCAGGCTTTCTCGGCGGAATTATCGCCGGTTTTGCCGCCGGTTATTTTATGCTGCTGATCCGCAATATGCTCAACGGCCTGCCGCGACAGTATGAAGGGCTCAAATCGATATTCATTATGCCGCTCATCGGCGTGCTGGTGATTGGTGTAATGATGGTCCTCCTCGGTCAACCCGTCGCCGCCATCAATAACGCGATGATGAACTGGCTAAGTTCATTACAGGAAGCAAACCCGATTCTGTTAGGTATTGTGGTCGGCGCGATGTGCTCCTTCGACTTCGGCGGCCCGGTGAATAAAGCCGCCTACGTCACCGGTACGCTGCTGCTTGGCCAGGGCAACTACTTCTTTATGGCCGGGGTTTCCGCCGCCTGCATCACACCGCCGCTGGTTATCGCTCTGGCAACGACCTTCTTCCCGAAAGGGTTCAGCGAAGAAGAGCGCGCCGCCGGGATGGTCAACTATATTCTCGGCTGCACCCATATTACTGAAGGCGCTATTCCGTTCGCCGCGAAAGATCCTTTACGCGTTATCCCCATGATGATGATCGCCTCTTCCATCTCTGCGGTTCTTAGCTACAGCCTGCATATTCAGGTTCCCGCTCCGCACGGCGGCTTCCTGATCCTGCCGCTGGTGAGCAAACCACTGATGTGGGTGCTGTGCATTCTCGCCGGTTCCGCCTGCGGCGCGGTCATGCTGGGGTGCTGGAGGCTGTGGCAAAAGCGGGCCCTGGAAGCGACATCGCTGGCCGGCGCTATTAAATAAGGAGCTATGTATGCAACTGACTTGCGCAGATATCCATTTCGATCGCGCGATCAAAACGAAAGATGAAGCGCTGCAACGCGTCGTTGGCAAATTAACCGAAGCCGGGCATACCACGCCCGCTTATCTGAGCGGCATGCGCGACCGTGAAGGACAAATCAGCACTTACCTCGGCAACGGTATCGCGATCCCTCACGGCACGCCGCAGAGCCGCGATGCGGTACTGAAAACCGGTGTCAAAGTACTGGCCTGCCCGCAGGGTGTGGATTGGGGAGAAGAACAAACGGCATATCTGATTGTGGGCATCGCCGCCCAGGATAACGAACACCTTGATATTCTCCGCCAGCTTACCCACGCCCTGAGCGATGAGCGCGTGCCGGCAGCGCTTTCGCGTGCTGAGAGCCCACAGGCGGTGCTGGAGATACTGGCCGGGAATATCTTCCCGGCCGGAGGAGAAGAGACGGAACCGCCCCCGATGTTCGACGAAGAGGCGACCTTTACCCTGCGCAATCCCCACGGACTGCACGCGAGACCAAGCGCGGTACTGGTGAAAGCGGTGAAGCAGTGGCAGTCGCAAATCCGGGTGGAAAATCTCGATACGCGTTCCGCCATTGTTGACGCCAAAAATCTGATGCGGGTTGTCTCTCTCGGCGCAAAACAGGGCCATCGGCTGCACTTTATGGCCAGCGGAGAGGATGCTCATCAGGCGCTGGAGGCTATTGGCGCGGCCTTTAATGCTGGATTAGGCGAAATCGCCGCTCAGCCGCAGCGTGCCGTTCCGCCCGTAGAAAAACCTAAACGGAGCTGGCTGTCTCGATTATTTAGTTAAATTTCAAACAATTAAAAACGCTCTGCCGTCATCGCCAGAGCGTTTTTTTATCTCTAACTTTCGCAACATTACGTTTTACCTTTCTTTTTTTCGAGATTGATCACAAATCAAAACAAAGGAGTTTGCGAGCAAAACAAAACATAACGAATATATTCGAAAGAAAACGGAGGTTTGAAATGAAAGATATTATTTCCCGCCACAAAGCTGGCGAACACATCGGCATCTGCTCAGTTTGTTCCGCACACCCGTTGGTCATCGAAGCCGCGCTACGTTTCGATCTGCATACCAACAATAAGGTCCTCATCGAGGCCACCTCTAACCAGGTTAACCAGTTTGGCGGCTACACCGGAATGCAGCCTGCGGACTTCCGTGATTTCGTAAATAAAATCGCCCGCGAAGTCGGTTTCCCGTCAGAACGCATCATCCTCGGCGGCGACCATCTCGGCCCCAACTGCTGGCAGGGCGAACCCGCCGCTGAAGCGATGGAAAAATCAGTCGATCTGATTAAAGCCTACGTCGCCGCAGGATTCAGCAAAATCCATCTCGATGCTTCAATGTCCTGTGCAGACGATCCGGTGCCGCTGAACCCGGCCGTCGTCGCCGAACGCGCCGCTCGCCTGTGCCAGGCTGCGGAAGAGACCGCAACCGACGAGCAGAAACGCCATCTGACCTACGTCATCGGCACCGAAGTTCCGGTTCCCGGCGGCGAAGCCAGCACCATCGGCAGCGTCCACGTGACCCGCGCCCAGGATGCGGCGGCAACGCTGGAAACCCATGAAGCCGCCTTTCGTAATCTGGGGCTGAACGCCGCGCTGGATCGCGTCATCGCTATCGTGGTGCAGCCCGGCGTTGAGTTCGACCATACGCAAATTATTCATTACCAACCGGAGGCAGCCAAAGCACTCTCCGCGTGGATCGAAAGCACGCCCATGGTCTACGAAGCGCACTCGACTGACTACCAGTCCCGTCAGGCCTACCGGGCGCTGGTACGCGACCATTACGCCATCCTGAAAGTGGGTCCGGCGCTAACCTTCGCGCTGCGTGAAGCCATCTTTGCTCTCGCGCAAATGGAGAATGAACTGGTCGCTCCGGAGTCCCGCAGCCGCGTAATGGAAGTGATTGATGAAGTGATGCTTAACGAACCGGGCTACTGGCAGAAGTACTATCGTCCGACCTGGAGCCAGGCAATGGTGGATATTCACTTCAGCCTGTCCGATCGCATTCGCTACTACTGGCCGCATCCGCGTATTCGCCAGAGCGTGGAAAAGTTAATGGCAAACCTGACCGAAACTAAGCTGCCTTTGGGCCTTATCAGCCAGTATATGCCCGTGCAGTTTGAACGACTGTCGTTAAACGAACTCGCCGCCGTGCCGCACGACCTCATCCTCGACAAAATTCAGGATGTGCTGCGTGCCTACCGTTACGGCTGTTCATCTGAAATCGCCTGAAGTTAAAGAGGATTTATGAGTCAATTGTTTGTTCGTACCGGCATTCATTTTCGTTCCAGCCAGCAGGCGCTGGAACACATTGGCGAAGAGATGCTGGCGCGCGGCGTCGTGCACGATAGCTATCCGCTGGCGCTGCTCGAACGAGAAGCGACTTTCCCAACCGGTATTGCGCTGGAGCAGCATGCGGTCGCGATTCCCCACTGCGAGGCGGTACATGCGAAGTCTCCGGCTATCTATCTGATTCGCCCGGACAATCCGGTCCCTTTTCAGCGTGCTGACGACGACGGCGAAATCGACGTTTCGTTAATCATCGCGCTGATTGTAGAAAATCCGACTGCACAGCTACAGCTGCTGCGCCGGTTATTTAGTGAGCTACAGAACCCGACCACGCTTGAAGCATTGCTCGCTGCCCCGCAGGAGCAGCTGCCCGAGCTGTTTCGGCGCTCTATCCTTGAGTCAGAGCCGAGCGCTCAGGCTTTATAAGACACTGATAATAAAAGGGGTACCCTATGAAACGCAAAGTAATCGTCGCCTGTGGCGGCGCTGTCGCCACCTCGACCATGGCCGCAGAAGAGATCAAAGATTTGTGCGCGGACCACAGCATCGAGCTGGACCTGGTGCAGTGCCGGGTGAATGAAATCGAAACCTATATGGACGGCGCACACCTCATTTGCACCACCGCCCGGGTTGACAGAACCTTTGGCGACATTCCGGTGGTTCACGGTATGCCTTTCATATCCGGCGTAGGCATTGAAGAGCTGCAGCAAAAAATCCTGAACATCCTGACGGAGTAACGCCCATGTTTAGCGAAATCATGCGTTATATCCTCGATCTTGGTCCGACGGTGATGCTGCCTATCGTGATCATTATCTTCTCCAAAATACTGGGGATGAAGCTCGGGGATTGTTTTAAATCTGGCCTGCATATCGGCATTGGCTTTGTCGGTATCGGCCTGGTTATCGGCCTGATGCTCGACTCTATCGGCCCGGCGGCAAAAGCGATGGCTGAGCATTTCCAGATTAACCTGCACGTGATTGATATTGGCTGGCCGGGGTCGTCACCGATGACCTGGGCGTCGCAAATCGCGCTGGTGGCGATTCCTATCGCCATCGCAGTCAACATTTTCATGCTGGTCACCCGGATGACTCGCGTCGTGAACGTCGATATCTGGAACATCTGGCATATGACCTTTACCGGCGCCATGCTGCATATCGCGACCGGTTCTTACTGGATTGGTATTCTTGGCGTAGTGGTGCATGCAGCTTTCGTTTACAAGCTCGGCGACTGGTTTGCGAAGGATACCCGCGACTTTTTCGGCCTTGATGGCATCGCCATACCGCACGGTAGCTCGGCTTATTTAGGGCCGATAGCGGTGCTGGTCGATACGATTATCGAAAAAATCCCCGGCCTGAACCGCATTCACTTCAGCGCTGACGACATTCAGAAACGCTTCGGTCCGTTTGGCGAACCGGTCACCGTCGGTTTTGTGATGGGTCTGGTCATCGGCGCGCTGGCGGGCTACGACCTGAAGGGAATTCTCCAGCTGGCGGTCAAAACCGCGGCCGTCATGCTGCTGATGCCGCGCGTTATCAAACCTATCATGGATGGCCTGAACCCGATTGCCAAACAGGCGCGTAAACGTCTGCAGGCGAAGTTTGGCGGCCAGGATTTCCTGATTGGTCTCGATCCGGCGCTACTGCTTGGGCATACCTCGGTCGTATCGGCCAGCCTGATCTTTATTCCGCTCACTATTCTGATCGCGGTTGTGGTGCCGGGCAACCAGGTCCTGCCGTTCGGCGATCTCGCGACCATTGGATTCTTCGTCGCCATGGCGGTGGCGGTACACCAGGGGAACCTGTTCCGCACGCTGATTTCCGGGATCACCCTGATGGGGATCACGCTATGGATTGCGACGCAGACCATCGGCCTGCATACCCAGCTGGCGGCTAACGCCGGGGCTCTGAAGACAGGCGGCCTTGTGGCCTCTATGGACCAGGGCGGTTCACCGGTTACCTGGCTGCTCATTCAGCTCTTCACCTGGCAAAACGTGGTGGGCTTTGTGGTTATCGGCGTCATCTATGTCGCCGGCGTGCTGTTGACGTGGCGTCGGGCGCGCAGCTTCGCCGCCGCAGAGAAAGCCACCGCCGCGCAGCAAAGCCCGAGCGTTTCTTAATCTCAAGGGGGAGCATTCGCTCCCCCGGACATTTCTGGAGAATATTATGCAATCAGTGGTTATCCATGCTGAGGGGACAGTGTGCGTTGAAGAACGCCCGATACCGGCCCTACAAACGGAAAACGATGTCCTGGTCAAAGTCGTCAGCTCTGGATTGTGCGGTTCTGATATTCCGCGCATCTTCGCCAAAGGCGCCCACTACTATCCCATCACCCTGGGTCACGAGTTCAGCGGTTATGTTGAATCTTACGGCTCAGCGGTGACCGACCTGCAACCGGGCGACGCGGTAGCCTGCGTGCCTCTGCTCCCCTGCTTTAGTTGTCCCCAATGTCAGCGCGAATATTTCTCTCTCTGCAAGCAGTATCAGTTTGTCGGTTCGCGCAGCGAAGGCGGAAATGCGCAGTACGTGGTAGTTAAACGCGCCAACCTGTTCCGTCTGCCGGATCAGATGCCGATTGATGACGGCGCGTTTATTGAACCGATTACCGTCGGTCTGCACGCCTTTCATCTGGCGCAGGGCTGCGAAGGGAAAAACGTGATTATTATTGGCGCAGGCACGATTGGCCTGCTGGCGCTGCAGTGCGCCCGCGAACTGGGCGCCAAAAGTATTACGGCTATTGATATCAACCCGCAGAAGCTGGAGCTGGCAAAAACGCTCGGCGCAACGCACGTCTTTAACAGTAAGGAGATGAGCGGCAAACAGATTCAAACGGCGCTGGAAGAGATTCAGTTCGACCAACTGGTGCTGGAAACCGCCGGCACGCCGCAAACCGTGGCGCTGGGCATTGAGGTCGCCGGACCGCGTGCGCAGCTGGCGCTGGTGGGCACGTTGCACCATGATTTGACGCTGCCTTCCGCCACCTTTGGCCAGATTCTCCGTAAAGAGCTGACTATCGTTGGTAGCTGGATGAATTACTCCGGTCCGTGGCCGGGAGAAGAGTGGCAAACGGCGGCTCGGCTGCTGACGGAAAAACGCATTCAGCTTGCCCCGCTTATCGCCCACATCGGCGATGCCGAAAGCTTTGCCCGCGAAGTCCAGGCGCTCAACGGCGCGCCGATGCAGGGGAAAATCCTGCTTAAACTCTCCTGACCGCCTGAGCCAGCAATCTGCGCTGGCTCACATAACCTTTCGAAAATTATCGTTCAACTTTCATTATCCTTCGATTACACTAAGATCAGTTAATTATCAGGCAAATTAATATGAACTCATTCGAGCGAAGGAACAAAATTGTCGAAATGGTCAATACGCAGGGTAGCGTATTGGTGCTGGACCTTTCGAATCTCTTTGGCATCTCCGAAGTGACTATCCGGGCCGATCTCCGCTTGCTGGAGGAAAAGGGATTACTCACCCGCTTTCACGGCGGCGCCGCGAGGCCCGGCAGCAATTTAACCGAAGGAGATAGCCAGGAAGTGGTGCTGGAAGAGCGTTATCAACTGGCCAGCGACCCGAAAAAGCGAATAGCCCAGGCCGCGGCGGCAATGATTAGCGAAGGCATGACGGTGATCCTGGATAGCGGCAGCACCACCCTGCTGATTGCCGAGGCGCTGGTACGTATGACCAATATTACGGTGATTACCAATAGCTTACCCGCAGCGTTTACGCTTTCAGAAAATAAAGATATCACCCTGGTGGTGTGCGGTGGCACCGTGCGCCACAAAACGCACTCGATGCACGGCACCATCGCTGAACGCTCGCTTCAGGGCATCAGCGCCGATCTCATGTTCGTCGGCGCGGACGGTATCGACACCACCAACGGCATCACGACCTTCAACGAAGGCTACTCCATCAGCGGCGTCATGGCAGCCGCTGCGCATAAGGTCGTTGCCGTGCTGGATGCCAGCAAATTTAATCGTCGCGGCTTCAACCAGGTTCTGCCGATGGAGAAAATAAACTGCGTGATTACCGATGACGGGATTAGCGGGGAATATCTCGCAGAGTTAAAAAACACACCCATTGAGTTACAAATCGTCTAGACAACCCGGCAGATATTAAACATCTGCCTTTTGTCACTTGATTAATATTATAAAAACAAAACCTATAAAAATAGCTTGCCAACCAGTATGGTTATGAATTCATTTTCAATAAAATCAATTCATAAACCCATTCCTGAAACTTTTATTTAAACGTAAATTAAGCACATTTAACTTTACAGAGAATTACCATAAATACAATCCTAAAACCCGCCTCAGTCAATATGAATTCATAAAAATTTCAATATAATCTTCGTCGTGATGATTTATGAAAAAAGCTTAATCACCATAAAAGATGTTTTCCAAAAAAAATACATGGATGAGGTAAAAAATGAATGTAATTGCAAAGTCCGTTGCAGTTGGATTACTGGCAATGGCTGCAGGCAGCGCCTGGGCAAGCGATGGTACTATTGAATTCACGGGTGAAATCACCACCTCTACCTGTGAATTCGCTAACGGCGATACGGTAAATGTTGAACTGGGCCATTACTCTAATACCCAGTTTAAAACCGTAGGCGACAAATCACCGACTACCCCGTTCACCATTCCGCTGACCAATTGCCCAACTGAAGCCTGGAAACATGTTGATGGCAGCGAAAGCAAGTCGTTCCAGCTCTGGCTGGAAACGCGTAATGGCGGTACTACGGGCGCAAATAACGATCTGGTTGCAGTAACGGGTTCGGCCACGCCTGCGACCGGCGTCGGTATTCGCATCGACCGCGCTTCCGACGGAGCCCAGCTGGCGCTCAATAAACTGAACGACACCCCGGTCACTTTTGATATCACGGGTGAACAAACGGACGTCAATCTGCAGGCTTACTACGTCTCTACCGTTGAATCTTCGGCCATCACCGCCGGGGAAGCGAACGCTTCCGTCGACGTTACCATCGATTATCGTTAATTCTCACGTTGTGCTTTTACCCACCATATGGTGGGTAAAACTTTTTATTGGAGCCGCAGGATGAAAGGGAAAACCCTGGTAGCATTGGCCTTGTTGCTTGGAGGATGGGTCAGCCAAAGCCTGGCCGGCGGGATCGTTCTGCAAACCACGCGGGTGATTTACGACGCCAGTAAAAAAGAGGCCGCCCTGCCCGTTGCCAATCACAGCAGCAAAATGCCCTATTTATTGCAATCATGGATTGATAATCCGCAAGGAACAATCCGCGGGCCGTTTATTATGACCCCGCCGCTGTTTCGCCTGAATGCCGGCGACGACTCCTCATTGCGCATTATTAAAACCGAAGGCAATTTGCCGGAAGATAAAGAGTCGCTGTTTTACGTTAACGTGCGGGCTATTCCGGCCCAATCGAAAAGTGAAGCGGAAAAAACCAACGCGCTGACCCTGGTATTTAAAACCAGAATAAAGCTTTTCTATCGCCCGGCGCATCTTAAAGGCGCCCCGCAGGATGCGTGGAAATCTATACAATATAAGCGAACGAATAATACCTTAGATATCTATAACCCATCCGCCTATTACGTGGTATTTGCCGGCATCGCATTGGGTAAAACTGATTTAACCAATCAGGTTGACTATATCGCTCCCGGCGAGCACAAACAAATTCCGCTACCTGCCGCATCGGGTAATACCGTGCAGTGGGCCGCCATCAATGACTATGGCGGTACCACGGCAAAAGAAACTCGGGTACTGCAATAACGCTTACGCAGGCAAGACGTAAATAACAATAAATAACGGATACGGGCAATCAGGGAATGCAAAGCAACACCACAGGGAAAAAAAACGTGCTGGCGCTTAAAAGCCTTGCTTACAGGGTCAGGCACGCTTTGCCGATGATGCTGGCCGGCAGCGGCCTGATATGCCATGTCGCGCAGGCCGACGACTTTTATTTCGATCCTTCGCTGCTGGAAACCAACAAAAGCGGCCTGCAAACGGTAGATCTATCAGCCTTCTCTCAGGACAGCGCCCAGCTACCCGGCGAGTACATCGTTGATATTTATATTAATAATAAGAAGCTGACGCAGCGTAAAATCCCGTTTGCCGCCGGGGATAACCACCAGCTTATCCCCCAGTTTACCGTCGGCCAGCTGCGCGAGCTGGGCTTTAAAGTTGATGAGATCCCGGCGCTGGCGAAGCTGGACGATGCAGCAAAAGTCACCAACCTCGCGCAAACGGTGCCGAACAGCAGCAGCGAGCTGGATCTCAACCACGGTAAGCTGAACATGAGCGTACCGCAAATTATGCTCTACCGCGATGCCAGAGGCTATGTTGACCCCTCCCGCTGGGACAATGGCATCCCGGTGCTGTTCACCAACTATAACTTTACCGGTTCAGAGAGCCGCTACGACGGCGGCGAGCGCAGCAGGCGCCAGTATCTGAACATGCAGAACGGCGCCAACCTCGGCCCGTGGCGGCTGCGCAACTACTCGACCTGGACGCACAACAGCGACACTTCGCAGTGGGACAGCATTAATACCTGGCTGCAGCGGGATATCAAAAGCCTCAAATCGCAGCTGGTGATGGGCGAAAGCGCGACTGACGGCAGCGTGTTCTCCAGCTATCAGTTTACCGGCGCGCGGCTCTATTCCGATGACAGCATGCTGCCTAACAGCCAGCGCGGCTTTGCGCCGACGATCCGCGGGATCGCTAACTCCAGCGCTATCGTGACGGTTCGTCAGAACGGTTACACCATTTACCAGAGCACCGTGCCTGCCGGCGCGTTCGAGATCAACGATCTGTACCCCTCCTCATTCAGCGGCGATTTAGACGTGACGATTGAAGAGGCTGACGGCACCACGCGCCATTTTGTACAGCCGTTCTCCTCCCTGCCGATGATGCAGCGGCCGGGGCATCTCAAATATAGCGTCACCGCCGGGCGCTTTCGGGCGGCAGGCTCGGAGGACAGTAAAGAACCGGAGTTCATTGAAACTACGGGGATTTACGGCCTGAGTAACACCTTTACGCTGTACGGCGGCCTGACGGGCTCCGAGGATTACCAGGCGTTAACTCTGGGTATCGGCGGTACGCTGGGAGAGTTTGGTGCCCTGTCGATGGATATTGGCCGGGCGGATACCCGCTTTGATAACGGCGACAGCGATTCCGGCTACAGCTGGCGCACCCAGTACATTAAAGATATTCCAGAGACCGGCACCAATCTATCGCTGGGCTATTACCGCTATACCAGCACTGGCTACTTCACGTTCTCAGATGCCAACCAGCGGGATATCGACGCCGGCGATCGGCAGAGCAGCGAAATCCAGTTCAGCATTAATCAGAATCTGTTTACCGGCGTCAGTTTTTACGCTTCCGGTTCGCAGCAGGAATACTGGGACAAAGGGCAGAAGGACAAAAACCTGTCGATTGGCCTTAGCGGCAACCTGTGGGGTGTCAGCTATAACGTCAGCGGCCAGTTTACCGATTATGCCGATCGCGACAGCGATCGTTCGCTGTCCATCAGCCTCAGCGTACCGCTGGACCGCTGGCTGCCGCACGCTAACGCCAACTGGCGGATCACCAGCCAGAAGGATCAAGCGACCCAGCATGAAGTCGGAATCAACGGCTCCCTACTGGAAGATAGCCGTCTGAGCTACAGCCTGAAACAGCGGCAGAGCGAGAATAACGACAGCAACGGCAGCAGCCTCTACGGCAGCTATCGTTCCGCCTACGGCACCGTCAACGCCGGTTACGATTACAGTTCCGATAACCGCCAGATGAGCTATGGCCTGGCCGGCGGCATCGTGGCGCACAGCCACGGCGTCACCTTGTCGCAGCCGCTGGGTAACGCCTTTGCGCTGATTGATGCCGATGGCGCCTCTGGTATACGCGTCAAAAACTATCCCGGAATCGCTACCGACTACTTCGGCTATGCCGTGATCCCCTACCTGACCTCTTATCAGGAGAACCGTATCTATCTGGATACCACCATGATGCCGGATGACGTCGACGTCACCCAGACCATGAAGCTGGTGGTTCCGAGTCAGGGAGCGGCTGTGACCGCGCAGTTTAGCGCCAAAATTGGCCAGCGCGTGCTGCTGACGCTGACCGACAGAAACGGTAAACCGCTGCCGTTTGGCGCGATGGCCAGCAGCGAAAGCCAGCAGCAGCAGAGCATTGTTGATGAAGGCGGCGTGCTCTATCTCACCGGCGTCAACGAACGGCCGCAGGCCTGGAACGTGCGCTGGGGGAATGAAGAGCATCAGCAGTGCCGATTTACGTTTAGCCTGCCCGCTAACGGCCAGCGCACAGCCTCCGTTATTCGGGCCACGACAACATGCCGCTAAGGAACAAAACACCATGAAAAACGCGATTTATCTTTTAACCGGCGGCATTGCTCTCGCCCTGTTTGCCGTAGCACCGGCACGCGCGGCGATGGGCGGCTGCGAAGCCGTAGGCGGGCCTGTTAATTTTACCACCAGCTTTGCCAACGACTGGACAAAAGAGCAAAACGTCGCCGGGACTTTAATAGACATGACCTCCGGCACCACATCTGGCGGTAGCTATAAAATGGTTTGCGACTGTCCCGCCAACACCGGGGTTAATCTCTACTATTCAGCAACCACGCCGTTAGCTAGCTCCGGCTATTCCGGATTTCAAAAATTAAATGATAATCTGGATATTAAAACGGTGATTACCGATGTACCTGGCGTATCGGCGCTTACGGTTCCTACTAACATAAACTCACCGGCTAGAGGCGAAGGTTATTTTAAGGCTGCAAACGATAATGGCGTATGTAATGGGGATCCTGACGATCAGCGCGCCGGGGCATTTACTGTGGGCAGTAACATCAGCATTACCTTTCGCGTCACGCAATCTTTTTTAGGCCGGATGGAGATCCCCAGCACGCATATCGCCACCCTCCAGTCGGCATGGAGTAGCACCGTTAGTTATGCAAAAAACGTCTACAAAGATATTGCCGATATCTATCTCGAGGGCAGCATCACCGTTCCGCAAAGCTGTAAGATTAACGAAGGCGATGTCATTCGGGTCGACCTTGGGCAAATCAGCGCCTCAAAATTCACCACTAAGGACCACATGCCTGACGGATATACGCCTGTAAGGTTTGATATTGTCTACGATTGCGGGGATACATCCTTGTTTGGACAAAATGACTATATCAGTCTGGCTGTTCAGGGTGAAGACATCGCCGATCAGTACACATTAGCCGCCCGCCGTAGAGAATCAGATAATGTCGCGGATATTGGGATCCATATAAATAACCTTACCGCGGGGGCAGGTCTTATCACCGTTACAGGAGACTCTGGTATGACTTTAGCTGATTCGGCAGGCGTTCTCCATATGCGGGCATACCCCATTAATCTGGTCGGAGGGGCCCTACAGCCAGGGCCTTTCCGTACCTCTGCAACCCTCACCGCAACGGTTAGATAGCCAAGTCCGCCTTTCCTGACGCGCTATCAGGAAGGCGGTAATTCGCAGTATTACCCCTGCTGCTCCAGAGCATACTTATACAGCGCGTTTTTCTTCACGCCGTGAATTTCTGCGGCCAGGGCAGCGGCTTTTTTCAACGGTAGCTCGGCCTGCAGCAGGGCCAGCGTGCGCAGCGCCACCGCCGGCAGCGCCTCTTCCTGCGCTTTAAAACCCTCGACGATCAGCACCATCTCGCCTTTACGGCGGTTTTCATCTTCTTTCACCCATGCCAGCAGCTCGCCGATTGGCGCGCCGTGAATCGATTCCCAGGTTTTGGTTAGCTCTCGCGCCAGCACCACGTAGCGGGACTTGCCCAGTACCGTGCAGATATCTTCCAGGCTTTCCAGCAGGCGGTGGGTCGATTCATAGAAGATAATGGTGCGCGGCTCTTCTTCCAGCGCCTTCAGCGTATCGCGACGCCCTTTAGACTTCGCAGGCAGAAAACCTTCGTAGCAGAAACGATCCGACGGCAGCCCCGCCGCGCTCAGCGCCGCAATCGCCGCGCAGGGGCCGGGCAGCGGCACCACGCGAATATTGGCCTCGCGGCAGGTACGCACCAGATGATAGCCGGGATCGTTAATCAGCGGCGTTCCGGCATCGGAAACTAGCGCGATGTTTTGCCCCTCTTTTAGCTTCGCGACCAGCGTTTCCGCTTTTTGCTGCTCGTTATGGTCATGAAGCGCAAATAACCGGGCGTTAATCGCAAAATGCTGCAGCAGCAAACCGGTATGGCGGGTATCCTCGGCCGCAACTAAATCAACGGCTTGCAACACTTCCAGCGCGCGTTGCGTGATATCAGACAGATTCCCTATCGGAGTGGGCACAATATAGAGCTGTCCCTGAGAATTATCTGCTGATTCGTGTTGTTTCATTGTCTCGTCCGTATTGCCGAATTAATATTGAGCATTGAGCCAAAAAAATATCACTGGACACATATGGTACCGTCAACATTTCTTCGTTCTAAACCCGTGCGTTGTCTGCCCGTACTGCTGGCCGCTCTGATCTTTGCCGGCTGCGGCACCCACACCCCGGACCAAAGCACGGCGTATTTGCAGGGTACGGCACAGGCAGACTCCAGTTACTATCTGCAACAGATGCAGCAAAGCTCGAATGATAGCAAGACCAACTGGCAATTACTCGCCATTCGTGCACTGCTGAAAGAAGGTAAGAAACCGCAGGCCGTTGAGCTGTTCAACCAGCTGCCGTCCGGTCTTAACGCTGCGCAAAGTCGCGAACGGTCGTTGCTGGCGGTAGAAGTGAAGCTGGCGCAGAACGACTTCCAGGGCGCGCAGGCGCTGCTGAGCAAACTCGATCCGGCAAGCTTTGAGCAGAACCAGCTGCCGCGCTACTGGCAGGCGCAAATTGACGCCAGCCAGGGGCAGCCTTCGCTGAACCTGCTGCGGGCCCTGGTCGCCCAGCAGCCGCTGCTGAGCCTGGCCGCGCAAAAGCAGAAGAACATCGACGCGACCTGGAAAGCGCTCACCGCGATGACCAAAGATCAGGCCTACGCGCTGGTGATTAACGCCGACGAGAACGTTCTGCAGGGCTGGCTGGACCTGCAGCGCATGTGGTTTGATAACCGCAGCGATCCGACGATGCTCAAAGCAGGCATCAAAGACTGGCAGACCCGCTATCCGCAAAACCCGGGCGCGAAAATGCTGCCGACGCAGCTCGTCAATATGCAAAACTACCGGGCCGCATCGACCAATAAAATCGCGCTGCTGCTGCCGCTTAACGGCCAGGCGGCCATTTTTGGCCGGACTATCCAGCAGGGCTTTGAAGCGGCGAAAAACGGCGCGCCTGCCGTTTCCGGAAGCGCGGTGCCCGCCCAGGTCGCCCAGGCGGCGAATGTTGCCGATAGCGCAGTGGTAAGCCCGTCGCAGGCGGAAGTAACCGATCTGACGGCGACGAACAGCGCTCAGGCGCCAGTACAAACGCCAGCTGCCGACCAGGCGCAAGCTCAGGCGCCGGTCACCGCACCGGAGGCGACATCCGCCCCGGCGCCGGAGACCACCAGCCAGCCGGTACAGGCACCGCAGACTCAGGCTGTGTCCGCCACCCCGGCTAACCCGGCCGCCGAGCTGAAAATCTATGACACCACCACGCAACCGATGAGCCAGCTACTGGCTCAGGTACAGCAGGACGGCGCGACCATCGTCGTCGGCCCGCTGCTGAAAGATAACGTCGAACAGGTCATCAAGAGCAATACCTCGCTGAACGTGCTGGCGCTCAACCAGCCGGAGAAAATCGAAAACCGGATTAATATCTGCTATTTCGCCCTCTCTCCGGAAGACGAAGCTCGCGACGCGGCGCACCACATACACGATCAGGGTAAACAGACTCCGCTGCTGCTGGTACCGCGCGGCGCGCTGGGCGATCGCGTGGTTAATGCCTTTGCCAATGAGTGGCTGAAGCTGGGGGGCGGCACGGTACTGCAACAGCGTTTAGGTTCCACGGCCGAGCTGCGCGGCAGCGTTAACAGCGGTATTTCATTAAGCGGTACGCCGGTTTCTACCCTGCCGTCAGCGCAGGACAGCGCTCTGGGAAGCCCGAGCGATATGCCGGTCAGCAGCACCGGCGGCGTCGACGCCGCGTACATCCTGGCGACGCCGGAACAAATTGCTTACGTCAAGCCGATGATTGCCCTGCGTAACGGTAGCCAGAGCGGCGTGACGTTGTACGCCAGCTCCCGCAGCGCCCAGGGAACCTCCGGCCCGGACTTCCGTCTGGAGATGGAAGGCCTGCAATACAGCGAAATCCCGATGCTGGCGGGAAGCAACCCGGCGCTGCAGCAGCAGGCGCTGGCCGCCGTTCGTAACGACTACTCGCTGGCGCGCCTGTACGCCATGGGCGCCGACGCCTGGTCTCTGGCCAACCACTTCTCGCAGATGCGCCAGGTGCCAGGCTTTGAGCTGAACGGCAATACCGGCGATCTTACGGCCACGCAGGATTGCGTGATCAACAGGAAACTGTCATGGCTCAAATACCAGGGTGGGCAAATCGTCGCAGCCAACTAAGTAAACAGACCGGCGATGCCTGGGAAATGCAGGCGCGCCGCTGGCTGGAGCGCCAGGGTTTGCGCTTTATCGCCGCCAATGTCCGCGAGCGCGGCGGCGAGATTGACCTCATCATGCGCGACGGTAGCGTCACCGTATTTGTCGAAGTACGCTATCGTCGCAGCGCAAGCTACGGCGATGCCGCTTCCAGCGTCACGCCGCAAAAGCAACAAAGACTGCTCAAAGCCGCGCGTCTGTGGCTCTGCCGACAGAATGGGAGCTTTGAGACTGTGGATTGCCGTTTCGATGTGGTAGCCTTCACCGGAAACGACATCCAATGGCTAAAAAACGCCTTTGGCGAATAGCGTACACCCAAAATAATTGGAGTTGCAGGACAAAGCACTTGTGCTTTGAACAGCGCTGGCGCTGGCCCCGAAGGGGCGAGACCGCAGGCCGAGTAACGCGGCAAGCGAGAAAGTCCCGATGAGCTGACTCAAGTCAGTGATTCGGGCGAACGAGCGTAGCCAACGCACAAGCAACCTGAAGTATGATGGGTAAAATGAATTAAGGGATCCCGTGCTCGACAGAATCAAAGCCTGCTTCACCGAAAGCATTCAAACCCAAATTGCAGCAGCGGAAGCACTCCCGGACGCCATCTCCCGTGCGGCTATGACGCTCGTACAATCGCTGCTGAACGGCAACAAAATTCTCTGTTGTGGTAATGGCACTTCCGCCGCCAACGCACAGCATTTTGCTGCCAGCATGATTAATCGTTTCGAAACTGAACGCCCTGGTTTACCCGCCATTGCACTAAATACCGATAATGTGGTCTTAACCGCAATTGCCAACGATCGCCTGCATGATGAAATCTATGCCAAGCAGGTGCGTGCGTTGGGACACGCCGGCGACGTACTGCTGGCGATTTCTACGCGCGGCAATAGCCGGGATATCGTGAAAGCCGTGGAAGCGGCGGTCACCCGCGATATGACTATCGTGGCGTTAACCGGTTATGACGGCGGTGAACTGGCTGGCCTCTTAGGGCAGCAGGACGTCGAAATCCGCATTCCCTCGCATCGCAGCGCGCGAATTCAGGAAATGCATATGCTCACCGTCAATTGTCTGTGCGATTTGATCGATAACACGCTTTTTCCACACCAGGACGATTAAGGAGAACACATGAAGGCTCTCTCGCCCCTCGCCATTCTGCTGTCTGCGCTACTGCTTCAGGGATGCGTTGCCGCAGCGGTAGTTGGCACGGCAGCGGTCGGCACCAAAGCCGCGACGGACCCGCGTACGGTAGGTACTCAGGTGGATGACAGCACGCTGGAGCTACGCGTCAACAGCGCGCTATCCAAAGATGAACAAATTAAGAAACAGGCCCGCATCAACGTGACCGCCTACCAGGGTAAAGTCCTGCTGACCGGTCAGTCTCCAACGCCAGACCTCTCCGCGCGCGCGAAGCAAATCGCAATGGGCGTAGAAGGGACAACGGAGGTGTTTAATGAAGTGCGTCAGGGCCAGCCGATCGGCTTAGGTACCGCCTCTTCGGATACCTGGATCACCACCAAAGTCCGCTCCCAGCTGCTGGGTACCGACCAGGTGAAATCCTCCAACGTGAAGGTAACAACCGAAAATGGCGAAGTGTTCCTGATGGGTCTGGTTACCGATCGTGAAGGACGCGCGGCGGCGGATATCGCCAGCCGGGTAAGCGGCGTGACTCGCGTCACCACCGCTTTTACCTATATCAAGTAAACGTTAACCCCCCGGCTTGCGCTTTGCTGAGCCGGGCTACGGGTTCATCGCCTGCTGTAGACCCGTAGCCCGATGTGATGGACACCTCCCCCTTACGGCATCAAAGTGCCAGACTG